>JBDHAS010000059.1:0-19458 GCA_039588015.1 Gemmatimonadota bacterium | reverse complement strand
TTCCAACTGCTCCGAGAGCTCGACCGAAGGAGCGTCTCCCGCCCGCCCAGCCGCCTCACGAATCCCACCGCCGATATGAATCCCACCTCTCAAAAAAGTGCCTGCTGTAACAACGACACTTCGCCCTCCGAACTCCGAACCGTCACGACACCTGATCCCGGCAGGACGTCCTCCATCTAACAAGAGCTCACGTGCTGTGCCCTGAAACAGATCTAGCCCAGGCGTCTCCTCTAGGAGCGTTCGCATAGCGCGCGGGTAGAGCCACCGGTCGCACTGCGAGCGCGGAGCCCAGACGGCGGGACCCTTGCGGCGGTTGAGCATGCGAAACTGAACGGACGTTCGATCGGTAGCCCGCCCCATTAGGCCGCCGAGGGCATCCACTTCGCGCACTACAGTGCCCTTCGCGACTCCGCCAACGGCCGGCGGGCCAGGTATGACGTGATCAACAGCGTGCGAGCGCCTATTCGCGCCGAGGCCGCGGCCGCTTCGCAGCCGGCATGCCCGCCTCCCACCACAATGACGTCATAAGTCGCACTCATCACGCCTCATGAACCCGAATCAAAGTTCGATGCGTAAACATCACGATAGGCGTCAAGGTATAACGTATGAGAGGCTAGGCCAGCCTGAGAAACTTTCCGGTCAAGAGTGGGGTCAGGCTTCGCCTTCTAGCCGCATTGGCGAGAGGGGTTCATATTGCGAGCAATCGGCAAGAAGCGACTCGCAAGGTGTAGGCGCAACAAAGGTCCAGCCATGCCGGGCGTCGAAATAGTCTCCAGGGCGTACAAGGTCCGCGGCCTTGTCCAGGGCGTCGGGTTTCGTTGGTGGGCTGAGCGCGAAGGGCGTCGGCTCGGACTGCGGGGGACGGTCAGGAACTGCCACGACGGAAGCGTTGAGGTCGCCTTCGCCGGACCGAAGGAAGCAGTCGATAAGATGTACGAGCACCTGCAAACTGGACCTTCCGCCGCGGAGGTAATGGATCTGGAGGAGTTACCTCCGCCGGAGCAGTTGCCCGACGACTTTCGCATAACGTTCTAAATGCATGTCATAGATGCGCCAACACTCCCGGCGTTCAGTGCGTTACCTCCGAGTTGCGCCGCTCATCCTGGCGGCTGCAGCACTCATCTGCCTTCCGAATAGCCCTGCGCTGGCCGCTCACAGCAGGCAACAGAATCCAAGTACGGCAGAAGACGTGCTTTCAACGACCCGGCCGCAAAACACCGCAGTTGATCGACAACATCGCAACCAAAAGGTAGGCCTGGTGTTGAGCGGAGGCTCTGCCCGCGGGCTAGCACACATGGGCGTGATCCGCGTGCTCGAAGAGGCGGGGGTCGAATTCGACGTTGTAACCGGAGCGAGCATCGGCGCGATAATCGGCGGTTTGTATGCCGCCGGCTACACGCCGGACCAGATGCTCGCCGTGGCTGCCGCCGCCGACTGGGACCACTTGTTCAGCGACCTCGCGCTGCGAAGAAACCTGCCGGTGGAGCGCAAGCCCGAAGTCGATCGTCTCGCATTCACGCTGCCAATACGTCGCGGCAAGCCGCGGCTTCCGGGCGGATTCATAGCCGGTCAGCACATCGGTCAGTTCCTTACCCTGCTCACCTGGAGGGTACACCCCGTCCGCGACTTCCGGGCCCTGCCGCTTCCGTTTGCCGCAGTCGCGACGGACGCCGAGACGGGCAATGCCGTGCGCCTGGAGAGCGGCTACCTGCCCGACGCGATCCGGGCCAGTACAGCCATCCCGAGCGTGTTCGCTCCTGTGGAAGTGGACGGGCGACTGCTGACAGACGGAGGTGTCGCTCGCAACCTTCCCGCCGAAGACGCGCATGCCCTAGGCGCAGACGTACTGATCTGCAGCGATGTCTCGAAACCGCTCATGCCGGCTGACAGCCTCGACAACCTGCTCGCGGTTCTCGACCAGACCATCGGCTACCGAAGCTGGGAATCTACGGTCAGGCAGCGAGAGTTGTGTGACGTTCTAATCCTTCCGGACATAGCAGGATTATCAACTACGGCATTTGACAGAGCCCAAGAATGGGCCGAACGGGGCGATTCAGCCGCGCGCGCGGCGCTGGCCGATGTAGCCAGGCTCGGTCTGGCGTCTGGTCCGCCGCCTGCGCCTCCTGAACTCGACGCCCGCAAGCCGGGGGCTTTGACTCCTTTTGCGACCGGTTCGGCGGCACCTGCTGGAGCCGACCCTTACGCCGACTCTGTATACATCTCCGACGTGACCATAGCCGGTCTGAGGACGGCTTCACAGAAGTTCGTACGCGACCGGCTTCGCATCATCGTGCCTGGCCGGGTAAGTCTGTCAGACCTCGACGCCGGGGTCACGCGGCTCTACGACACGGGGCGTTTTCGCGAGGTCAAGTATCTGTTGGACGACATCGAGACGAGGGGGGCGTCCGCAGCATCTCCTCACGCCGGGACAGGTCAAGCCGCTCGTCCCTCAGAGGAGCGGATACTCCGCCTGACTGTCGTTGAGGAGCGCTTTGCGCGGTTGGGCTTCGGCTATCGCTACGACAGCCGCTATAAAGCTGCGCTGCTGGCCTCGGCAGTGGCGTTTGACGTGCTAGGGTACGGAACGCGGGTTGAAGCCGACGTCCGCTTGGGTGAGCAGGGCCTTGCCGAAGGTCGACTCACCCGCCGCGTAGGGCACGCGCCGGAGTTCCTAATAGGACTGGATGCCGGCTACCGCCGCATGCCCTTCGACATCTACAGGGAGGAACTGCGCGTGGGCACACCAAGGGCCTACGTGACCAATATCTCCCTCGGCGCAGGGCTAGCAATCGGCAACGCAGCAGTTCTCGGCGTGCGCATAAAAGGCGAGCACGCCTCCCTGGACGAGTTCGCTGCCGTCGGCGAGCCGTTCACGGGCGAGAGCCGCTCGTATGCTACGGTCAGCGCGCTATTCACCCTCGACACATACGACCGGGCCGTCTTTCCCCGCACCGGAGCCCGTGCGCTCGCGAAATCGGAGTACCAGTTTGCCGGTGACGACGGTTCGTTCGTTCACAGCGTGCTAGATGCCGAGGGCGCGGTCCCACTGCTCGGCCGACTTTCGCTGCTCGGCCGCCTGACCGTTGGCACCAGCACGGTCGATATCCCCGATCACTACCACTTCTTCCTCGGCAGCACAAACAGCTACTTCATCTTCCCGGACCGGCAGTTCCCGTTCCCCGGATTGAAAGCCCTGGAGCGGCACGGCCGTCACATGCAGAACCTACAACTCGGCCTGCAGTACGAGTTTCACCGCTACGTCGTCGGAAGATTTCGCTGGAGCGCCGGGGCGGCGCTCGCTGAGTGGGATGTCGACCTTGACCTGCTAACGTACGGTTACGACCTGACCCTCGCCGCTGTCACACGCTTCGGCAGCGGTGCTGTATCGCTGGCAGGGCTCAATTTCATTTCCCTGCCTCGCCTTGTGATCGACGTCGGTTTTCCATTCTGAGCGACCTCTGCCTATCACCACCCCCATCGATCCCAATCGAGGCTACACCAAGACCACCTGCGGGCTCCCGGCCGGCCTCCTTACTCGCCGCCCTTCCAACCGGGGCCGCGAACGACCCGACCCGGAAGAGCATCCGTGTGCTCCCCATCCGCCAGCACTTGAGTCCCGTTCACGAAGACGTGCAAGACACCCGAAGAGTACTGATGCGGCTCCGCAAACGTGGCGTGATCGATGATAGCTTCCGGGTCAAACACGACGACGTCGGCGTAGAAACCGGGAGCTAACGCTCCGCGCCGTTCGATATTCAGGTTGGATGCGGGTAGGGACGTCAGACGGCGAACCGCCTCCTCCATGGCAATCACGCCCTCGTCACGCGCATACTTCCCGAGCAACCTCGCGAACGTGCCGTAGGCCCGCGGGTGCGGATTCGCTTTCAGGAACACGCCCGTCGGCGCTAAGGACTCGGCATCTGAACAGAAGCTCACCCAAGGCTGGGCGATCTTCTTGGCGACGTTCTCTTCCGACATGATGAAGAAGACCGCACCAACATTGCTGTCGTCCTCTATGACGAGATCCATGGCGGTCTCCTCCGGCGACTCGCCTCGTAAAGCCGCCACTTCGGCGAGCGATTTGCCGGTCAGCGGCTTCAGCGCCTCGCTCTTGAAGCCGACCAAGAGAACGTTGTCCGGCGTTCCGGCGGCGAGCATCAGGTTCTCCCATTCATCCGTCGGGGTACGCATCTCCCTTGCAATTCGGTCTCGAAGCGCCGGGTCCCGCAGCCTCTCGACCCAAGCCTCATGGCCACCCTCCTGTGCCCAAGGCGGCATTCCCGCACCGAGGCCCGTTGCGCCAGCCTGGTAGGTGTACATATCCGCGGTTATGCGAAGGCCCTCAGCCCGCGCCGCTTCCACCTTCTCGAAAACCGCATCGAGCTTCCCGTAGTTCTCCTGGCCAGCCGCCTTGAGGTGGTAGATCTCCGCGGGGATGTCGGCCTGCCTCGCGACGGTTATCAGCTCGTCCAGCGCCTCGAGCAGCTGGTTCCCCTCGCTGCGCATATGCGAGATGTACATGCCCCCGTACTCCGCTGCGACCTTGGCCAGCTCGACGAGTTCTTCCGTTTCGGCATAGAAGGCCGGCGGGTAGATGAGCGACGAACCCAACCCGACGGCTCCATCCTCCATCGCATGTCGCACCAGCGCTTTCATCCTCTCGAGCTCTTGCGCCGTCGGCGGCCGGTCCTCGTAGCCGAGCTCGTGGATTCGTACCGTGGTGGCCCCAACGAACGAGGCGACGTTCGTCGAGATGCCCCGCTCTACCAAGAAATCCAGGTACTCGGCGAGAGTCGTCCACTCGATCTCGTACTTGATGTCACCCTGCTGTCCGACCGCCTCTTGCTTCATGCGCTCGTTCAACGGGCCCATCGACCAGCCCTCGCCGAACACCTCCAGCGTCACGCCCTGCCGGATGTCGCTTTGGGAGCTGCCATCCTCGATCAGCGTCTCGGTGGCCCAGCTGAGCATGTTGATGAACCCGGGCGAAACGGCCAAACCGCCCGCGTCGATCTCGACTCTACCGCGAGCACCTTCCAAGCCCCCGATCGCAGCGATCGTGTCCCGCTCGATGGCTAAATCCGCGACGAAGGGAGCGCCGCCACTGCCATCGTAAACCGTTCCACCGCGTATGACGACATCGTACGTCGTGGCACGGTCGCATCCGACCACCATCGACAGACAGGCGATGAGAGCTAGTGCTCGTTGCATCGGGACCTCCAGAGAGCGATGGGCGATGGAAGGGCTCCTGCCAATATCTATTACCGCAGCGACGGGGTGATTGCAACAACACCGCCTTCGGTATGTAACGCGTCCAGTGGGGTGGTCTAGTCAGCGCGGTTGGTGATTACTTGCCGATGCAGAATTCGGAGAAGACGTGGGCGAGCAGGTCCTCCGGTGCGATCACGCCAAGCAGCTCCTCCAGCGCATGGGCCGCGGCCCTTAGATGAGTCGCTGTCACCTCTGGGGCCAGCCCTTCTGAACGCGCACCGAGGAAAGCGGTGACTTCGGCACGCGCCCGCCGCAACTCGCGAGCGTGTCGTTCACGGGTTACAAGGGGAGCTTCGACCTCCGCAGCCAAGCTGCCTGAGAACACGGCCTCCAACAGTGCATCCCGCAGCTCGGCCAACCCCTCGCCTGTCAGAGTAGACACACGCACCTCGACTACGCCGCTCGTCCCAGCCTGATCGCCCGCCTTGGCGATAGCGTTCTTACCGGCTATATCGGTCTTGGTGCGCACCACGAGGACCGCCCCGGCTTCCACTTGTCGGAGGAAGTCGGCCTCATCCGCCTCCAAGGATCGATCCGCCTCTACGCAGAACACGACTACATCGGCCGCCTCCAGATAGCGCCGTGCCACCTCAATGCCTAGCCGCTCGACCTGGTGCTCCGGTTCTCGCAGCCCCGCCGTGTCCACAAGCCTGAACGGATAGCCGCCCAATGAGACGACCGCTTCAACAGCATCGCGCGTGGTGCCCGGCTCTTCAGTGACGATCACGCGCTCGAAGCCGCACAACGCGTTGAACAGGCTTGACTTACCTGCGTTGGGTCGACCCGCGATCACCGTCAGCGCGCCTTCCCTCAGCAACTCCCCCTCGGCAGCCGTTTCCAGCAGACGATCGATTCGCTCAATGACATCGCGCGCAGCGTTATCGATTTCCACGGGGGACAATGGTCCCTCATCCTCCTCCGGGAAATCGATATCGTAGGCCAGGAGCGCCTCGCAGCGAATGATCGCTTCGCGCAACGCCTCGATACGAAGCGAGAGGCCCCGGTCCAGCTGATGCACCGCCGCTCGATGCTGTGCTGCAGAGCGGCCGTCCACCAAGTCGAGGACCGCCTCCGCCTGCAACAAGTCGAGTTTGCCATTCAAGTAGGCCCTGCGGGTGAACTCGCCCCGCTCGGCAACGCGCGCGCCCACGGCGAGTACGGCATCCAGCACCAGTTGCGGGCTCAAAGGGCCGCCGTGGCAACTCAACTCCAGCATATCTTCGCCGGTGTAGCTGTTCGGGGCGCGGAAGAGGGTTACAAGCACCTGATCGAGCCGTTCGCCGCTCGTTGGATGCTTCAACCAGCGCAGGGAAGGGCACCGCTCTACGAGGGCATCGCCGATGGTGCGGGCAGCGACGTCGAGCGCCATGGGCCCCGAGACCCGGACCACAGCGATGGCAGCGCGCCCGGGCGCGGTGGATATGGCCGCTATGGTGTCCATCTGTCTAAAGGCTGATGCTACCCCTTCGCCTTCTTACCTGGGCCTTTCGCCTTGCTGCTAGGGGGCGGCTGCGCCGCTATCGCCTTGCGCTTCTTCGTTAGGTACATCTGTTGCGGCAGCGATGCCAAGTTCATGGTCGCGTAGTAGAGGTTCAGCCCCGAGGCGAACTTGGCAAAGAGAAAAGTCATCATGATGGGCAGGAACCACATCATCATCTTCATCTGCGGGTTACTCTGTGGCATCGCCCGCTGGCCGATCCACTGCAGCAGGAACATTGACGCGCCCATCAGCACCGGGATGATGTAATACGGGTCGTGCTGCGAGAGATCGGGTAGCCACAGGAAGGGAACGCCGCGGAACTCGATTGTGTCACGGAACACGAAGAACAGCGCGATCAAGATCGGGAAGGGCAGGAGCATCGGAAGGCATCCGCCAAGCGGGTTGACCTTGTGCTCCTTGTACAGCTTCATCGTCTCCTGCTGAAGCCGCTGCGGGTCGTTTTTGTGCTTTTCCTGAATCTCCTTCATGAGCGGCTGCACCTGCATCATAGCCATCTGCGAGCGCATGCTCTTCTGGTACAGCGGGAATAGCAGCACACGGATCCCGATCCCGAATACGATCAAGATCCAGCCGTAGCCGAGCCCCAGGAAACGGTGCATCCAGACAAGAACCGTGGTTATGGCGCCCGCCAGCGGTCGCAGTACCGGCTGCAGCCACTTGTAGCCATACGGGGTGACCTCGTTGAGGTCTCGGCCGACGGCCGCGAGGCGCCCGTAGTCCTGGGGGCCGATGTAGGCTGTGTAGCTGAAATCTCCCTGCCGCGTTACCGGGAAGCTGGCCACCCCTTGCGCGCGGTACGGTTCCGGCAACCCTTCGATCATCAGCCCGGCGAAACGGTTCTCGGCGCCAGCTTCGAGCGGCAGCACGAGCGCCACGACGAAGTACTTGGTGCGGACGGCCACCCAATCGAACGGCCCATCCAAGGTGAGGCGCTCGCCGGCGGCCACGTCGGTCACCTTCTGGGACTGCACTCCGTCCAACCCCTTCGCTGTGAAGGCAAGGTTTGACTCGTAGTCCTGCTCCGGATCCCCCTCGTTGCTCAGGAGTCCGGGCCCGAGGCCCACCACCCACCAACCGCCCGTCGGACCTCCCGCCAACCGGCCTTCTAGGCCGATGACGTAGCGGTCCGGATAGAACGTGTACTGCAACTCGACCCGAAATTCCGTGCCTGGGTACCGGTAGGTCAGGGTCAGGGTCTGCGGCTCACCGCCCGAAGCCAGCGTCAGGCCCCTTCTGGGGCTGATCTCGAACTGCACGCCGCTCAAATCCAGCGTGTCATCGCCCACCAGCCAACGGTGCGTCAGGAAGTCGGCGGCACGAGGAGGCACGAGCTCGACCGGCTCGCCCTTCGTCTCGACCGCGAGCGACTCGAACCCGAGCATCACCGCGGATACCAGCCTACCGCCTCGCGTGGCGAACCCGAACCGGTACAGCGGCCCCTCTACCCACACCGTGTCCTCGATGATCTCCTCAGTCGCTACCACACCGGGCAGGGCTAGCGTATCGACCTGCTGCGGCAACACCGGCACCTGAGTCTCGACGCTCTCGGCCTCGACGGCTGGAGGCGAAGGCTCAGACACCTCTGGACCGGCAATCTCGGTTGGGGTTTCCAGCGGCCTTTGTGGAGGGAACAGGACGTTGACGAGCAGCACGACCCCCAACATCAACCCTACGGCAAGGAGAAGTCGTTTCTCGTTACCCATGCTATGGCACCGGGTCGTAGCCGCCTGGGCGGAACGGATGACATCTGCCCAAGCGCCGCAAGGCCAGCCAACTCCCCTTCATCGCCCCGTGCTGGCGAAGCGCATCGATCGCGTACTGCGAGCAAGTAGGCGTGTACCGGCAGGCCGGCGGGAGCAGCGGTGATATGGCTAGCTGATAGCCGCGGACCAGCACTACGAGGAGCCGTGCGAGCATAGCTCTTCCGCTAATTCTCTGATCTCTTCTTTCAACTGGCCGTACTCGGCCTCGTATGCATTGGGGCGCGCCCGAATCAGCACGTCGAGCTCTACGCCCTCATCTCGGCAGCGCGGAAGTAGCTCCAGTCGAGCGCCCTCTCTCAACCAGCGCCTCACCCGGTTGCGCTCCACAATCTTGTGTCCGTGCTTCGGAACCACCAGCGCCAGCCGGACACGAAAAACGGGGGAACCGGCGACGAACACGTCGAAGTGACCAGTTCGCCTCCGCTTCCCCCGGCGATACAAAGCCCGGATCTCCGACTGTCGTCGGATGCGCGCGCCCCGCGGGAAGCGGTAGCGTCCGCGCGTAGGGCCCGCTACTTCTTGGGGATCGTCGCCGCGAGGCGCTTGCGGCCCTTGCGGCGGCGCCTTGCTACTGCCTGCCGACCCGCCTTGGTCCTCATTCTCGCCCGAAAGCCGTGCTTTCGCAGACGCCTCCGGTTCCGAGGGCGGTATGTCGGTTTCATGGGGTCGCCCCCTCGATCTCGTTGCCAACCAAAGACTTCTCACGCTGAAAAAACAGAGGCCCGAATATAGCCGCGCCACCCCCGCCGATCAAGCCACTACGCCAGCATTCAAAGGCCCGACAGTGCCCGCACGAGCGATCGAATCCCGAGTGCCGCTGCCACCAGCACCATCGTCCCACCCAGAAGATTACTCACCCAGCCGTTGGCGCGCGACCCGAGCAACGACCTGTCGTTAGCGATGTACAGCAGAAAGCCCGCTATGATGGGCAACAACAGACCGTTCGCCGCCTGCGCGAAGAGGATCGCCGCTATCGGCCGCAACGCCAGCGCCGCAAATACGACCCCAACCAACAACACCGCCACCCAAACCGTCCTCGCGCTCTTCGACCGCAGGTCGGTATCCCACCCCATCACGCCGCAGGTCGCGTAGGCGGCGGCCAGCGGCGCCGTGATCGCGGAAGACAGACCGGCAGCCAGAAGGCCAAACGCGAAGAACGCGCCGGCCCAACGTCCCAGCAACGGCTGCAGCGCTTGGGCCATGTCGGCGGCGCTCGAGACCCTTAGCGTAGCCGGGAGGGCGGCCGCCGTTACGAGCACCGCGATGGAGATCACGCCACCAGCGGAAACCGAAGCCGCGGTATCCGCACGCGCCGCATCCAGTTCGCCCTCTCCGCGCCACCGCTCGCGCACTGCCGAAGCGTGCAGGAAGAGGTTGTACGGAACGACGGTGGTGCCGACTAGTCCGAGCGCTGTCAGCAGCGCCGCTTGATCTCCGAGCCCGGTCGGCAGCAGCCCTCGTACTAGGGCAGCTAGGTCGGGTCGCGTAGCGATGGCAGTCGTCAGAAACACGACACCCATCACGGCGACCATCCCGACCAACACCCGTTCGACCCAGCGATAGCGCCCCGACCACAACAGCATGAACGCCAGCAAGCCCAACACAGGCGCCCAAAGCCTCGCGCTTCCGCCGAGCACGTCCTGCAGACCCAGGGCTCCGCCCAGGAGATTCCCTGTCTGATAGGCGGCGTTCCCAATGAAGATCGCCCCTACCACCAGTGCAGCGGACAGGACACGAGGCAGACCCTTGCTGAACCGCCACCGCATCGCTTCTCCCAGCCCCATCTGCCCAACGAGCCCCAGGCGCACGGCCATCTCCTGCAGGACCAGCGTCGCGACGACAGCGAAGGCTAGGGCCCACACCAGCGCGAAGCCGTAGTTCGCCCCTGCGACCGTCGCTGTCGTTATGGTGCCCGGCCCGATAAACGCGGCCGCTATGACGACCCCTGGGCCGAGCCTGAAATCTCGAAGGCGCATCCTTAACCCCCCGTTGCGGTGGCGCGCGCATTCCAACCAGCAGTTAGCAGCGCTACCCGGCGTACGCAACGGGCGCGCTCAATAAGCGCTCGCCCGAAGACGGGTGCTACTCGCATCTTGACTCGCTGCGGCACCGTCGTCTAAGATGGCGGGCGGCCCACCTACAAGCCGCATGTTTTTGCGATCGAGTCAGAGAATTCGAACCCTTATCCCCTGCCGATGGAGCTGACGGCCCAAGAAGCGTGGTCCAGAATCCTGGACAGTGCCAGAGGCAAGCTGCCGGAGCATAGCTACCGCACCTGGCTTGCCCCGACGCAAGCTGTCGCCTTGTCCAGCGACCTGCTTGTGGTGGCAGCGCCGAGCGCTTTTGCGGCAGAGTGGATCGAGGACAAGTTCGGGCCGGTTCTCACAGCGGCCGCGCGCGCAGTCTTCGCTGGGTCGTTCAATCTGGCCTTCGAGGCAAGGCCTTCCGAGGATGGGGCAGCGCCTGTCTTCCACTCTGTAGCGCCGGAAGATCTGCAAGAGCTGGGCGGTGAGCCCGGGGCCCGGCCAGAGATGCCCGAGGCCCCCGGCCAGGCAGTAATCGGCGCCCTGAATCCTCGCTACACCTTGGAGCGGTTCGTGGTTGGTACGCACAACGAGCTGTCCGTCGCCGCATGTCACGCTGTGGCCGAGGCACCCGGGCGCTCGTACAACCCACTGTTCATCTATGGCGGCGTCGGGTTAGGTAAGACGCACCTGATGCATGCTATTGGGAACGCCGTGATCGGTGCGCACCCTCGATCGCGCGTTGCATACCTTCCCACGGAACAGTTCACCAACGAGCTCATCGCCGCGATTCAAGAACGGCGCACGGCCGAGTTCCACAATCGCTACCGCCGGATCGATGTACTGTTAGTGGACGACGCGCATTTTTTGGCTGGCAAGGAGAGGACCCAAGAAGAGTTCTTCCATACCTTCAACGCCCTGCACGACGCGCAACGCCAGATCGTCCTCACCAGCGATCGCCCACCGAAGGACATCCCTGGGCTCCAAGAGCGGTTGATATCTCGCTTCGAGTGGGGGTTAGTCACAGACATCCGAGCCCCCGACTTCGAGACGCGCGTCGCGATTCTGCAGTTGAAGGCGGCGGCTGACGGCTTAGCAATCCGCCATGACGTCCTCACGTCAATCGCCGAACGCTGCACATCGTCCGTGCGCGAGCTGGAGGGCGCCGTCATCAAGCTCTTGGCCTACAGCTCTCTCACCGGGCGGGAGATCACGCCTGAACTGGCCAGCGAGGTCCTAGGCGGCGCCGCTGGCCCACTTCAGGGTATCACCCCTGACCGCATCGAGGCAGCAGTGTCCGAAGTTTTTGCCGTGACCCCCGAGGCGATGCGTTCCAAGAGCCGCCAGCGGCATGTCACTACACCCCGTCAGGTCGCCATGTACCTAGAAAAGCTACTGCTCGACCTGCCCTACACGCAGATCGGCCTCCGATTCGGCGGTCGGGACCACTCGACCGTGATTCACTCGATCCGTAAAGTCACGCAACAGGTTACCAGCGATCCGGAGCTGCAGCGCCAGGTCGACTTGGTGCAGCAGCGGCTGCGGTAGTGTTGACCCAAACTCCACAGCCGTCCCGTGTAAACTCCGTGCAACGCCCCATGCAGCCGATAAATCCCCACACGCGCCCGCCACTCTGCCCAGCCACGGCACGGAACCCCGAGCACTTCTCCACACCCACGGAGCGCCCGGCTCCCTCCCGCCCAGCCGGTTTTCGAGGGGCTTGCCCGGGACTTGCCCACAAGTCCACACTACTACTACTACTACTACCTGATTAATCTCTAGGAGTCTTTACAAACCATTGCGCGTGGGGAAATAGCTAAAGCACCAGCCCCTACCCAAACCAAAATAGGTTGGAGCGATGAAGGTCACAATCACTCGGGAGAACTTCCAGAAGGGCCTGTCGGCTGTTGCTGCCACCATTCCGACCCGGACTACGCTGCCGGTGCTCTCGAACATCCTAGTGGAAACGGTCGAGAGTAGCTTGCGGGTCCGAGGTACCGACTTGGATATATCGGTAAGCGTGCAAACGCCGGCGGATGTGAGTACGCAGGGGGCGATAACGGTCCCGGCAAAGAAGGTGGCGGACATCGCGAAGGAGCTGCCGGACGCTCCCGTGGAGCTGCGATCGGAAGGCGGCAGGGCTCTACTGGTCTGCGGGAACGCCAAATTCCGGCTGCACACCCTGCCCAGCGATGAGTACCCATCGTTCCCCGAGGTCCCGTTCACGGAGGGTTGGAGCTTGCGCAGCGGCGAGCTACAGAATCTCAGTGCGCATACCAGCTTCGCTGTCTCGAATGAGGAGACTAGGCCCGTCCTGAACGGTGTGCTGTGGCAGAAACGTGCGGATGGAATGCGCATGGTGGCCACCAACGGGCACCGGCTTGCGACGATGGCTGTGGAAATCGAGGCAGGCGCCGGAGCGGAGGACAGCGATCTGATCGTCCCACCGAAGGCGCTGCAGCAGGTGGAGCGGCTCTTTGCAGCGGATGACGAGCTTCAGATAGGACGCTCGGAAAGCCATTTGGGCTTTCGCACCGAGCGCACTGAGGTCTATACGCGGCTGATCGAGGGACCCTACCCGAACTATGAGCAGGTGTTGCCGAAGGACGCCGACAAAGAGTGCGTGGCCGACCGCGCCGAGCTGACGGCGGCGATCAGGCGCATGGCAATCATTGCCTCTGACCAGACCCACCGCGTGCGCCTAGGCTTCGACGCGGAGAAGCTATCCTTGGCCGTGCAGACGCCGGACTTGGGCGAGGCGGAGGATGAACTGCCGGTACAATACAGCGGGTCACCGCTGGATATCGGCTTCAACGCGCAGTACCTGCTGGAAGTATTGCGGTACTTGGGCACCGATGAGGTAAAGATAAGCCTGAGCGCGCCCGAGAGGCCGGCGATCTTCGAACCGGTCGGTGCGGAAGCAGACTACACCTGCTTGGTGATGCCCCTACGCCTGATGGAGTAGGGTGGCCCGGCTCAGCAGCGGTGAGTCTGTGGATGTGAGCTCGTGAACTAGCGTCTGCTCCTGCGGCTGCGGTGGCGTTCCTGTTCCTTCGCTAGCAATGCCTCGTATGCGGCCAATTGCTCTGGCGTGAGCACTTCGCGTATCTCACCTCGGAGCTGGGACTGGTAGTCCTCGAATCGTGGGCGCATCTCCTTCCAGAGCGCCGAAACCTGCTCCCGATGCTCCTCGACCAGAACTTCGATCTGAGCGCGTTGCGTATCGGACAAGGTGAGTTCCGCGGCCAGCCAGCCGACGTAGTCTCGCCGTCCCCGGTCGCCGCCGCGGCGTGATTCCTCGGCCGCAGACTTGGCCCGGGTGAGGATAAGGCGATCGACTGCGGCGCCGGCCGCGCCGCCGAGGAAAAGGACACCGAGCAGAAGCGCAACCGCCCACGCCTTAGACTTCCCATTCATCGCCGTCACCGTTGTTCGTCAGGGCTGGGGACTCGGCCAGCCTGCGATTCTAGGAGCGCCGCCACCACGACGGCATCGGCATCGGGTTCATTGCTTGCCAAGAGCAGGGCCGGGACCGGCCCGCTTTCGCTGACGGCCAGGGCGTCGCTCAACGCCACTTGCTGAGCAGCAGGTTCGGGATCACTACGCAACTGCCAGGCTCCTGCAAGGACGAGCAACGCCACGCCTGCTGCGACGAGGCCAGGGCGCGCCCACTTCGCGAGCACGTCCCACGAGGTCGCCGGAGATCGCCGGCGTGCTAGGATGGGCTCGGCTACCAACAGGATTCGCTCGTGTAGACGCCCGCGATCGCGCCCGGACAGCCGCGGCGCCCGCAGGCCTTCGAGCTCCGGAATCGGTCGTTCGTCTTTTCGCTCACCCATGGTGTTGCCTCGTGTGGCCAGGAGCTCAGCCGTGTTCCCGATACTCGCTCAGCAGTTCTCTCAAGATTCGCCGGGCCCTGAACAGGTGTGACCGGCACGTCCCCTCAGGGATTCCAAGCACCCGCGCTACCTCTCCGTGCGTGAAGCCCTCCAAGTCATGGAGGACCACGACGGTTTCCAGCTCCGGCGGCAGCGAGCCGAGCGCCGAAGCTAGGTGCCGGCGCAGCTCGGAGCGCGCAGAATCCACCGCGGGACTCTCCCTGCTCGACGTGGTCGCCGGAACCTCTTCGGTGCGCCGTCGCGCCAGGTATTTGCGGCGATTCAGAGCCGCGTTGACGAGCAGACGGTAGAACCAAGGCCCGAACGGGCTCCCCCTACCGAGACTGTCGATGCGCTCCAGGGCACGAACGAATGCGTCCTGGACGAGGTCCTCGGAGTCCTCGGCGTGCTGGAGGAAGCCGTACGCAACCGCAAAGGCCTGCTCGGCGTAGCGGCCGACTAGAGTGCCGAACGCCTCGCGGTCTCCGCGGCGCGCACGCTCAACGAGGAACGGCTCGTCCTGCACGGGGCTTTCGCCCCCATTCGTCGGGCCCATCGCCCTCGCCTTATCTAAACACCCTAGCCGGCTCGACCGTTGGAGGCGGGTCCTCGAGGAGCCCGGCCCGTCAGCCGTTCCCGTGACCGTCACCAAAGACGTCCGACCACAGGTCGCGGTCCTCGTGGACCCGCACTTGGTGGACTCGAACCCCGTCGGGCAATAGCACGCCCACCTTCTCCAGAATGAAGGCCGCGAGGTTCTCCGTCGTTGGGATCGCTCGGCCTGGGGCGAAGGCCTCCACGGCCGCATTGATGTGGCGGTGGTGAAACCGCGCGACGACCTCCGAGTCGAGGATGCGGTCGAGTTCCACGAGGTCCACTACCATGCCCGTGTCGGGGTCGATCGGCGCCGCGACCGTTACCTCACAGCGATAGTTGTGACCGTGCCCTTCGGGGAGTGCACAGTCGCCGAAACGCCGCCTGTTCTCGTCCTCGGTCCAGTCGGGCCGGTAGTAGCGGTGCGACGCTGAGAAATGGACCGCTCTGGTCAAGTAGCCGATCATGCCTGTGCGCCGGGTTAGAGAGAGTCCCCTGTCATAGAAGCTTGGACGCCCCCTAACTTAAGACGACTATGCACGGGGTAGCTACGTTGCGGAAGCTTCCGGACGAAGCGCGATTTCTTGACCTGAGCGACTATGCACGCCCGATAGCCGCTTGGATCGCGCGATGGTTCGCGCCGACGCCGTTGCGCGCGGCGCACGTAACGCTTCTATGGGCAGGCATCGGTTTCCTGGGAGCCTGCTGCTATGGGGCAGGGGGCTACGTCTTGGCCTTGGCGGGTGCCGCCGCAATGCAGGCCAAGAACATCCTGGATGCGGTAGACGGCTCGCTCGCCCGGCTTCAGAATAGGCCGTCCCGTATCGGGCGCTTCTTGGATTCCATCTTTGACGCCGTCGTCGCCGCAGCCCTCTACGTTGGTCTCGCGGTTGCCGTCGCGCGCGACCGTGGGATTGCGTACGCAAGCGCACTGGCGGCCGCAGCTCTGATGCTCGGTCTGCTACAGGGTTCCGTCTACAACTACTTCTACGTCCGCTATCGTGCCCGCCGGGGCGGCGACACAACCAGCCACGTGAAGGAGGCTCTGACCCCCGAGGACGAAAGCCGGTACTCGGGCCGCCCTGCCGCCCGCCGGCTCTTGCTCGCGCTGATATGGGTGTACAACTGGATCTATGGCTGGCAGGATAGGCTCGTCCAACGTGTGGACGCCTGGGCGGCCGCACCGCTAGTCCGATCGGGCGAAACAGACGAGGCAGAAGCCCTGCGTGACGAGCGGCAGCTACTGACCGCGACAAGCGCCTTGGGCCCGGGCCTCGTCATACTGATTCTCGACGTCTATACCGTGGCCGGCATCCGCCATCTCACCTTGGCCCTCGAGCTATACATGTGGACCGTTGCATTGGGCGGCACGCTTTATACCGCGGCGCTCTTCTACCGATTGCGTAGGGCTGCCGAGTGCGCGGCGTCGACGCCAAAGCCAGGCTGACCGGTCGATCCCTGAAGCATCCTCGCCTCCCTGAAGCAGCCGTCGCAGGCTATCTTAGCGCCATGGAAACGACATCGTGTGAGTCACTCAAAGCCATATTCGAGCCGAGTTCGATCGCCGTCGTCGGAGCGAGTCGTCGGCGTGACACGATAGGTTATGTCATCCTCGACAGCCTGCTTCGCGACAGCTACTCGGGCGCCGTCTATCCTGTGAACCCAAGCGCGGACGTCGTACACTCCATACGTGCGTATCCGTCGATCGGGCAGGTGCCAGGGCCGGTGGACCAGGCGGTGATCGTAGTGCCGAAGGAGCACGTGCTGCAGGTGGCGACGGAGTGCGGCGAGGCGGGAGTCAAGGGACTCGTCGTCATCTCGGCAGGCTTCCGGGAGGTCGGGGGCGAGGGGGCTGACAGAGAGCACGAGCTACTGGAGTGCGTTCGGCATTACGGGATGCGGATGGTGGGACCGAACTGCATGGGCGTGCTCAACACCGACCCTGCGGTCTCAATGAACGGGACATTCGCACCCACGACACCACCGATCGGGAGTGTGGCCTTCCTGAGCCAGTCGGGCGCGATGGGCGTTACGATTCTGGACTATGCCCGCGAGTACGGCATCGGAGTCAGCAAGTTCATCAGTCTGGGTAACAAAGCTGACATCTCGAGCAACGACGCGCTCGAGTACCTGCGGGATGACGAGCAGACGTCCGTCATTCTGATGTACTTGGAGAACTTCGGTAATCCGCGCCGTTTCACTCGCATCGCCCGGGAAGTCACTCGGACCAAGCCGGTGATCGCGGTCAAAGCGGCCCGGACCGGAGCGGGGGCTCGAGCGGCGACCAGCCACACCGGGGCGATGGCGGGGCTCGACGCTGCCACCGATGCCCTCTTCGCCCAATGCGGCGTGATTCGTGTGGACACCGTCGAGGGGCTGTTCGACATGGCCATGGGCTTCGGCAACGCGCCCCTGCCCAAGGGCGATAGGGTGGCGGTGGTCACGAACGCGGGCGGGCCCGGGATCATCATCGCCGACGCCCTCGAGTCGCGACAGCTGCGGGTCGCCGAGTTCGGCGAGAGGACACGAGACCGCCTTCGCGAGTCGCTGCCGGAGGAAGCGTCCGTTCACAACCCGGTCGACATGATTGCCAGTGCGGATGCCGACAGCTACCGGGCGGTTCTCGAGACGGTGCTGGATGACGACGGCGTCGATGCTGTCATAGCTTCCTTCGTGCCGCCGCTCGGCGTACACGCGGCAGACGTGGCCAGGGCGATCACGGACACGGCGGCGGGGCGGCAGGAGCCAACCTTGGCGGTGCTCATGGGGCGCAGTGGCCTGAAAGAGAGTCGAGCGCTGCTGCACGCTGCGAGCGTGCCTGCGTACATCTTCCCGGAGTCGGCGGTCCGGGCACTGGTTGGTATGAGTCGCTACCGGCGCTGGCTAGAGCGACCTGCGGGCACCGTTCGCACGTTCGACGATGTGGATTCTGCGAAGGTTCAGGAGATTCTGAGCGCGGCGGTTGGTGCTGGGCGGACTCGCCTTGGTGAGTACGACGCGCTGTCGGTGCTGGAGGCCTACGGTGTCCCGATCGTCCCCTCACGCCCGGCCACATCGGCGGAGGGGGCGATAGCTGCCGCCGAGGCGGTTGGATTCCCCGTCGTGCTGAAGGTCATGGCGCCTACGGTCTCGCACAAGTCGGACGTGGGCGGTGTCATCGTCGGGTTGCAGACCGCGCGCGAAGTACGGGGAGCCTACTACGAGATCCGGGCCCGTTTGGCGGAGCACGGCGTCGCCAAGGATCAGCTGGAGGGGGTGCTGGTACAGGGCATGGTGAGCGGCGGACGCGAGGCGATCATCGGCACGGCGTTCGACCCCAGCTTCGGGCCGTTGGTTATGTTTGGGCTCGGTGGCGTATACGTCGAGGCTCTTGGGGACGTCGCCTTCCGGATCCATCCGGTGAACGACCTAGACGCGGCGGAGATGATCCGTCAAGTGAAAGCCTACAAACTGCTGGAGGGGGTCCGGGGGGAGAAGGGTGTGGACATTGCAGCCCTGCAAGAGGCTATTCAGCGCGTTAGCCAGCTCGTAGGCGACCATCCGCAGATCGCCGAGCTGGATATCAACCCCATCGTCGCCTTCGAGCCGGGCAAGCAGACCATGGCCCTCGACGCGCGGGTGGTTCTCTCGAATGAGACCTCTGACCACGGCGAGCCAGCGCACCCGACGGGCGCATGATCGACGATCAGATGCGCTGTTCGCGCTGTAGTGCCCCGCTAACGACGACAGACCAGACCTGCCCGTTCTGCGGCCTCGTGATCGCCGATCGAGCTGCTGCTAGGCCCGAGCCGCCACCGCTGCCGCCGTCGGGGCCGCCCGCCGCAAAGGCCATCACCGAAGCTGCGTCCGTCGCCAGTACTGTACCGCCTTGGGAGAACTGGCGCGAGTTCGGGTTCTTCAGAGCGCTTTGGCTGACCTGGAAGGATAGCGCGTTTCGGCCTGTGCAGTTCTTCCAGGGGCTGCCGCCACGCGGCGGGTACGGCTCGCCGCTCGGTTATGCGGTGCTGGCCACCATTGTCGGCCTGTTCTTCAGCTTCTACTGGGGGGTCGTCGAGGAGGCCTTGAGCGGCACGCTGGAGCAGGGGCTCGCGATGCAGGTGTTCGGCGGCTTGGTGACGCTCGGCGTGGGCGTCCCGCTCTATGTCGGGCTGTTGTTTACAAGCGTGGCCGTCATCCATATCGGCTTCATGGTGGTTGGAGCGGGTCGACAGGGATTCGAGGCCACTTTCCGGGCTGTCGCCTATGCCTCCGGCCCAGCCGTGTTCGCTGTCGTCCCCTTCTTCGGGCCACTCTTAAGCCTCGTTTGGGGCATGGTGCTGGTCTTCGTGGCCGTCCGGGAGGTGCAGAGGACCACGAACGTCCGAGCCAGTTTGGGGTTCCTGGTTCCATTCCTCGCTTTTCTAGTCTTCGTGGTTGTAGTCAGCGTT
>JBDHAS010000058.1:0-19779 GCA_039588015.1 Gemmatimonadota bacterium | reverse complement strand
GTGCGGCCCGTGCGGACTTCCGGCCAGTCCTCGACGTACTTCCCCTCAAAGAAATGCTGGAGGTCCCGATCGGCGAGTTCGGGAGACGGGAACGGTCGTACCTCGTACTCGACATGCGGTTCCTCGTAGTAGCCCCGCCGCTCGAGCCGCGCACGCGCCGGGCTGTCCTCCGGCAGCGGCGGATAGACCCGGTGCTCGGGCCGCCGTACCTTCGTCATCCACCCCTTGTAGCTACCGCTCAAGAGCGACCCTGTGCGGATCACGTCCCTTACTCCCCACGCGTCATTTATGTGCCGGCTGACATCGTAGCCCGGCGTGAAGTAGCCATCTCCGTTCTTGTCCGTGGCCAGCCCGTGCTTGCCCTCCTCCACTATGAGATGCATCGGGAACCGCGTCTCGCTGTCGGTATCGATCACGTTCCAGAACCAGATGATGCCGTGGGCCTTGGCGCTGACCCGCGTGACGATCACCACGTAGGTTTCCTCCTCGCACACCGCGTCCGTGTTCTCCTGGATGAACTCGCCGCTCGACTTTAGCGCGACCGCCTTGAACTCCGCCCCCTCGATGTCGTGCTCGTGTGCCCCCAGTCCCTCTTCGTAACTGAAATAGGCGTAGAAGTGCATCTGGAACGCCGCCGTGGCCTCAAAATCGATCATCGACTGGCCGGGGTCCTCCATGTCCCGGGCGATCGATGTCTCCTGCAACTCTTCGACGACCAGGATATGCTCGAACTGATAGTAGACGACCGGCCGGTCAGGTGATTGCTCGAACGGAAACGCCTCAGGTATCCTTATCTCGTCTCCTTCCGCCTGGTAGAGAAGAGGCTCGTCGGGCGAAAACCAGTAGACCGGCGCCATGTACGAGGCGAGCCGATCGAGCGACATATGCCGGTCCGTCCCAAACCAGACGACGCCGGGAATCTCGCTGAAGTCGCAGGTGCCGCCGGTCGAGTACCGTGGCTCATCCTCCTGCGCTCTAACGTCCTGCGCCGGAACAAGCATTAGCCCGACAGCTAGTGCCGCGATGGCCACTCGGGAGTGATTAGTTCGAAGCATATGCTCCTCTCTGAGGTTTCTGCGTCGGCCAGCCCTCTCTAACGTGCAGGTTCGACGTCACCTGGCGGTCGGCCAAAGTGGTAACGATGAGTTGCTGGGGTCGGCCCGGGAAATCCTCGTAGCGGACATTTGGAGCGCCCAGGCCCTCTTATGTACCGTGGCCCTGTTATGCGCGACATGAAGCGAGAGGATAGCCCAGGCCGACCTCCCCTCGTCTGCGCGTCAACTGTGGCCGAACACTAGGATCCCGGCGGGAACTGCTCGAGGATCCCAGCCACGATCTTGTTGACCTCCACCGTCTTCTGCTCTGCGCTCATCCGGTCAAAGCTGTCTACGGCGCCGGTCGCCCAACCGCGCCAGGCGAGGTCCTTCTCGGCTGTATCGATGAAATCGATGATCAACGTGCCTTCGGTCCACTGACGCACGGACGTCTGCGTGCCGCCATACCAGCCGTAGTACCCCCAACCGGTGTAATAGGTACTGACGTCGATCTTCTCCTGCGACGTCGTGTGGAAGTTGAGCAGGAAATCCGGTTGGCCCGATGTCACCTTCCGGTAGCCTTTGCTTTGTAGCTGCTCCTCGAGTGCGTTCTTGACCCGACGCTCGTCCAGAGGATCGAGCCCCCGCGACTGCGCCGCATCCGAGTGGATGTCCTCGACCCACGCAAAAGTACTGAAGCTGCCGAAGTCCACCTGCGGGTCGAAGTCGTTGTTGTAGCGGATACCGGAGCAGCCTACGGCCATCAGAGCAAGAACGGCGAGCGGCGACAGCACGAAGAACTTCCTTGCGCGGCGCATCATTGCCTCCCGTTAGGTTTGGCCCGGCACATGGGCGGAGCCGTTAAACCCCCGGCAGTTCGGAGTCATAGCTCGTCAAACTAAGGAGGCCAGGCCTATCAAGACAATGGGCGATCCCCCTCAACAGCCCTGACCGCCTGTATACCCGCTTATCGTTTAGGCTTATCTCTTCCACCTAAAGCTATCTCGCGACTCACGCTGGAGTCTATCGACTTGAGGTGCAGATCCCGCTGCGGGAACGGGATCGTGATTCCGGCCTCAGCCAGCGCGTCGTGTATGCTGACGGCGACCTCGCTTCCGACTCTCCGCCACTGGTCGAAGTTGGCGGTCCAAAGCCAGGCAACGAAGTCGAGCGAACTGTCGCCGAAGCCTCTGAACAGCCCTTGCGGCGCCGGGTGGTCCAGCACGTCGGGGTGTTTCTGCGCCACCTCGACGAGAATCTCGAGAACGCGATGAATGTCCGTGCCATACGCCACCCCCACCGGTATCTCAAGCCGGCGCAGCCGATCCGACAGTGTCCAGTTCACGACCTCCGCCGAGATGAGATTCCCGTTCGGAACGATGACTTCCGCTCCGTCGAAGGTCCGCACCGTGCTCGAGCGGATGCCGATCCGCTTCACTACCCCGAGTCTGGTACCAAACTCGACCGTGTCACCCAATTGGATCGGCCGCTCGAAAATGAGGATCATGCCCGACACGAAATTGTTGACGAGATTCTGCAGTCCGAAGCCGATACCGATGCCCAACGCTCCGGCGATCAGCGCAAAGCTCTGCCACTCGATGCCGGCGGCCGCCAGCGCGATCACGCCCCCGAGAGCCAGAATCGTATAGTGGACCACCTTCGATATCGAGTCGCCCACTCCGCGAGGCAACTGTACCCTGGGGAAGACATCCTCGGCCAGCATGAAGCGCACGAACCTAGAGAGGAGCACTGTGATCCATATCGCGACGGCGATCGCTAGGATGTCCCCCAAGGAGACGTTCAACGAACCTACGCTCAGTTCCTGACCCAGGATCGCTTTCAGCAGGTCCAGCAGAGGACCGAGCAGCTGAACCCTCAGCAACAGCATGCTGCCCCATGTGAAGACCGCGGCCATGTAGATGACCGCGACGGCGCGTCGAATGATCGTTTCCTTGTGTCGGCGAACGAAGTTGAGACGCTGCGCCATTTGCGTTGCGATCAGCAGGATCACCACTCCATCCAGCACCCGAGCGCTGACGACCACCACCGCCGCCGCCATGGCGCTGTCCAACCCTCCGTCGGTTAGCAGCTCGGCTAACAACACATTTCCGAGGATGTTGGTCACCAGCGAGCCGACGAGAACGATCGAAACGAGCCGTGCTAACAGCAGCGCCGCGCGCCAGCCCTTGGTTGCGGTGGCCGTGTCGAGCTGTCCTACGGCCTTCTGCACCCACCACGCGCCGGCCAAGGCGAGCGCCGCCACCAGCAGCAGCACGAAGCGTTCGGCATACGGGGGCAGCAGCAGCTCGCTCACCTGATTGATTAGATAGACCAGCGCCAGCATGTACAGCGGTCCATGCAGTCGCGACGGCAACATCGCCGGCAGCAGCCGAAGCACCGGCAGTACAGCGACCAACCTGAACAGCTCACCTATGACAGGCTGGTTCGGACCGTACATGATCGGGGTCAGGAGCAGCGATACGAGTATCGACGACGAGGCCGGACGCGCGAGAATGTGAGCGTAGCCCGCCAGGTGGTCATCCTCTTCTGGTCCTTCCGAGCTCCGCCGTCGTAGGGCTATCAGCAGCAGAAACAGCGCGGTGAAGATCGCCAGGTGTATCAGCACGCGTCCCTGATAGTCGCGGATGAAATCGGCAAGGCCGGAACGCTCTTCCTCCCACCGCGCGCGAACACCAGCGATCGCCCAACCTTGCTCGCTCGGCGAGCGCAGGGCCTCCCACAGGTACGGAGCATCCTGCCGGAACAGCATGGTCCTTGCCACCTGTTGAGCGGCCACGACGCGTTCCAGTTGCTCGCTCACTTCAATGGTTACTTCGGCGATCTGGTTTTGCAGCGCGACAAGAAAGTCCAGCCGGGCGCGAAGCGTGCTGTCCGCTTCCTCGATCGCGCTCAACATCGAATTGACGCGTTCCATCGCCGATGGCGGCAACCCGCGCTCGGAAGCGGTTTCCAGCGTCACTTGCCAGATCGCGCGCAACTGCGAAAGCGTGCGACCTTCCTCTTCGAGCACCCGCGACCTTGCCGCTACATGGGCCTCCGCCGCGTCCAACCGGCCTTCGAGGCGCCGCCATCGCCGCCGCAGGTTCTCCAACCGCCGAAACGTCAGATCCTCCGCAGCGAGGTTGGCCGAATCTTCTGCCAGCTCCTGCCGGGCCACTATCATCTCGGGCAATTCCTCGGCGACCTCGATGACGTCCGGCGATAGCGCGACCCTATCTCGAAACACCCTGAGCCGAGCGTCGGTCTCCTCGTACCGGCGAGCGATGTCCGAAGCAGGTATCGGTGTCGGGGCGGGCTGTACCTGCACCGTGTCCGTGGTTTGTGCTTCTTGCTGAACCCGCACGCTCGACAGCGGCAGCGATCTAGCCGCAGGTGCAGGTGTGATCACAGCCACGGACAAGAGCGCGGCAGCCACGAGAGCGATGGTGCCAAAGCGAAGCTTGTTCATCATCATAGAGGTGCTGAAACTCGTATCAGTGCAGGCAGAGACGCCCGCTCGGTGCGGAAACGGCTCGTACACGCCCGCTCGGCTTGTCCAAACTGGGTCCTTTGAAAGGTCCAATGTGATCGGGGGCTTGGACGTGTCAAGCAACCAGCAGCGGGGTCGGTCTTTCTGGCTCCGGTTCCGATGCGTTCAAACCTGAGGACGCTTGCTCGTGCCGGACCCGCCGGTCACCTTGTCGGAATGGCGCTTGTTCTAAACCGGACAGCCAGGCTAGCACTCGCACTCCTGTTGCTCGCCGTGCCTAGCCTGCAGGCCCAGACGACACGCTTGAGTGTTGAGCTGGAGGGGTTGGAGGGCGAGCTGCGGGATAACGCCCTGGCGGTGGCGGGCATCGTTAGGGCCGCAAGATCGCGCCAAGTCCCTACCTCGCAAATCGAGCGGCTGCACGCGCGCGCGCCGGAAGAGATTGGACTGGCCCTCCAGCCGTACGGGTTCTACCAGCCGTCAGTAAGGGCGGAGCTCGATACAACCGAAACGACCTGGATCGCCCGCTACCAAGTGGACCCGGGAGCGCCGCTGATCCTGAGGCGAGTCGACGTCCGGCTACGCGGCGAAGGCGAGACCGACGACACATTTCTCGAGGCGGTTCGCTCCTTCCCGTTGGCCAGCGGTGATACGCTGAGGCACGCGCTCTACGAACAGGGCAAGCTTTCGCTGGCAAACATCGCAGCCCAACGAGGCTATCTCGACGCTGCCTTCGACACCAGCGAGATCCGGATCGACCTGGATGCCTATACCGCCGAGATCGTTCTTCACCTAGAAACCGGCCAGCATTACCTGTTCGGCCCCGTCACGTTCAACCAGGACCTCGTCGATCCTCGCCTGCTCGAGGGCTACGTCACCTTCCAACCCGGTGACACCTTCGAACTGGCCAGAATGCTCGAGCTACAGCGAGGACTGGCCTCGAGCCCTTACTTCAGCCAGGTGGACGTTCGCCCGAACACCGAGGTCGAAGGACGGCAGGTGCCCATCGAGGTCAACGTCGCGCCTCGTAAGAGGCAGAGCTACGAGTTGGGAATAGGGTACGGCACGGACACGGGGTTCCGTGGGTTAGTCGAGGCGGACTTCCGACGCCTCAACCGCAAGGGGCACAACGCCACCTTGAGGCTCGAGGTAGCAGAGATCCGGAGAACCCTGTCGGCTCAATATCGCTTCCCGCCGACATACCCCAGGACGGAGAACTACGCGGTTTTCGTCGGCGGCGGTGATTTCAGTCCTACCTGGAGCACGAGCCTGCGAGCCGTCGTCGGCGTGACTCGAAGCCAATTACGGGGTCCGCTACGTGAGGTGCTCTCGCTGTCCTTGGAAGGGCAGGACTTCGAGGTCGCGGGACAAGAGGGTACGTCCTACCTCCTTATCCCGGGAGCGAGCTGGGCTTGGACCAAGAGCGACGACCGTGTCCGACCCCGAAGCGGCCTGCATGCTCAGTTCGAGGCTTTCGCCAGTCACGATGCATTGCTGTCCAGCACATCGTACCTGCAGTTGATCGCCTCCGGCAAGCTGATCCGCGGGCTAGGTCCGCACTTGCGCCTTCTGAGCCGGGTCAAGATCGGGCGGACGTATTGGACGGACTTCGAGCAGCTTCCACCGTCGCTGCGATTCGTGACGGGCGGGGACCGAACGGTGCGCGGTTACGCGTACGAGTCGCTGGGTCCGCTGGATGACGAGGGACGGCTCGTAGGCGGCGACATCCTGTTCGAAGCCAGCGTCGAGGCGGACTACGCGATCCTCGAGAAATGGACGCTCGCGCTGTTCTTCGATGCGGGCAACGGCCTCAACTCGCTCGGCCAACTGTCGCTCGCCAAGGGGGCAGGCTTCGGGGTGCGGCGTTCGACGCCGGTGGGGCCAATCCGGCTCGACCTGGCCTACGGCTTCGACCCACCAAGCGAAGACGTTCGTCTGCACGTGACGTTCGGCCCGGATATCTGACGCGATGCGGAAACTGCTCCGAGTTCTGGCGTGGACGATCGGCGGGCTCGCCGCGATACTGGTGGCAGCCCTCGCCTTGCTCGCCTTTTTGCTGACCACCCAGCCCGGTGCCGC
Source organism: Gemmatimonadota bacterium (assembly GCA_039588015.1). Lineage (GTDB taxonomy): Bacteria > Gemmatimonadota > Gemmatimonadetes > Palauibacterales > KS3-K002 > JASFMO01. The sequence goes on along the minus strand of JBDHAS010000058.1, from coordinate 13,176 downwards.
GCTCGTGGTGCGCTACGTCGAGGGCAAGCTCCCGATTGACCTGGCCGTGGCGGACGTAGACGGGCGGTTGGTAGGCCCGCTCGAACTGGGCGGCGCCAAGCTCGCGCTGAACGGGGTACGCTTCGAGGTCGACCGAATGATCGTCGACTGGCGGCCGATCGATCTCCTCCAAGGGCAGGTACATCTGGAAAGCGTCGCCGTCGATGGCCTTCGTCTGACAACAGGACGGGAACGCGAGGAGGGCGAGGAGAAGGCCGACTCCCTCGTGGCTGCAGAGACCACCGAACCCGATACGAGCCCTATCTCGCTCCCTATCGAGCTCGTGCTGCGCGATGTTCACCTAAGCAATGGCTCGCTCTCCATACCCGACGTGCTCGAAGCGCAGGAAGTGGTGCTGAGAACGCGCGGAACCGCCGAGTCCTACACCGCCGAGATTACAGCGAAAGTGGAGCTGTTGGACTTCCCCGCGATGCAGATCAGCCTAGCCGGCGACGGCAGTCTGAACTCGTTTACGCTGGAATCGCTCAAAGCGGACGCGTTGGATGGCGAGCTTCGCGCGCAAGGTTCCGTTTCCTGGATGCCAGAAGTCGCATGGGAGGTCGCCGTCCAGGGCGACACGCTGGTTCCCGCCAGCCTGGCGCCGGACCCAGCAGACTGGCCCGGCCGGCTGTCGATCTCGGCGAGCACGCGCGGGGGACTGAATGACGGCCGCCCCTCCATCCGCATCGAGGTCGACACGTTACGGGGATCGCTGCGCGACCATCCCATCAACGGAAGACTGTCGGGCGGTATAGAGGCATCGGAGTACGATCTCACGCTCGTCGATCTCGACTGGGGCACGATCCGTATCGATGCGGCGGGCAGCATTAATAGACAGCAGCTCGCGGTGGAGTTCGAGGTCGAGGCGCCGGATATCGGCACCGCACTGCCCCGCGCCTCCGGCTCCGTCTCGGCGACCGGCAATCTGGCCGGAACGCCGTCCTCACCGCAGATCAAGGCATCGCTACTCGCCCGGGACGTGTTGGGAGACGGATTCGCGCTCGATTCCGCCCGAGCGGTCGTCGACCTCGACTGGGCGGCGCGGAGCCGGAGCGAAGCCCGGATGACCCTAACCGGCCTGGCCGTCGCCAACCAGGCAGTGGATTCACTTGACCTCACGCTGCGCGGAACAAGGGAGAGCCACGAGCTGACGGCGCGAATCGCCAGCAATATGGCAGATATCGCGTTCTCCGCCCGAGGCGCGCTGCGAGGCGAGCGCTGGGAAGGCGAGATCAGGGACATCGGCATCAGTAACGACGAAGTCGGTGATTGGCATATGGACGGTGCCGCTTCGCTGACTGCGGCCAAGACTTCTGCGGAGCTGGAAGAAACGTGCTTGATCGCCGAGGAAGGCCACCTGTGTGTGGGTGGCTCGTGGTCTTCGGACGGTGGTTGGCAAGTCGCGTCCTCGCTCGAGAAGCTTCCCCTGACCCTGCTGGACCCCTTCATGCCCGCTCGATGGTCGCTGCCCGGCCACGTCAGCGGCGAGCTTCGCGCGAACGGCGCAGCGGCACGCGTGGAAGCGGCCAACGTGGACACGCTGTACCTGGTCGCCGACGGAGGCCACCTCATCGTCGATGGTTCGTGGTCCTCAGAAAGCGGTTGGCAACTCACGTCAACGCTCGAACAGGTCCCCCTGACCTTGCTGGACCCCCTCCTGCCCGAAGGTTGGGCTCTGACTGGACATGTCAGTGGCGAGCTGGGCGGGAATGGCGCTGGGAGACACGTGGAAGGGGTTGACGCTGAAATTCGGGCCGGCTCTGCAACCCTAGAGCGCACCAGCGCAGAGAGAGTCGACGAGCTTCGTTTCAGTGCCAGCAGAATCGCTATCCGTGCGGGTACAGACAGCGTGCACGGCGAATTCACCATCGAACTTGCCGACCCGAATCAGGCTAGTGCGGGAACGCTCGTAGGACACGCGTTCCTGCCGTCTGTCAACATACTGACCCGCGAAGTAGCTTCAGAGGGGCTCGCCGAAGCGCTGCAAGATGATTGGCAGCTGTCTCTTTCGATCGATAGCCTTGCCCTACCCCTCTTCGACCGATTCCTGCCGGAACGAACACGGCTGATCGGTTCGCTGGACGGATCGCTCTCCGCTTCGGCCGCCATCGACGGAGAATTGACCGCACAACTCGACGTCATCCCAGAGAACGCGGCTCTGCAACGAACAGCCGGCGACGCGGTCAGCATACTGCAGTTCGTCGAGCCCTCGATATATGCGCAGGTGGACAGTGACGGCTTTCGGGGCCGTGTGGACCTGGCCGCAGCCAGGCCCGACAGCACCCCGCATGCTGCGCTCTCGGGCACCATCGAATTGCCGCAATACACTAACCTTAGTCAAGCGATCAGGTCTCAGGTTTTGGAAGCGCGGGTGACGGGAGAAATCGACCTTAGCCTGTTCGACGCGTTCCTCGACAAGATCTCCGAGACAGAAGGTCGGTTCGACGCAGACCTCGCGATCCGCGGCACGGTGGCCGAGAACGAGGTTAGCGGCCAGTACCGCATTCACGGACAGACCGATCTGCCGTCGTTGGGGGTCCAGCTCAGAGAGATCGAGCTGACGGCCGCGGCCAGCCCCGAGGGCCATCTCGCTGTCACAGGCGGGCTTGCCTCCGGAGACGGTCGCCTGCACATCGAGGGCAATGCCCCGATCATACCGTCGCAAGAACAGCCCGGACGCTTGACGATTCGGGGCGACCGTTTCCTGGCGATGCAGGGCGATCAGACCACGTTGGTCGTGTCGCCCAACCTCGAGATTGTCTGGACGGGCACGACGATCGACGTCACGGGCGAAGTCGCGATCCCGCTCGCAACGGTCGAGATCATCGAAATCCCGGAGACCGCTGTGCCGGTATCCGACGATGTCGTCCTCTTGGGAGAGGACACCGTGCCGAAACGGCCGCTCGACGTCTCGGCGAACGTTCAGCTCATCCTAGGTGACGCGATCCTGTTCAAGGGCTTCGGTTTCACCACATATCTAGACGGGTCGCTCCAACTGACAGAACAGCCGGGCATTCCAACCCAGGGCAGAGGCGAGCTCGTACTGAGGGAGGGCGTGTACAGAGGCTACGGTCAAAATTTGACTATCGATCCCGGCCGCTTGGTCTTCGCTGGCCCCATCGATGATCCAACCGTTGGCGTGAGAGCCTACCGCCGCGCCACCGACGGGGTGCGGGCTGGATTCGTCATCGGCGGGACTTTACAGTCGCTCGATGTCGAGGTCTGGTCTGACCCTGCCATGTCGGAGTCGTCCGTCCTCTCTTACGTCCTGTTTGGGCGCTCGGCGGAGCAAAGCTCGGATGCTCAGCAGGCTCAGGCGGGTAGCGCAGCCGCCCTTCTCGGCGGCAACATCCTGGCGATGAGCATGGCCTCGAGGGTCGGGCTCGACGATGCACGAATCGAGGCCGGCGCGCGTCAACAAGATGCCGCCTTCTACGCCGGAAAGTACCTTTCGCCCCAGCTGTACGTGGCCTACGGGGTCGGCTTGTTCGAGCCGATCGATGTCATCCGCGTGCGTTACCTCATCTCCCGCAAGCTCACGCTACAGGCCGAGACCGGCTCGCGCGACAGCGGCGACATACTGTACCGGATCGAGCACTAGGAAGACTACCGAATATCCGACAGCCGGTATTCGATGTCCGAGTCTCAAGTCTTTCTCAATGTTCAATGCGCAACGCTCAACCTACATTTGCCAACTTCGCGAGTGGATGTCGGACGTCGAGTATCGAAGATCGATAATCGAATAGAACTAGTGAATCGATCATCGGCTGTCGGCTGTTGACTATTGAGGTGACCACACACCGCTGTTGCCCAAATCGCTGTTCCTGCCGATACTTACGCCTCTTACATCTCAGTATGACCGGCACCTGCGGCACCGCTCGCCGCAGATTCTGGATTGACCCGAATCGGCACGCTCGTGGTCCCTTCTGGAAGGACGAAAATGGCTAGGTATAGACTTCTCTCGATCGGCCTGGTTCTGGCCGTGGCCGCCTGCAAAGTCGGCCCGGACTACGCGGAGCCGGAAGTCCCAATCAAGGACGAGTGGCGCGCTTCGGTCGAGGCCGAGATGTCGCAGGAAGAGCCCGATATCGAGAAGTGGTGGGAGGGTCTCGAGGATCCCGTTCTCACGGAGCTCATCCGCGAGGCCGAGATCGCGAACCTGGATCTGCGGATCGCCGTCGCCCGGGTCGCGGAGGCCCGCGCGTTGCGCGGCATCGCCAAGGGCGACCTGTTCCCTAACCTTGTCCTCGAGGGGGCGTACTCGTACACCAAAGTCTCCGAGAACAGCCCCGCGGGCCAGATCATCATCGGCTCCGGCCAGGACGTGGAGCCGGTGGAACAATGGCAGGCGTCGGCCGGCTCGTTCTGGGAGATCGACCTGTTCGGCCGCATCAGACGTCGCGTCGAGGCATCAACGGCCCAGTTCGAGGCTAGCGTCGAGGACTATCGCGACGTCCTGGTCTCGCTTTACGCCGAGGTGGCGCTCAACTACGTCGACGCGCGTTCGTTGCAGGCCCGTCTAGACTTTGCGGAGCAGAACGTCGTAGCCCAACGCGAAAGCCTACAGCTGACCCGCGACCGTTTCGACGCCGGCCTGACCTCCGCTCTTGACGTCGCCCAAGCGGAACAGAACCTGGCCCAAACCGAGTCCTCCATCCCCACTTTGCAATCCGGACTCAACGCCGCTCTCAATCGCCTGGCCGTGTTGTTGGGCGAGCAGCCGGGAGCGCTGCACGACGAGCTGATGGGGGACGGCGGCATGATCCCGGAGGTACCGCCCGACATCACGACCGGCGTTCCCGCCGACATCTTGCGGCGCCGCCCGGATGTCCGCCGCGCCGAGCGCCAGCTGGCCGCGCAAACCGCCATGATCGGTGTAGCGAAGGCCGACCTCTACCCCACGTTCTCTTTGGGCGGCTTCGTCGAGGCGGTGGCCGGTTCCTTCTCCGGGATGTTCGAGGAGGAGAGCGTCGGCTGGGGGATCATTCCGGGGTTTCGCTGGGATCTGTTCCAGGGAGGCAAGATCCGCAACAACATCCGAGCCGAGGAGGCTCGCACTCAGCAGGCGCTGTTGGGTTACCAGCAGACCATCCTTCTCGCGCTGGAGGAGGTGGAGGATGCCTTGGTCGCCTACGACCGCGAGCTCGTCCGCCGCGAGCGGTTGCGCGATGCCGTGGACGCCAGTCAGCGCGCCGTGGACCTGGTGCGCACCCAGTACATATCAGGACTGACGAACTTCCAGAACTTGCTGGACACACAGCGGTCTCTGTTCCGCCAGGAGGACGAGCTGGCCGTAAGCGACGGCCTTGTCGTTCAGAACCTGATCCTGCTCAATCGAGCCCTAGGCGGCGGCTGGTCGCTCGAACCCGAAGCGCCCGACCGCATGACCGATTCAGCCGATCGCGCCGATCTGGGAGGCGATTCGGACGATGGGTCTCAGTTGCAGTCAAACCAGAGCCGAAACGAAGGACTGGATCAATGAACGGAATTCGTCGAGTGGCTATGGCCCTGCTGGCCGCTTCTGTCGTAGGCGCATGCGGAGGAGGTGGAGGCGAAGGCCCGTTGCCCCCCCAGGTCACCGTGGCTACACCAGAGCGCCGGGATGTACAGACCTACGCTGAGTTCACAGGCAACACCAGGGCTATCGAGCACGCTGAAATCCGAGCGCGCGTCGCCGGGACACTGGACGAAATGAGGTTCACGCCGTCCTCTCTAGTGAGAGCGGGTGACGTCTTGTTCACCATCGAGCCCGAGTCCTACCAGGCCGCGTTCGACGAAGCCGACGCGGCACTCGCGAGCGCCGAAAGCGAACTGGCTCGGGCCGAGTCGGACCTCGAGCGTGTCCAGTTGGCCATTCAGTCCAACGCCGTGAGCCGGCAGGACCTGGATCGTGCGCAGGCCACACGCGATCAGGCCGAGGCCGCTGTACTGGGCGCGCGGGCCAGGCTTGACAATGCCCGGATCAACCTCGGCTACACCCGCGTGACCACCCCGGTTTCCGGGCGCGTGAGCCGCAACTTCGTCGACTTGGGCAATCTCGTCGGCGCCGCAGAGGCGACGGTGCTGACGACCGTGACCCGTATCAACCCGATCTACGTCTATTTCGACGCGCCCGAGCAGTTGGTGCTCGCCTTCACGGCGGCTGGCCGCGACGCAACGCTCACCGAAGAGGAATTGTCGCAGGTCGGCCAAGTCTTCGTGGCGACCGCGACCGATATCGACTACCCCCACAACGGAGAGATCGACTACATCGACAACACGGTGGACCCCGCCACCGGTACCATCGAGCTCCGGGCGATCGTGCAGAACCCGGAGGACATCCTGTTCCCCGGCCTGTTCGTCCGCATCCGCCTACTCGGCCGAATTAGGCCCAATGCCATTCTGGTCGAAGAGCGCGCCATCGGTACGGATCTGGGCGGCAAATATGTTCTCGTCGTAGCTGAGGACAATGTCGTCGAACAGCGCTTCGTGACACTCGGACCAATCCAGGATGATGGAACCGTCGTCATCGAGGAGGGCCTGGATGGCAGCGAGAGCTACGTTGTGAACGGCATGCTAAGGGCACGTCCCGGGTTTCCAGTCACACCGCAGACGGAGGCGGAAATCGACGCCGCCCCGGCTGGGCAAGCCGAAGCCGAGGGGAACTGACCCATGGGTGCGTTCAGCTCTATGTTCATCAACCGACCCATCATGGCGATGGTCATCGCCATCGTGATAGTGCTGATGGGTGTGCTCTCGGTCCCGCTTCTGCCCGTGGCGAGCATGCCCGACATCACGCCGCCCACGGTGAAGGTCTCGACCAACTATCCGGGCGCCAACGCCAACGTGGTGGAGGAGACTGTGACGGCGCCGATCGAGCAGGAGGTGAACGGCGTCGAGAACATGCTCTACATGGCTTCCAAGAGCGGGAGCGATGGGAGTATGAGCCTCACCGTCACCTTCGCCATCGGTACGGACCCGGACATGGCGGCGGTGCTCACCCAGAACCGGGTGAACATCGCCGACCCCAAGCTGCCCGAGGACGTGAAGCGCCAGGGCGTCAAAGTGGAGAAACAGTCGACCTCCATGGTGATGGTCGTGGCACTCTATGCACCGGACGGCCGCTACGACGACGTCTACCTGAGCAACTACGCCACCACGCAAATCAAGGACGCGCTGGCCCGCTTGAACGGCGTGGGCAGCGTGATGATCTTCGGCGCCAAGGACTTCGGCATGCGGATCTGGATCGATCCCGCCAAGCTCAAGGCCCGCGACCTGACATCGGACGAGGTGATCGGTGCGCTGCGTGAGCAGAACGTTCAGGTGGCGGCGGGCCAGATCGGTGCCCCGCCCACCGAAACCGGGCAGAACTTCCAGTATACGATTACCACCTTGGGACGACTGGCCGACGTTCTGCAGTTCGAGAACATCATCGTCAAGGTCGGCCGGGAGGGCGAACTGGTGCGGCTGCGTGACGTGGCGCGCATCGAGCTCGGCGCCCAGAACTACACCTGGTACGCTCAGTTGGACGCGGCCCCAGCCAGTATCCTGGGGATCTACCAGCTACCCGGCTCCAACGCGGTGGACGTGGCCGATCAGGTGAAGGCCACCATGGATCAGCTGGCGGCTCGCTTTCCGCAGGGCCTCGAGTACACGGTACCCTACGACACGACGCGCTACATCAAGCAGTCGATCAAGGAAGTCGTGGTTACCCTTCTACAGGCGCTGGTGTTGGTCATCCTGGTGGTCTTCATCTTCCTGCAGGATTTTCGGACGACGCTGATACCCTCCATCGCGATTCCCGTGTCGCTGATCGGGACGTTCGCGGTGATGCTGTTCGCCGGGTTGTCGATCAACAACCTGAGCCTCTTCGGCCTGATCCTGGCCATCGGCGTCGTGGTAGACGACGCCATCATGGTGACGGAGAACACCACGCGGATCATGACCGACGAGGGGCTGCCGGCCAAGGAGGCCGCCAGCAAGACGATGTACGAGGTCGGCGGCGCCGTCGTGGCAACGACGCTCGTGCTGCTCGCGGTGTTCATTCCGACAATGGTCATGCCCGGGCTGACCGGCCGGTTGTATCGCCAGTTCGCTACCACCATCTCGGTGGCCACGGTCTTCTCGTCGATCAACGCGCTGACGCTAACCCCGGCGCTCTGCGGGATGCTGCTTCGTCCACCGACGGAAGAGAAGAAGGCGGGCTGGTTTCTGACTCGCTGGTTGGACCGGTTCTTCGGCTGGTTCAACCGATGGTTCGACCGCGGAACCACACGCTATATGACCGCCGTGAACAGCATGCTGCGGAAGGGTGCGGTGATGATGGCCGGTTTCGCCGTGATGCTGCTTCTGATGGTCATGGGCTTCCGGGTGATGCCAACCGGCTTCGTACCGGGCGAAGACGAAGGGTACTTCTTCGTAGATGCCGAGCTGCCGGCCGGCGCTTCGCTGGAGCGCACCAACGATGTCATGGATCGGGTCAACGAGATCCTCATGGAAACCCCGGGCGTACAGAACGTGATCACCATCGGCGGCTATTCGCTGCTAAACGGCGTCGCCTCGGTGAACACCGGCTTCTCTATCGCTACGCTGGATCACTGGGACGACCGCCCCGGGCTCGAGTCGAGCCTCTGGGGATTGCTGCGAAGGGTCCAGCCGCAATTCGCCCAGATTCGCGAGGGGACGGTCTTCGGCTTTCCGCCGCCGCCCATTCAGGGGCTGGGTGCGGCCGGTGGCTTCGAGATGCAGCTTCAAGACCGAGGCGGCGTCGGGCTGATTCAGATGGAGACCTTTGCCAACGACCTGACCGCCGCCGCAAACGCGAGTCCGGTGATTGCCCGGGCGAACCAAAATTTCCGGGCCAACGTGCCGCAACTCTACGCCGAGGTCGACCGCGAAAAGGTAAAAGCTCTGGGCATCCCGCTGCAGAGCGTGTTCAACACGCTGCAGGCCAACCTCGGCTCGGCCTACGTCAACGACTTCAACCTCTTTGGTCGCACCTGGCGGGTCATGGTCCAGGCTGACCAGCAGTACCGGGCACGCGCCGATGACATCCGCCGGCTTGAGGTTCGAAATCCTCAGGGCGACATGATCCCCATCGGTACGCTGTCGTCCGTGCGCGATACCGTGGGGCCACAAACCATAAACCGCTTCAACCTGTTCCGCTCCGCCACATTGACCGGCAGCCCGGCTTCAGGCTACTCGGAGGGACAGGCTACCGACGAAGTCGAGCGTTTGGCTCGGCAAGTCCTACCCACACAGATGGACTACGAGTGGTCGGGCGTGACGTATCAACAGAAGGAAGCCGGCAACCTTGCGCCGCTCATCTTCTCGCTGGCCATCGTCTTCGCCTTCCTGTTCCTGGCGGCCCAGTACGAGAGTTGGGCGAATCCGCTGTCGGTGATGCTGTCGGTGCCGATGGCGATCCTAGGTGCTGTCGTCTTCGTGCTAGCGCGCGGCTTCATCCAGCCGATGGAGAACAACATCTACATGCAGATCGGGATCGTCCTGTTGATCGCGCTCTCAGCCAAGACGGCGATTCTGATCGTCGAGTTCGCCAAGCAACAACACGAAGGCGAAGGCAAAGGACTCATCGAGGCGGCGTCCGAAGCAGCGCGACTGCGATTCCGGCCGATCCTGATGACCGCGTTCTCGTTCATCCTGGGCGTCATCCCGTTAGTTCTGGCCAGCGGCGCCGGAGCGCGCAGTCGCGTGTCACTGGGAACAGCGGTATTCGGTGGGATGCTCATCTACACGATCCTTGGCGTGTTCTTCATCCCGGTGCTGTACGTGGTCGTCGAGCGCGGCTGGCAACGGCTGCGCGGCAGACAAGAAGCAGCTCAACCCCTACCCGCGACCGGCGACTGACTTGAGCGGCGTGACGGCGCGAGAAATGATCTCGTGCCATCACTCCCGCCTTAGGGCCACCATCGGATCTACCTTGGTCGCGCGCCGCGCAGGCAGAAGCCCCGACGCTGCAGCCACCGCGCCTAGCACCGCGGCTACGCCCAGGAAGACGACCGGATCGGTCACATTGACTCCAAACACCATGGATCGCATCAGGCGGCTGAGAGCGAACGCGCCCATCAATCCCGCCACGATACCGATGCCCGAGACGAATGCTCCTTGGCCTACCACGCTCGACCACACCTGAGGCGCTCGCGCGCCCAACGCCATTCGGATGCCGATCTCCTGGACGCGCTGGCTGACGGAATAGGACAACACTCCATAGATCCCCACCGCGGCTAACGCCAACGCGACCGCGGCGAAGATACCCATCAGGGTCACCGCAAACCGATCCTGGGCGATCTGGCGCCCGAGAACGCCGTTCATCGTCCGCGGCCGATGGAGAACTAGTGAGGGGTCCAGCGCCGCGAGCTCATGTCGGATCGACCCAAAGCTCGCGGCAGGCTCCTGCCGCGTTCTCACGACATACGTCATCGCCCAGTTGCGGTTGGGGCCGTACTGGCTGTGGGCCAGGTATACCCGGCGAGTGAACTCGCCGCGCGCCTGGTGCGCGACATCGTTCACCACGCCGATCACCGTGAACTCGCCCGACCCGGTTTGGAACCGCTCGCCCAATGGGTCCTGGTCCCCGTAAGCCTGTTCGGCCAGCATCTCGTTGATGAGCGCGACGGGCTCCGTATCGAGCCGGTCCGTGCTCTGAAAAGCACGACCCCTTAACAGCTCAATTCCTAGGGCGTCGAAATAATCACCTTCGACTACTCGGATCTGCGCTGAGACCCAGTCCCGCTCTCCGTTGGAAGTCTCGTACCCGAATCCCCAATCGTGGTAAGCGCCGTTAGCCGGAAGCCAGGACGTTGCCCCGGCCGTAACGACCGACGGGATGCCACGAAGCCTCTCCAACAACTGAAGATGAAAGCGAATGCGATCTTCGCCTGCCGGATACCGAGCGGCGGGAAGGTGCACTTCGAACGTCGCGATGTTGTCGGGCTCGAACCCGAGGCGAACCTGACGCAGGTTGACGAAGCTCCTGACCAGAAGACCCGCTCCGACCATCAGCATGATCGCGAGAGCCACCTGACTCGCTACCAGTAGGCTGCGTGTTCGGCGCCCGCGTCTTCCACCCGTGTTGCCGCGCGTACCGTCGCGCAACGACTCGTTGGGATCGACCCGCATGGCGCGCAGCGCTGGAGCAGCTCCAAAGACCAGAGCGGTGACGAGCGTGACGAGAAGCCCGAATCCGAGTAGGCGCGGATCGAAGGACACCTCCTCTGCCCTGGCGAGCGATTCAGGGCTCATCGCCAGCAAGACCTTCACTCCCCAGAAGGCGACCGCCGACCCCGCGATGCCGCCGGCGACCGCGACGAGCAGACTCTCCGATAGCACCTGGCTCACCAAGCGACCACGCCCCGACCCCAAGGCTGTGCGAATCGCGATTTCCTTCGTCCGTGACGCCGCGCGCGCCAGGAAGAGGTTTGCGACGTTGACACAGGCGATCAGCAGAACCAGCCCGGCAGCGCCCATGAGGACGAACAAGACCGCGCTCGAGCCCCCCACCACATCCTCGTGCAGGGGCACCAAGCGCACGAACTGGTTCTCGTAGGAGTCCGGGAACTCTGCCTCGAGGCCGGCCTGCACTGCGTCGATCTGCGATTGCGCTTGTTCCAGGCTGATGCCCGGCTTCAGCCGCGCGATGCCCGTCAGGTAGTGGTTGCCGCGGTTGTTCCAACCTCCAGGCTCGAGGTCCTGCGGCACCCACAAGTCCACATCGCCACCGATCACATCCACGAACCCGGGCCGCATCACGCCGATCACGGTGTGCGCCACCCCATCGAGAACGATGCTCCCGCTCACGATGTCGGGGTCCTCGCCGGTATGCGCCTTCCACAGGCGGTGGCTCAAGATCACGAGCCCTGCGTCGGCTCGGTCTTCGCCGGGGGAGAATGTCCGTCCGAGAAGCGGCGTCGCTCGGTATGTCTCGAAATAGCCGCTGCTGACCGGCAGCGCGAGCACTCGTTGCGCGGTTCCGCCGCCGGTGAGATCTCGACCGGTCTCGCGATAGGTGTATAGGACTCCTGCGCTCTCGAAGCCCTCGACGCCGTCCCGGAAATACGGAAAGTCGATACCGCTCAGGAAGCCTTTGGCGTCTGGATCACCCTCCCATGCGTTGTAGATCCGCACCAATCGACCGGCGTCATGATACGGCAGGGGGTTGAGTATCACGCTGTTGAGCACGCTGAAGATGGCCGTATTCGCACCAATACCCAGCGCCAGCGTGAACCCGGCGACCGTTACGAAACCCGGCTGCTTGATTAGTGTGCGCAAAGCGTAGCGCAAATCGCCAAGAGGGTTGGCTCGTCTTCATGGTTGGATGCGTTCGAGAGTGAAAGCGTTGGCATCGCCGTGTCCTCTTTCGAGCGCCTTCGCTATCTTCCGCGCAAACGATCCGCCAGGCGTACCACCGACAAGGGAGGCACTATCCAATGCCCGAGACTCCCATACCCGACCGCTCAGGCAGACTCATCGTCCGCCACGCGCTGCGCAGCCGCTTCGGCTTGCTCTTCCTGACGCTGTTATTGGCGATCTTGCTGCCGACGATCATGACACCCGACATGCCAGGCATAGAACTATTGGTGACAGTCACTGTCACAGTTGTGGTACTATCAGGCCTGTACGCAGTTGCCGATAATAAACGGCATGTAATCTTCGGCCTGATATTGCTGGTCCCAGCCATCACGCTTGAATGGTTGTACCACGGCGTGCAGGCTCGCGCGCTTGATATGTTATCAGCGGCTTTCTCGATCCTCTTTTTTTTCTACCTCGCCTGGCTCACGCTCCTGTTCGTTCTCTCTGCTCGACGGGTCGATGCCAACATCGTGTTCGCGGCGATATGCGTCTATTTGTTACTCGGCTACACCTGCGGCTACGCCTATTATTTGATCGAGGCGCTCGTCGGAGATCTCGACGTGATAGCCACCGTGACCGGGAACGTCGGCTATTCCTCTCCACGTAGTGAGGCCGTCTACTTCAGCTTCGTTACGCTCACGACCCTCGGCTACGGCGACATATCACCGCTGGCACCCCTGACCCGGTCGCTCGCGATCGTCGAGGCGGTGAGCGGCCAGTTGTTCCTGGTCACGCTCATCGCGCGGCTGGTAGCTTTGCACATCACCCATTCGAGCCAAAACGAGGACG
>JBDHAS010000057.1:0-20629 GCA_039588015.1 Gemmatimonadota bacterium | reverse complement strand
AGCCTCAATTCTATGCACGTAGCCAATGTTCCCGAGCAGGAGGGCGTTTTCGAACTGGCCGACTCCAGCCGCTCGACCATCTACTTCGGTCGGAGCGACGACCTGAAGGGCCGGCTACAGCAGTTTCTCGACACTACCGACCCGTGCTTTCGCCGGGCGGCGCACTTTCGCTACGAGCTGACGGCCCGGTCGGAGCAGCGGAAACGCGAACTTCTGAAGGAGTATTACGAGCGACACGACCGGTATCCTCTGTGCAGTTGAGGGGAATCCGCGTAGGGCCTCCCCGCCACGTTCGTTTTTCCGTTTTCATTAGGGCGCACTTGGCCCCAGATAGGGCATATCGGGAACATTTGACCTTGCCCCCTGTAGCTGGTATGCTTTTCTGTCATTTTCGGAATATCTGAAGGGCGTATTCTGGCGGCGTTCTCGTTCTGTCGAGACTCTAGAACCCCAGCGATTGGCCCACCAGGGCGATATCCGGCGCGGGCCTAGTTCAGTTCGGCAACAAGATCGGTATGGCAAACCTGCACGACTATTTCGAGCGGTTCCGGCACAACATCGTCGGCATTGACCAGACGTTTCGGTCGCCGTACGGCGAGCAGCGAATCGTCTATGCTGACTGGACGGCCAGCGGCCGGCTGTACGGTCCGATCGAAAACAGGATAGCGAGCGGGCTGGGGCCGTTCGTGGGCAACACGCACACCGAGACGATCGTGACCGGCACGCGGATGACGCGCGCCTATCGCCGGGCCCACGAGATCATCAAGCGTCACGTGAACGCCGGGCCTGAGGACGTCGTCCTGACGCCGGGCTTCGGGATGACGTCGGCCATCAACAAGTTCCAGCGCATACTGGGCCTCAAGATCCCAGAGCAACTGGCGCCGTTCGTGAAGCTGCCGGAGAAATACCGGCCCGCCGTCTTCGTCACGCACATGGAGCATCACTCGAACCACACGTCTTGGCTCGAGACGATCGCGGACGTCGTCTGCGTCGAGCCGGACGAGAGGGGCCTGGTCGACCTCGACAGCCTGAGGGCGCTGCTGGACGAATACAGCGATCGGGAGCTGAAGATCGGCGCGTTCACGGCGTGCTCGAACGTCTCGGGCGTGCGGCCGCCGATTCGCGAACTGGCGAGGGCGATGCACGAGAACGGCGGCCTCTGCTTCGTCGATTACGCCGCCTCGGCACCCTACGTAGATATCGACATGCACCCGGCGGATCCGCTCGAGAAGCTGGACGCGATCTTCTTTTCGCCGCACAAGTTCCTCGGAGGCCCCGGAGCCTCGGGGGTTCTGATCTTCGACGCGAACCTCTATCAGAGGCAGGTACCGGACCAGGTCGGCGGCGGGACCGTGGACTGGACGAACCCGTGGGGCGGCCGCAAGTACGTGAGCGCCATCGAGGAGCGCGAAGACGGCGGAACACCGGGCTTTCTGCAGGCGATCAGGGCAGCTCTTTGCATCCAGTTGAAGGAGGAGATGGGCGTCGAAAAGATGGCGGCGCGCGAAGAGGAATTGACGCGAAACGCCTTCGCCGGCCTGCGCCCGATCCCTGGGATGAGGATACTGGCCGACCACCTGGAGGACCGGCAGAGCATCCTCTCGTTCTACGTGGAGGGTATCCACTACAACCTGATAGTGAAGCTGCTGAACGACCGCTTCGGCGTGCAGACACGAGGCGGATGCGTGTGTGCGGGAACGTACGGCCACTATCTACTGCACGTGGACCCGGTACAGTCGAAGCGGATCACCGACAAGATCGACGAGGGCGATCTTTCGGAGAAGCCCGGCTGGGTGCGGATGTCGGTCCATCCTACGACGACCGACGAGGAACTGGAGTACATGATCGACGCCATCGCTCGGATCGTCCGGAACCACGGCGATTGGGGTGCGGACTACACGTACTCCAGCTTGAAGAACGAGTACGAGTCTGCCTCCGGCGAGCCGTGGGGCGATGAGGATCTGGCGGCTTGGTTCGAGTTGAGCGAGTGAACGGAAGCGGGGTGCTGAAGAGGCCGATGAGGAAGGCGAGATCGAGACGGCGCGGCCTCCGAGGGAGATCGGTATGAGCGCGGGAAGGCTCCTCTATCTGTCGGCGCAGGACGTAGCGGATGTGGGCGTTTCGATGTCGGAGATCATCGAGGCGCTGGAAGCGATGTTCGTGGAGAAGGGGAAGGGCGAGGTCGAGATGCCGCCGAAGCCCGGCATCCATACGCGGCCCAACGCCTTCATCCACGCCATGCCGGCCTACATACCGAGCCTGGGCTCCGCCGGACTGAAATGGGTCTCGGGGTATCCGGATAACCCCACCAAGGGGCTTCCGTACATCTCCGGCCTACTGATTCTGAACGATCCCGAGAGCGGGATCCCGATATCGGTGATGGACGCGAGCTGGATCACCGCGATGCGGACCGGGGCGGCGACGGCCGTCGCGGCCAAGCGGCTGGCGAGGTCCGACAGCCGCAGCGTCGGGATCGTCGCTTGTGGTGTGCAAGGCCGCACCAACTTGGAAGCGCTGAATTGCGCCTTCTCGCTCGAGCGGGTGCACGCGTATGACATAGACAGCGCGGCGGCGAAGCGTTACGCCGAAGAGATGAGTGAGCGGTTCGGTCTGGACGTGGCGGTCGTAGGTCATCCGCGAGAAGCGGTGCGCGACCTCGACTTGGTCGTGACAAGCGGCCCCATCCTGAAGCAACCGAGCCCTACCATCGAGGCCGGCTGGCTGTCGGCCGGAGCGTTCGGTTGCGCGCTGGACTTCGACTCCTACTGGCAGGGCGGTGCGCTGGCCGAAGCGGACAAGCTGGCCACGGACGATACCGGCCAGATGGACTACTACCGCCAGGTCGGCTACTTTCGATCCACGCCGCAACCGTACGCGGACCTGGGAGAGATCGTCTACGGCGAGAAGCCGGGCCGCGAGTCTCGCGACGAACGAGCTATCTGCGTCAATCTGGGCCTCGCCTTGGAAGACATGGCCACGGCGCGGCTTGTTTACGCGAAAGCGGTCCAAAAGCGAATCGGAACCGAACTGCCGCTGTGACCGCGGATTGGTGCTACGCCGTCCAGGAATGACGTTTGTCATAAGTCTTGCAAATATGGTCACCTGCAACGATCTTTTAGGTTGACTGTCCGCAGGAAACCCTCCTCACGCCTCCCAATAGCGTAGCGTTCTTCAGGTGTTCCACATCCGTAGAATGCCAACGCCTGGCACATAGCTCTATTCGTCCGAGGAGTCCGTCCCATGATCGAGGGACAACAACGGCGTTCTGTGTCCGCGCAGCTCGTGCCCGATGAGTTGCCCGGCGCTCGCCGGAGAATTCCTGTACGGGTCCTACCTCTGAGTATTGTGGCCCTGGCCGTCGCGGGTTGGACGGCTTTGACCAGGCCCGAACTGCTCGCCGGCTACGATGCGCTGACCGGGCTACTGGTCCTGATTCCCGCCTTCATGCTGGCGTACTACAGAGGCTGGCGGGCCACCGCAGCAGTGTTGGTCGCCGGCACGATGCTGTTGTTCGGCATCGAGTTGATCGCGGAGCTCGTGCTCGATGTTGCCGTGAATTGGCAGCTGCTGGCTGGGGTTGTGGTCGTGGCTGTGGCGGTGGGGGCCGGCCTGGCCGCCGTCACGGAGCTTCTGCAGAGGGAGCGCCGCGAGGCGCTGCTCATGGCCTACAGCGATCCGCTCACCGGCCTTCCGAACTGGCGGCTGCTGGACTTCATGCTGAACAAGGAATTCGCCGCGGCGCAGCGTGGCCGCCCGCTGAGCGTCGTGCTGTTCGACGTCGATGGGCTTGCCGATTACAACGAACGACACGGCCAGCCACAGGGAGACCAGGCGCTCCGCTCGATTGCGGAGAGGCTCGATCGTCAGATGCGCATGATGAACATCGGCGGTCGCTTCGAGGGAGACTCGTTCCTGGCGATCTTGTCGGGTGAAAAGGTGGACGGCGCCTGGGTATTCGCGGAGCGCACGCGCGCGTCGATAGCCGACCTGGCGGCGGACACCGGAACCTATCTGACGGTGAGCGTGGGCGTGGCGCCTTACGAGCTCTGGATGCGCAACACGAACGACCTGTTGGGGGCGGCCGCGAGAGCGATCAAGAAGGCGAGGCGCCGAGGCGGTGACTGCGTCGTCTGTGAGACGCTGGAGGAATCGGCAGACGAGATGCCGAGCGCGCTCGCGGACCTGCCGCCGGATGTACGTGTGGCGTTCGAAGAGGGCTGGCGGCGCCAGGCCGTCGAAGACGCGGAGCTTCGCTTCCGCAAGCTGTTCGACGGAGTGCCGGTGGGGTTGTATAGAGCCACCCTAGACGGCGAGATCCTGGACGCGAACCCGGCCCTGGTGCGGATGTTCGGCTACCCGGACCGCGAAAGCCTGTTGGCGGTGAACGCTGGCGATTTGTATGCGGATCAGTCCGATCGAGAGCGATGGCAGGAGCGGCTGCAGAACGAGACGCTGGTACGGGACTACGACGTCCGCCTGCGCAGGCACGACGGTACGACCATGTGGGGTCGGGACACGGCCCGGGTGGTGCTCGGCCGCGACGGGGTCGTGCGCTACTACACGGGCGTGCTCGAGGACATCACGGAAAGGAAGCGTGCGGAGGAGGAACTGAGCAAGGCGAACGAGAAGCTGCGAGCGGTGTTCGACGCGGCTCCGGTGGCAGTGATCTCGCTCGACCTGGACGGCCGCGTGTTGAGTTGGAACCGAGCCGCTGTGCGCATCTTCGGCTGGAGCGAGGAGGAGGCGGTGGGGCGACCGCCGCTGTTCGTGCAGGAGGAGCACCAGACCGAGTTCCGCGAGTTGCTGGAGCGCGTGATGGGCGGCGAATCGGTGGTCGGTCTGGAGGTGCCGCGTCTGAGAAAGGATGGCACACCGCTCTATCTGAACGCCTACACCGCGCCGCTCTATGGCAGTGATGGGCTGGTATCAGGCATCATGGCGGTCATGGTGGACGTTACGGAACAGCGCGAGTTGGAGGCGCGGCTCGCCCAGTCGCAGCGCATGGAGAGCATAGGGCGGCTGGCGGGAGGCATCGCTCACGACTTCAACAACCTGCTGACGGTCATCCTGGGCAACTGCGAGATCGTACTCAAGGACCTGGCTCCATCGAGCCCGGAGCGCGGGGATATCCGGGACATCCAAACGGCGGCCGATCACGCCGCGGCTTTAACCCGGCAACTACTGGCGTTCAGCCGCCGCCAGATTCTCCAGCCCAAGGTCCTGAGCTTGAACGGCGTGGTCAACGAGATGCTGGACATGCTGCGTCGGATCATCGGCGAGGATGTCGAGCTGGTGACCGAACTCGACGCGGGTTTGGCCAACACGCTGGCCGACCCGATCGAGGTGGGGCAGGTCGTGATGAACCTGACGGTGAACGCCCGAGACGCGATGCAGGGCGGTGGCCGGCTAACCATCAGCACCGAGAACGTCGGGCTCGATCGCGAGTTGACGGTACACGGCGAGACGATACCGCCGGGTCGTTACGCGGTCCTGGCCATCGCAGACACGGGGATCGGGATGGACGAGGACATCTGCAACAAGATTTTCGAACCGTTCTTCACAACCAAGCCTAAGGGTGAGGGCACAGGGCTGGGCCTGGCCACCGTGTACGGCATCATCAAGCAGAGCGGCGGCCACATCTCTGTGGAAAGCCGGAAGGGCGTTGGGACATGCTTCCGGGTCTACCTGCCGCAGCTGGACAGACAGGAAATCCGCGCCGAGATAAAGGAGTTGCCAACCTTCGTGAGCGAGGGCTCGGAGACGATTCTGCTTGTGGAGGACGAGGACGCACTGCGCGGTCCGATGCGGCGGGGACTGGAGCGCGAAGGCTATACGATTCTCGATGCGCCGAACGCGGACGTGGCGCTGAACATCTGCGAGACACATCCAGGCGAGATCCACGTGATGGTCACCGACGTGGTCATGCCGGGGATGAACGGGCTGGAACTCGGGAAGCTCATGGCGAAGCGGCATCCGACCACGAAGGTGCTGTACACCTCTGGATACACGGAAGACATGACGCGTGACGGTGTCATGGAGGCGGGAGACTTCCTACAGAAACCGTACACGCCGTCCGAGTTGGGGCAGAAGATACGGAGGTTGCTGGAGGAGGCGCGGCGTCCTTCTCACGTATGATGAAGTGGCGCGGGCGTGGTTTGGAAAGAACTGGATATTCACTAATCGATACTCGATAACCGATTTTCAGATAACCTCTCGATGTTCGAGGTTCTAAATTCGACGCACGATTACCGACATCGGATGTCGGTAGCCGGACGTCGACTATTGAGCGTCGATCATTGAAGGAGAACTCGTAAATCGATCAACGGCTGTCGGATATCGGCTACTGATCAGTACCCACCCAACTCTTAATCGCTGCGCGGCGTCCTTCTCACGTATGATGAAGTGGCGCGGGCGTGGTTTGGAAAGAACTGGATATTCACTAATCGATGCTCGATAACCGATTTTCAGATAACCTCTCGATGTTCGAGGTTCTAAATTCGACGCACGATTACCGACATCGGTTGTCGGTAACCGGACGTCGAGTACCGAGCGTCGAGAATTGAGAGAGAACTCGTGATTGGGTCATTGACTAGCGGCTATCGGTCTGTCGAAAACACCCCCACTCAACTCGCAATCGCTGCGACTTAGCCCTACCGAGTGACGAGTCTATCGAAGAGATCACGCGTGACAGAGGCGATGTCCGTGATCGCCGTGTCAAAGGCTGCCTGATTGGCGCGCGAGGGTACGCGATAGCCTGTCAGCTTGCGCACGTACTGAAGCGCGGCGTCGTGTAGCTCCTGATCGGTCGGCTGGTCGCCGGGCCGGCGCAGTTTCTTGATATTCCTGCACATCACGGTCAACCTTGTTCGGGTTCTTCGGCCGCTTCGTCGAGTTGCTCCAGCGTTTGTATGGCCGGTCGCTCTCTCCGGTCTACGGTGAGCTGGAAGATGTCGGGCCTGCCATAGTGCCCGGCGACGTCTAGCTGGAAACGAGGGCCGCGCAGCTCGCGCGGATCGATCTCTGCGTAGAGGATCGTCTCCTCGTTCCTTACGGGACCGGCGAGGACCTTGCCGTCGGGATTGATGATGACGCTGTCGCCGGGATTCACCCACTCCACATCGGGCGGGATGCTCTCCTTGAACGAGTAGCCGTCGGGTATGTCGTCGCGGTGCATGGCCGAGCAACAGCCGAGCACGTAGACCCGTCCTTCTTTGGCGGTGTGACGCAGCGTGGACAGCCATGGCTCGCCGCGATCCCAGGTAGGAGCGAGGTGGATCTGAGCACCCCACGCCCACATGGCGTAGCGGGCGAGGGGCATGTAGTTCTCCCAGCAGGTCAGGCAGCTCAGCCGCCCGAACTCCGTTTCAAACACATCCAACGTGCTGCCGTCGCCCTGGCCGTGCACGATTCGCTCACCGACGGTCGGCATCAGCTTCCTGCGTTTGCCGAGGATCTCCCCATCCGACCCGATGACAAGCGTACTGTTGAACAGCGTCGCCCCGCTGGATTCGATGTTGCGCTCGTTGACGCCGATCGCGACGACGAGGCCGGCCTCGCGAGCCGCCTCGCGTAGGCGATCGACCGGTTCGCTCGGTATCTCGACCGCGTTCTCCAGCAACTCCGAGTATAGCTCGCGCAGCGCGCGCGTTTCCGCCGGGCGGATGAACCAAACCCAGAGTGGGTACGTCGGAATGAAGCACTCGGGGAAAAGGACTAACTCAGCGCCCGCGGCTCCGGCTTCGGCGATGAGCTTGCACGCCTTGTCGATGCTCGCGTCTCTGTTTAGGAAGATCGGTGTGGCTTGGGCCGCCGCCACAACGAATGGCTCGTTGCCGGACGTGGTCATGAACGCTCCTGGTTGGGTTCTCGGTCGCCCGCCAAACAATAGCGCGCCGGGAACGGCCCAAGCTACAGGCGATCCTAGGACTCGTCCAGCCGGTGGGGTCCGGCGTCGAGTTCGTGCCGGGCTGACGGTCGCGCCGGAGGGACGCTGCCTATAGGTTGTGTCGGTCTTTTCTGGCCCCAATCAGGAGACGACGGTGATGCAACGGATCACGTTGGTAGCTTTGGCGACCTGTCTGGCGGCGGCTTGCACGCCGACCGGCGCGGGTGATGTTGTTGGACAGCGCGAGTTCTCCGGACCTCCGGGCAGCGGAGAACCGAACCTCTACGCTGTGGCCGATGGAGAACGCGTCATCCTCACGTGGCTGCAGCCGGCCTCCGGCGATCACTACGCATTACGCTTCGCTGTGCGGGTGGGCGGCGCCTGGTCGGAGCCCGGGACGATCGCGGAGAACGACCGGTTCTTCGTGAACTGGGCGGACTTTCCTTCGCTGATCGAGCAGGCGGACGGCGTCTGGCTGGTTCACTGGCCGGAGAAGGTCGCCGACGAGACCTACGCCTACCATGTCAAGCTGGCCGTCTCGAGCGACGCCGGCCAGACATGGGGCGAGCCGTTCGTTCCTCACCGGGACGATTCGCCCACGGAACATGGTTTCGTATCGATGGTGCCGCTTGAAGAGGGCGGCGCGGCGTTGGTATGGCTCGACGGCAGACAAATGACGGGACGGGAGGGCGCTGCGCACGGGGACCTGGATCCCGGCGAGATGAGCCTGCGGGCGACGACGGTCGCAGCGGACGGATCGCTCGGGCCGGACGTGCTTCTCGACGGGCGGACTTGCGAGTGTTGTCAGACATCGATGGTCCAAACGCTTGCCGGACTGGTGGCCGTGTACCGGGATCGAAGCGAGGGAGAGATCCGCAACATCGCGGTCGTTCGCCAGGTCGGAGACGAGTGGACCGAACCCGTGCACGTTGCCGACGACAACTGGATGTATCCGGGTTGCCCTGTGAATGGCCCACAGGTCTCTGCTATCGACGATGCCGCCGTCGTGGCGTGGTTCACCGCGCCCGAGGAGAAGGGCTCGGTGAAAGCGGCCTTTTCGTTCGATGCGGGAGCGTCGTTCGGCGGGCCGATCCGAATAGACGACGGCGACCCGCTGGGCAGGGTCGATGTGGAACTGATGGCGGACGGCGGCGCCGCCGTTGTTTGGATGGAGCGGACGGAGGGAGCGGCCGAGATCCGGATCCGGCGGGTGGGAGCGGACGGAACGGTCACGGCCTCACATGTGGTTTCCGAGACCTCGGAGGCTCGGGCGAGCGGTTTCCCGCGTATTGCCAAAACGGCGGACGGCGTGCTCGTCGCCTGGACCGAGATCGGCGAAAAGGGTGGCGTTAGAGTCGCATATATAGAGATGGAGGTTCTCGATGCAGGTTGGTAATCCGACTCAGCTTTGGAAGAAGGCTCGATCGCGATTGAGCGGGGCGGGCTTCGCCGTGGCCATGGTTTGTGTGGCTGTTTGCGTTCCGATCGGGCGGGCGCTTGCACAGGAGAAGATCCCCGAGATCGACGAGAAGACCCAGGGCATGCGGCGCTTGGACGGCTTCTTCGATCTTTACTGGGATGAGGTCACAGGCAAGCTGTACTGGGAGATCGACAGTTGGGATACGGAGTTCCTCTATCAGGTTTCTCTATCATCCGGACTCGGGAGCAACCCGGTCGGGCTGGACCGGGGGCAACTGGGCGACACCTACATTCTCGAGGCTCGCCGGGTAGGGCCGACGGTGTTGTTGGTCGAGCCGAACTATCGCTTCCGCGCCCGCTCGGAGTATCGCGATGAGATTCGCGCGGTCGAGGAGGCGTTCGCGCCCTCGACGCACTGGGGATTCACTATCGAGGCACAGTCGGGTGACCGCGCCCTGGTGGATGCGACCGACTTCTTTCTGCGCGATGCTCACGGGGTGATCCGGCAACTCGAGTCCTCGGGGCAGGGGCGGTTCGACCTAGACCGCAGTCGCAGCACAATCCACTTACCGCGCACCCGCGCCTTCCCGCTGAATACGGAAGTCGAGGCATGGCTGACGTTCACCAGCGACAATCCCGGACGGCTGGTGCGGAGCACGGCCGCGAGCGGCGGCGCGGTCACATTGCGCCAACATCACTCGCTGGTGCAGTTGCCGGACGATGCGTACGAGCCGCGCGAAGCGGATCCTCGAATGGGCGCTTTCGGCATTGCCTTCCACGACTACGCGTCCCCGATCGATCAGCCGCTCTCCGTCCGTTGGGTCGCGCGCCACCGACTGGAGAAGAGGAATCCGCGAGCGGCTCGGTCGGAGCCCGTCGAGCCGATCGTCTACTACTTGGATCCCGGCGTGCCGGAGCCGGTCCGCAGCGCTCTGATCGAGGGCGCTTCGTGGTGGAACCAGGCGTTCGAGGAAGCGGGGTTCATCGACGCTTTTCAGGTTAAGGTATTACCTGAGGGCGCTGAACCTATGGACTTACGCTACAACATGATACACTGGACGCACCGTTCGACGCGCGGCTGGTCGTACGGATCGACCGTGGTCGATCCGCGAACCGGTGAGATCCTCAAGGGGAACGTGAATCTCGGCAGCCTGCGCCTGCGGCAGGACCATCTGCTGGGCACCGGGCTGACGACGCCGTTCGACGCATCGATCGGTGAGTGCGACCTGGCGGGCGGGCCGACGTTCGACTACCTGGCCGAGGTGGCGAATGGTGCGGACGCGGTGGAGATGGCGCTGGCGCGCGTCCGCCAACTTTCCGCCCACGAGGTCGGGCACACGCTGGGTCTCTCGCACAACTACATCGCCAGCACTTACGGTCGAGCGAGCGTGATGGACTATCCCGCGCCGCTGGTTATGGTCTCGGCCGAAGGGCGACTGGATCTTTCCGACGCGTACGCTGTTGGGATAGGCGAGTACGACAAACTGGTCATCGATTGGCTGTACAGCGACTTCGCGGAAGGCGCGGACGAGAAGGCGGCGCTGGATGAGATAATACAGGACGGGCTGCGGCGTGGGATCAGGTTCCTGACGGACCAGGACGCGAGGCCGGCCGGCGCGGCGCATCCGTTGGCCGCGCTATGGGACAACGGATCGGATCCCGTCGCGGCGTTGGAGAACGAGGTCGAGGTACGCAGGATCGGCTTGGAGGCGTTCGGCGAAGGGGCGATTCGTCCGGGCGAGCCGCTGGCGGCGCTCGAGGAGGTTCTGGTACCGCTCTACATGCATCACCGTTACCAGGTGGAAGCGACGGCGCATTCGGTGGGTGGTGCCGACTACAGCTTCGCGGTGCGCGGCGATGGCCAGACGCCGATCGAGATCGTTCCCGGCGACCGGCAGCGTAGGGCGCTGGATGCCATGCTGCTGACGATCGAGCCGGAGTTCCTGGCGATACCGGAGCGCATCCTGGCTATCCTGCCTCCGCGCGCGTTCGGAATGGCTAGCGGCGAGTTGTTCGCGAAGCGGACCAGCCCGACGTTCGATCCGATCGGCACGGCCTCCAGCGCGGCCGAACTGACAGTGAGCCTGATCTTCCAACCTCAGCGGATGGCGAGGCTGGTGGAGTTTCATGCGCGAGACGAGACTTACCCGGGGCTGGCGGAGGTCGTGGAACGGACGCTCGAGGTAACCTGGTACGCGCCGCATGAGGAGACCGCGTATCGGCAGGAGATCCGAAACGCCGTCGATCGCGTCGTGCTCGACCGGATGACGACAGAGGCGGGAAGCGGAGACAATACGGCGCAGGTTCGAGCGGTCCTTGCGGCCGAGATCGCTAGCCTGGCGGGATGGCTCGAGTCGCAGGAGACGCCGACGGCTCTCCAGCAGCTGGCGCTGGAAGATATCCGCCGCTGGCAGCAGCGGCCGGAGGGCGTAACGCCGGCGAGTCGGCCCGCGCCGTTGCCGCCGGGAAGCCCGATTGGTGGGGCACGCTTTGAATGACGGATATCGAGTATCGAATGTTAAATGTCGAAAGGAATGAGGATCTAGGGGGGAGATATGTCTGAAACTCGCACACCAACCGGCGTGCTCCGGGAGGAGCACCAGCTGATCCTGAAGGTTCTCGGTGTTTTGGAACGAGTCCTCGAAAAGGGCGGCTCGGGTGACTGGGATGTTGACGCGATGGAGGAGTGCGTGGCGTTCTTCCGGCTGTTCGCCGACGCGTGCCACCACGGCAAGGAAGAGGACCTGCTGTTCCCCGAACTACAGTCTCGCGGGATGCCACGAGATGAAGGCCCGATAGCCGTGATGCTGCTCGAGCACAAGCAGGGGCGGGCGTTTGTCGGCCAGATGGCCGGCGCGCTGGAAGGCGCGCGTAAAGGAGAGACGGAAGCTCAGTCGAGCTTCGAGGAAGCGGCTCGCTCGTACCTGCAGCTGCTCCGCGGCCACATCAACAAGGAGGACAACGTCCTGTTCAACATGGCCGACTTCATGGTGGACCAGCCGGGCTGCCAGCGTCTGTGCGATCAGTACGATGTCGTCTGTACCCGCCGCTTCGAGGGCCGCACCAAAGAGGAACTGGAACGGATTGCAGGCAACCTTGTGGAGGAGTACGGCAGTCAATAGAGTGGAGCCCAAACCAGCCATCGAAATTGGCAGGCCGGCCCTGGGGAATCGGACCGAGTCTGTCGAGCCAATTGGGCTCGCATGCGAGCGCGAAATACCAATTTCACAGCGGAAAGGCACAGGATGACCATGCTAGGACGAGCTGGAGCGGCTTTCGCTTGTGCGCTGCTCGGCGCCGCGGCGCTGTCGCCGGGTACGGCCAGCGCTCAGACGAAGCTACTCAGGTTCCCGGACATTCAAGGCGACCAGGTCGTCTTCTCATACGCAGGCGACCTGTGGGTGGCGCCGGCCTCCGGTGGGACGGCGACCCGGCTGACGGCCCATCCCGGGCTGGAGCTGTTCCCGAAGTTCTCGCCGGATGGGCGGTGGATCGCCTTCACCGGCCAGTACGACGGGGACGAGCAGGTTTACGTCATACCGACAACGGGCGGCGTGCCAAAGCAGCTGACCTACTATCCGGCGCGCGGCCCGCTGGCGCCGCGCTGGGGCTATGACAACCAGGTCTACGATTGGACGAACGACGGCTCGGCCGTGTTGTTCCGTTCGCTGCGCGGCGATGGCTGGGACCTGACGGACAGCCGGCTGTACACGGTCCCGACGGAGGGCGGCCTAGCGACGGCGCTGCCGATGCCCGTTACCGGTGCGGGCTCCTTTTCTCCGGATGGAAACCGCGTGGCCTACTCGTACCCGTTCCGCGATTTCCGGGCCTGGAAGCGCTATGAAGGCGGTTGGGCGCAGGACCTGTACATCTTCGACCTCACCACGAACGAGGGTCAGAAGATCGCGGATCATCCGCGCGCCGATCGCGACCCCATGTGGATCGGTGGCCTGATCTACTTCACATCCGATCGCGACGGGACTCTCAACCTCTACTCCTACGATCCGGCGGGCGGCCAGACGACGCAGCTGACTCGGAGCGCGACTTGGGACGTGCGCTGGCCGAGCGATGACGGACGGAGCCGGATCGTCTACGAATCCAACGGCGAGCTGGTCGTCTTCGATGTGGCATCGGGCAACTCGACGCCGATCTCGATCAATGTCCCGGGTGACGGCCTGGCCGCGCGGCCGGCGCGGATCAACGTGGCGGGCAATATCGAGGGGAGGGCGCTGAGCCCGAAAGGCGAACGCGCTTTGTTCGTAGCCCGCGGCGATCTGTTCACGGCCCCGATCGAGCACGGCCCGACGCGTAATCTGACCCGATCACCGGGCGCGCACGACAAACACGCCCGCTGGTCGCCGGACGGCTCGAAGATCGCTTTCGTGAGCGACATGAGCGGCGAGGAGGAGCTGTACGTCATCAACCAGGACGGGTCGGGTGAAGCGGAGCGGCTGACGAGCGGCAGCACGGGAATGATCTACTGGCCCGAGTGGTCACCGAACGGCGAGTACATCGCGTACAGCGACAAGGAGGGCAAGCTGTACGTCCTGAACGTCGAGTCGAAAGACAAGCGAGAGGTCGCCGACGAACATCAGAACCAGATCTTCGATTACAACTGGTCGCCCAACGGCGGCTGGCTGACGTTCACGCTCAACGATCCCAACGGGTTCTCGTCGGTCTGGGTGTACTCCATGGCGGATAGACAGCTGCATCGCGTCACGGGAGAGATGTTCAACGAATTCTCGCCGACCTGGGATCCGAAGGGGGATTACCTGTTCTATATGGCGGATCGCGCTCTGTCGCCGCAGATCGGCTCGTTCGAGTGGAACTACGTGGTGGACCGCGAGACGTGGATCTATGCGCTCGCGTTGCGTGGCGATGTCGAGCATCCGTTTCCGCCGCGCAGCGATGAAGTCGAGGTCGATGGGGATGGCGATGGCGATGGGGATGGGGATGGAGATGAGCAGGAAGAGGCGGAAGGGCCAATCACGATAGAGTTTGAGGGATTGGGTGAGAGGGTTGTGAGGGTACCGGTCGGTAATGGGAACTACGGTGGGCTGACAGCGCTGGAGGGAAGTCTGCTGTACGTCGAGGGCGCGCCGTTCTTCTACGGTGCTTCGAGCGGTCAGAGCCCGTCGATCAAGATCTTCTCGATGGAGGACCGCGAGGAGAAGACGGTGCTGGACGAGGTCGGCAACTACGCGCTCTCGCACGACCGCAAGAAGATGCTGGTGGCCCAAGGCGGCGGCTTCGCGCTGTTCGACGTGAAGGAAGACGCGTCGGGCTCAAGGAAGGCGGTCTCGACCGCCGGGCTGAGCGTGGATCGCGTACCAGCGGAAGAGTGGGAGCAGATCTTCAACGAGGTGTGGCGCCGATTCCGCGACTGGTTCTACGTCGACAACATGCACGGCTACGACTGGGACGCGCTGCGCGAGCAGTACTACCCGCAGCTGGCGCATGTCGCGCATCGCTCGGATCTCAACTACGTGATCGGCGAAATGATCGCGGAGCTGGCCGTCGGCCACGCCTACATTCAAGGCGGCGACTACGAGGTTCCGAGTCGCGAGCCCGTGGCGTTGCTGGGCGCGACGTTCGAGCTGGATGAGGGATCGGGACGCTACCGGATCGCGGAGATCTACGAGGGCGACAACGCGGAGGACCGTTACCGCTCGCCGTTCACCGAGGTCGGAGTCGACGTGTCCGTCGGCGACTATATCCTGGCGATAAACGGCGCCGATCTACTGGCGCCGGAGAACCCGTACAGAATGCTGCGTGGGAAGCACGGAGCTCCGCTGACGCTGACGGTCAACGGCAGGCCGGCTATGAACGGCGCCCGCCAGGTGACGATCAATCCGCTGACCAGCGAGCTACCGCTTAAGTACTACACGTGGGTGGCGGCGAAGCGCCGATACGTGGAAGAGGCGACCGGCGGCCGAGTCGGATACATGCACATTCCGGACATGGGCGGCGACGGTATCCGCGAGTTCATCAAGTGGTACTACGGTCAGATCCGCAAGGAAGGGATGGTCATCGACGTGCGCGGGAACGGGGGCGGCAACGTCTCCGCGATGCTGATCCAGCGGCTGAGCCGTGATTTGCTCGGTACGCGCTTCAGCCGCACGGCGGATTGGCCGGGCACGTATCCGACCACTGTCTATTTCGGGCACATGGTGTGCTTGATCAACGAGACGTCGGCATCGGACGGCGACATCTTCCCGGCGCGTTTCCAGAAGGCGGGTCTGGGCCCGCTGATCGGGAAGCGGACCTGGGGCGGCGTCGTCGGTATCACCAGTCACGGCCCGCTGGTCGATGGCGGGATCGTGTTCGTGCCGCAGTTCGCGACGAACGATTTGGACGGGAGCTATATCATCGAGGGAATCGGTGTGGCTCCGGACATCGAGGTCGAGAACACACCGGAGTCGGTCATCGAGGGCCAAGACCTCCAACTGGAGCGTGGTATCCAGGAAGTGCTGGAGGCGATGGCTAGGGATCCAAAGAAGTTGCCGGAGCGTCCACCGGCGCCGGTGAAGACGAAGTAAGGCCGGCAAACCGCAGCGGGCTTCGGTCCGGGAATCTGGGCCGGAAACCGTCTCGAGCGCGGGGAGCGTCCGTAGGTGCGGGGCGCTCCCCGTTGTTCGTTTTCTTCTGTCCACTCAGTTGCCTTTCGGTAGTTGCGGTTTCGGCCGGGGCGCGAAGCTTCGTATCTTTAACGTGGCCTTACCGTCTAAACAGAGGGCGTCAGACCATGAGCCCGTGGCAGCGATCCGTACGGCGGGCCGGGGGAGTGCTGGTCGCGGCCGCCGTCGTGGCAGGCTGCGATGGAGCAACCGAGCCGGAACTGCTCGTTGAGATACCAACGGCGCTAGCGCTCGACTCCGACCGCTCGGGTAACCGCGATGTTTGGGTGCTTTGGCCGGACGGCCGCATGACCCAGATCACGGACCACCCGGCCTGGGACGGCTGGTCCGACTGGTCGCCGGACGGCGAGCGAATCGCCTTCTACAGCGAGCGCGACGGGAACCCTGAGGTGTACGTCATCGATGTCGATGGCACCGACCTGGTCAACCTGACGCAGCACTCGGACGTGGATGCACACCCGGACTGGTCGCCCGATGGCAGCGAGATTCTGTTTCACTCGGACAGGAACGGCGACTTCGACATCTGGGTGATGAATTCGGACGGATCCGAGCCGCGGAACCTGACCGAAGCGATGGAGGGTGACCAAGGCTTCGCCGTCTGGTCGCCCGATGGTAGCCTCATAGCGTTCCACTCGATGTTCGGCAATGCCACGAACGTATACGTGATGAACGCCGATGGGACGGACGTGCACGCGCTGACGAACCTGTCGGGGTTCGACGGACGACCGGGCTGGTCCCCGGACGGGGCCATGATGGCGTTTCAGTCGGACCGGACCGGCTCGTTCGACATCTACGTCATGAACGCAGACGGTAGCGGTGTGCGGGCACTGACCAGAGACATCGCCCTGGACGGAGTCCCGACTTGGTCGCCGGACGGAGAGTGGATCGCATACGCTTCGCTGTTGAGTGGAAACGATTCGGAAGTGTATCTAATTCGGCCCGACGGAAGCGGACGCACGAACCTGACCCGTCACAGTGCGTTCGATGCCTGGCCCGATTGGAGACCACTTCCGTGAGAAGAGGAGACAAGGAGGGGGGAATGGTATATCGGAGCGTTGCCGCTTTCGCGTGTGCGCTGGCGCTGGGGATGGCAGTATCGGCGGCGGCACGAGCGCAGGGCGTAAGCGGACTCGACGTGCACGACCTCGTGGCCATGGACCGTATCGGCGACGTGCAGGCTTCGCCCGACGGTGATTGGGTGGCCTTCGTGATCAGCTCGCTGGACAAGGAAGCGAATCGCCGCCGCTCGGACATCTGGGTCGTTCGCACGGACGGGACCGATTTGCGCCGGCTAACGACGCATGAGGCGGCCGACTTCAGCCCACGCTGGTCGACGACGGGTAACACCATCTGGTTCCTCTCGACCCGTTCGGGCAGTTCGCAGGCCTGGTACAAGCGCATAGACGGCGACAGGGCGGAGCAGGTGACCGAACTGCCGCTGAACGTGGGCAACCTGGTGTTGTCGCCCGACGGAAGAAACATCGCCTTCACGCTCGAAGTGTACCCGGACTGCCCTGACATCGAGTGCACGGTCTCGCGAGCCGAGGCGGAGCGCGAGCGCAAGTCGAGCGGCCGGCTGTACGAAGGGATATTCATCCGACACTGGGATACCTGGAAGGACGGGCGGCGCTCGCACGTATTCGTGATGCCGTCGAGCGGTGGTGCGCCACGCGACCTAATGGAGGGTATCGATGCCGACTCGCCGTCGAAGCCGTTCGGAGGGGCGGAGGAGATCACGTTCACGGCGGATGGGGACGCGGTAGTGTTCGCGGCCCGGATCGCCGGCCGGGAAGAGCCGTGGTCGACGGACTTCGATCTCTACGTCGCTCCCATCGACGGGTCGACGCCGGCCAGCCTGATCACGATCGACAACCGCGCGTGGGATACGGGTCCCGTCTTTTCGCCGGACGGAAAGACGCTGGCCTATCTGGCCATGGAGCGGCCCGGCTACGAGTCGGACCGGTTCAGGATAATCCTGAAGCCATGGCCGGATGGGGAAGCGCGCGTCCTCACCGATGGTTGGGACCGTTCGCCGGGCGGGATCACCTGGTCGCCCGACGGCAGGGCGATCCTGACTACGGCCGGCCACCTGGGGAACGTTGCGCTGTTCGCCGTCGACGTGGCCAGCGGACAGGTCCGCGAATTGATCGGCGAGGGGCACGTTCGCTCGCCCGCCTACGCCGGCGATCGGATCGTGTTCGGCCTGGACCATCTGCGCTCGCCGGTCGAGCTGTACTCGGCGAGGCACGACGGCTCGGACGTCAAGGCGATCACTCGGATCAATTACGACAAGCTGGCCGGTATCAGATTGGGCGAGCCCGAGCAGTTCACGTTCGCTGGCTGGAACGGCGAAACGGTGTACGCCTGGATGGTAAAGCCGGCGGACTTCGATCCCGCTCGAAAGTACCCGGTGGCCTTCATCATTCACGGCGGCCCGCAGGGCTCGTCCGACAACGATTTCCACTACCGCTGGAACCCACAGATCTACGCCGGCGCTGGGTACGCTGCGGTCTTGGTGGACTTCCACGGCTCGACAGGCTACGGGCAGGCGTTCACCGACGCGATCCGCGGCGACTGGGGAGGCAAACCGCTGGAAGATCTGCAGAAGGGTCTGGCGGCGGCGCTTCAGAAGTATCCGTGGATGGATGGCGATCGGGTCTGCGCGCTGGGCGCATCGTACGGCGGCTACATGATCAACTGGATAGCCGGCAACTGGCCGGACCGCTTCCGCTGCCTGGTGAACCACGACGGCGTGTTCGACCAGCGGATGATGTACTTCGGCACAGAAGAACTGTGGTTCCCGGAGTGGGAGCACGGCGGGACGTACTGGGAGAGCGTAGAAGGCTACGAGAGACACAATCCGGCCCGATTCGTCGAGAATTGGCAGACGCCGATGCTGGTCGTTCACGGCGCGAACGATTTCCGCATCCCCCTGGATCAGGGGATCGCGGCCTACACGGCGCTGCAGCGGAAGGGTGGTTGGATCGTTGGTTGCGGGAGCCGACGCCTTGAGGACTTTGCTGGCGTAGGTGCGGTGGGGTCGGCTGGGAGCGGGTCGTCTCGCTCCGGCCTCCCCCGCGCTCACGCCTGGCGGCGTGACCGCGGCGTCGCAAAACCAGCTGCGCTACGACGACCCGCTCCCAGCCTCGCAACGCGCCGCGTCGGACAATGCCGCTGAAGCCGTCGCGGCCCGCAACACATGCGGTCCCCACCCCCACCTTGCGCGGAAGGGCGGCCGGTCGGTTGGAACACCTCAACAGCCCGGCTCCGACCTACCTCGGGTCGACCGGAGCGGTTGACGTTCTACGGTTGCAGGAAGGATCCCACCGGGCAGGCAAAGCCGGGAAGTACGTCTTCTCCGTTCATAGTCTCGCTGTCGGTTAGCAGCGATTCGGTGCCGTTGGCGCGGTAGATGAAAACGTTGCGGCGCTTGGGATCCACGACCCAGACGAGGCGACAACCGGCCTCTAGCCAGTCACCAATCTTGGCGAGCACCTCGCCGGGCCGGTCGCTGGGTGACAAGACCTCCACTACCAGATCGGGCGCCAGCGCCGCGTATCCAGCCGGTGGCGGATCCGGGAGGCGCTCGCGGGAGATGAACGAGATGTCCGCGGCGCGCACGGTGTCGGGGTCACCGGTCAGCTTGAAGCCCGTTTCCGCGGCGAGGACACGGCCGAGCTTGTTGTCATGGACGAAACTTGTCAGGGTGTAGGCCAGATCAGCCGTAATCGCGCCGTGCAGGTAGCCGGGTGGCTCGCGAACGACCAGGACGCCTCTGACGAGTTCGGTGCGTTTGCCGGGAAGCTTCAGGTGAAACAGCTCTTCCGCGGTCATGAGCTGGGCCGTACTCATATTCGCATTATAGCGCTGGCGCTGTTGCATGGCGAGCTAATGTCGCTCGGCTTGGTCATCGGATCGTCATCGCGGGGCGTGGGCTGGAAGCGGGTCGTCTCGCTCCGGCCTCCCCCGCGCTCACGCCTGGCGGCGTGACCGCGGCGTCGCAAAACCAGCTTCGCTGCGACGACCCGCTCCCAGCCTGTTGGTGCACCGGCTGGAACAGGGCCGGGAGGAGCTGGGGAACCGACGAGCGTAGTTGGTTTTAGCGGCCCGGCTCGGATCGAAGGATGGAGTCTGGGGGTTCTCCGCGCGATATGCCCGCGGTGAGCCGCCCACTTGTGTGCCGGGCCGACCGAAGCGAGCGGTTCCCCGGCTCCGACCCACAACCGGGCCGACCGAAGCGAGCGGTTCCCCCGGCTCCGACCTACTCTTTCGCCGCGAAGTCGAAGAACGTGCCTTTCCCTGCCGCTAGCGCCCGCTCGTAGGCGGCGGCAGCGCCCGCCGCGTCCTGCAGGGCAGTGCCGGTGGCATCGAAGATGACGATCTCGTCGTCCGATGTTCGGCCCGGTTTGCGGCCGATCACGACATCGCCCAATTCGGCGTGAACGTCATCGACCGTGACGAGCCCCGCCTCGAGGGCGTGGTGCAGCTCGCCGACCTTGACGCACTGCTCCAGCAGGTCGACGACGACTGTGGCCGAGGCCATCAGCGCTGGCTCGAGCTCGTGCTTGCCGGGGCTGTCCGCTCCAACGGCGGCGATGAACGTGCCGGGGGGAACGTGTGCTCGCTGGAGGAAGTACTGTCTGGCCGGGGTGCAAGTGATGCAGACGTCGCTTCTGCCCACCGCGCC
>JBDHAS010000056.1:0-20103 GCA_039588015.1 Gemmatimonadota bacterium | reverse complement strand
CCCGACATCCGCGTAGCGCATCCAACTGTCGCCGGGATAACGCTCTCCTACAGTCTGTCCAAGGCCGACTCCGGGTGCCGCGAGGATGACACCGAGGACGAAAGCGAAAACCGACGCCCGTTGCACCGACTTGCTCTTTACTCGCATTACTGCCCCCCTCGACCGCTGGTGTTCGAAATCCCTAGCCCAGCCGCTCGCCTACGCTCCGAGCGCGAGTGACATCATCCCGTTGCCAATATGGCCACACTACCGCATAAGGCTGTACTTCGCAATCAAGTGCTCATTCGGAACCGATGCCGTTGTCTTGCTTGACGGCGAACCGCCGCCCCTGTGGTGCTTGTGATGCTCCGCCGGTGCGTGCATCTTGTCGCGTCCTCGTTGCGCCGTCGTCTTTGGGAAGGGAGAACCCATGGTCGGCTTTACGCCCCAAGCCTACCGGGATTCCGCCCGGGGGCCCCGCCTTTCTAGGGTCCCTTGTGGGCGGATCGCTGATCCATCCCTCACGGAAACTCGCGGCAAGCCATTCTAGCGCTCAGGACAACGACGGCGGCGGACCCGCTACCGGACTCTCTGAGAGTTCGTGGAGGGGATCCGAAGCAGTATCCATCAACGCCAAAGGAGGTTGGCTATGGCAGAAACGAAGAAACTGGTCGTAATGATCACGCGTGGGTGCGACGACGAGCGTTCGTCTGTTGCCTGGAGCGTCATCAATGGAGGCATCAACTCCGGTCTCGAAATCACCGTGTTCTTGACCAGTTCCGGGGTCGATTGGGTTCGTAAGGGCGCCGCAGAACTGGCCCACCTGAACCCGCTGGATCCCCCGATGAAGGATATGATCCAGAAACTGATGGAGAGCGGTGGGACCGTCCTGGTCTGTCCTCCGTGTGCAAAGGTCCGAGGCTACGAGCAGGAGGATCTTCTCGACGGCGTGATTATCACTGGGTCGGGCGCCATGCACGAGGTCATAAAGCAAGGTGCGGCGACGTTGTGCTTCTGAGCCGACGCCACGCTCGAGCGAAGAAGTCCGAACAGGAAAGCCGCCAGGCTGCGCCGGTGGCAATTGGGCCGGGGGGTTCGGTGTTCTCCCGGCCTTTCGCCGCACTGCCGCATGATCCGGAGTAGCGGACCGGCCCTCACCTTCTATCTTTTAGGCTTTCGAGGCCCAACAACCGATTCTCGAGCGTCATGAGCAACGGTCCGAAGCCCTACCAGATCTTCTTCGCTGAACTCAAACGCCGGCACGTCTTCAAGGTTGCCGCCGTGTACAGCGCCGTAGCCTTCGCAGTGCTGGAGGCGGCAGACATTGTCTTCCCGCGAATCGGACTGCCCGACTGGACGGTCACATTCGTCGTGGCGCTGGTTGCCGCGGGGCTGCCCATCGCAATCGTACTGGCCTGGGCGTTCGACTCCACGCCGGGGGGCGTGAAAAGGACCGACCCGGCGGCGAGCGGTGAGCTCGAAGCGATCGTCGCGTTACCGCGCGGCCGGCGCTGGCCGACCGGCCTCCTCGCGCTGGCCGCGGTCCTCATGTTGAGCGGCGGTGTCTGGTGGGTCCTCCGCGACGGCGGCCCCTCCGCTACCGACGCTGGCGACTCGATGGTCGCGCAATCCGTCGCCGTGCTGCCGTTCGTCGATATGAGCGGCGAGAGCGAGTACCTGGGCGACGGCATGGCGGAGACGCTGATCAACGCGCTCACTCGGATCGAAGGTCTGCAGGTCGCCGCGCGCACCTCGGCGTTCGCTTTCAAGGGAAAGAACGAGGACGTTCGAGTCATCGGCGAAAAGCTCGGCGTAGGCGCGGTGTTGGAAGGAAGCGTCCAACGCGCCGGCGACCGAATTCGCGTCACGGCCCAGCTGATCGACGCGTCGAACGGTTTCCACCTCTGGTCGAACAACTTCGACCGCGATGTGAACGACGTCTTTGCGGTTCAGGACGAGGTGGCTCGAGCCGTGGTCGAAGCTCTGCAGATAGAACTGCTCGAGGGAGGCGGCCGGCCCATCGTCGAACAAGGTACCCGTGACCTGGCGGCATACAACGCCTACCTGAAGGGCCGCTTTCACTGGAACAAGCGCACCGATCAGGACCTGATCCAAGCCGCCACTTATTTCGAGGAAGCTATCGCCACCGACTCGAGCTACGCGCTTGCCTGGGCCGCACTGGCTGAAACGTATCTTCTGTAC
Organism: Gemmatimonadota bacterium; assembly: GCA_039588015.1. GTDB lineage: Bacteria > Gemmatimonadota > Gemmatimonadetes > Palauibacterales > KS3-K002 > JASFMO01. The sequence goes on along the minus strand of JBDHAS010000056.1, from coordinate 17,922 downwards.
GTGCCGTCCGAGTACGACGTGACGGTGATTCCCTGGCAGGTGGCGCTCCAACGCGCCGAAGACGCAGCACGGAAAGCTCTGTCGCTGGACGATGGCCTGGCTGAAGGGCACACGGCGCTGGCAGCCATATTGGAGAAACGCAGCCGATGGGAGGAGGCGGGAGAGGAGTACCGACGCGCCCTGGCATCCAACCCACGCTACCCTACCGCACGCCAGTGGTACGGGACCTACTTGCTCAAGCTAGGCCGGGCGGAGGAAGGGCTCGCACAACTGAAGCGTGCCGAGGAGCTCGATCCCCTGTCGCTCGTGATCGGAGTCGAGGTCGCGGAACTGCTGGACGCCGTGGGGCGGACCGAAGAGGCTGCCGCGCAGATCGAGAAGGTGTTGGCCGCTCATCCCGGGGCGCAACTGGCCACGTACTACGGGCTGCTGCACTACCTCATGGCGGGCGACTACGAGCGCGTGTCAGAGCTCGCCGCCGTCGCCGTCTCCGAAGGTCTTTGGCGCGAAATATCTCCGGAGCAGATTCGCGGACTGGCCGAGCGGCTCGGCGATCCACAGCTCAGGCACCAGGAGCTGATCGCTCTGGCCGAGTCGACCCCAGACGGCGAGCTGGCCATCGCGATCTACCGCGGTCTGGGCGAGGAAGACCAGGCGCTGGCGGCTCTCGAGCGCGTCGCCGGCGATCCGCTGCTGGCTGTGGGCCAGTATATCCCCGCCATCATGATGACCCTCGGTCCCGACCTGGCCCGCCACCCGCGGGCGCAGGCGGCGCTCGCGGCCCTGCTCGAAGGGAATTGACGTCGATTTGGATTTGGTGTACAGGCGCGATCGCGTTTGGTGCGCTGGTCAGACGGTAGTCAATTCCCGCCGGTTCATATGGCTCAGCTTTCGAAGGTGCGTGCGGTCATAAACGCGTTTTGCTATTGGATGGCTGCTGGCACCGAGAGTTTGTACGTTCGCGTCGCATGGGCCTCCACATCTTCCCGCGAGAACCAAGCCGGTTTGAACGCGCTCGCCGAGTATACCTCGGCCTGGTCGAAGTAATGCGGCGACGCCGGGTCGCCGCTCTGTCCGAACACGAAAATCGAGCGGGCACGGACGCTAGGCGTGAACTCGACCACCTTGACGAACGAGTTCCCGTGCACGCCGTAGTGGCGCTTCCCGCCGTCGGCTCGTCGCGCGTGGAAGGTGAAAACCGAGCCAAGCCAGCCCGGTGCTCCAGCCACCGGTAGACTCGGCAACGAGTCACTGAACGGCAGGTGGCCGCCGGCGTCCGGCCGCTGTATCCGGTTGACCTCGCCCCACGGCACTTCCCACGTGCCCCAATCCGTCTCGAGCCGCTCCACCACATCGGCCAGCGCTTCCAGCCACCGATCGGTCCGCTGCACACGACCCGGGTTGACGGTCTCGGTCCAGCGGACGAACAGCGTCGTCGCGACCGATGCCTTGGCGGCCCGACGGTCCCAGCCGCGCAGCGCCGCGATCGGAAAGGCCAGCGGAGCTGCAGCCGCAGGATCATCGCGCTCGAGCCGCTCGAAGGCGGCGAACAGGTCGTCCAGCCACTCGTCAGCGGCGATCAAACGCGTCTCGAGCACAGCGCGCGAGAAGTCGTCCAGCGTCAGGTCGTGAAGCTCCCGGAGCACGCGACGCGAGTTCTGGGCGCGCCGATTGTCCGTCTCCCGCCCCACCATGTAGACGGGGAAGTCTTCCCGGCTGACCTCGATCCCGTCCGTCGCCGTGAACGGGGTCGAATTGGTGTTCTGCAGATAGCCGCTGGCCGGGTTCAGAAACTGCGGCAGCTCGTCCAGCGGATGGTAGCCGCGCCACTCGGTCTCCGGATCGCTACCGTCGACGGGCCGCGACCAATCGTAGGCCAACGAACGGACCGGGATGGCGTGGTTATATATGTAGAGGATGTTGCCTTCCCGGTCGGCGTACATCGTGTTCATGTAGGGGACGTTCAGCATAGCCGCCGCTGCGCGCCATTCCTCCAGCGACCGCGCCCGCATCATCCCGTACCACTGCTCGAACCAGCCACCCTCGTCCAGCTTGGCCAACCGGACGGCAAGCGGATGATCATCGTCGGTCAGTCCGAGGATCGGCCCGTGATGGGTCTTCGTATAGCGAAACTCGCGCGGCTCCAGACCTCTGTCGGTAAGCACGTTGATCGTCTCGGTCCACGTCGCCAGCTCGCGCCAGCCATCGCCGTATCGGTAGTTGGCCGCGTCGGCGTCCAACGTCTCGAGGTAGAGATCGCCGTGGTCGCCGGCATTGTCGGTGTACGCCCAGCCCAGGTGCGCGTTGTTCCCCATGTAGGGGAGCATGAACCCGAACCGGGTGAGCCCCGAAAAGACCAGCCCTTCTTCACTGTGCAGGTGAACTTCGGTGTACGTCGAAAGCCCGAAGAACGATACGTGCGGGTTGATCAGCAGCATCGGATATCCGCTCGCCGTTCGCGACCCAGCCACCGCCCACTCGTTCGACCCGATCGATCGCTCACCATTCGGCGAGCGCGTTTCGGGACGCCAGGCCAGAGACGGTAAGGTACGGGCTGCGCCGGCTCGACCACCTTCGCCATTCCCGCCTACTCCCAAGCGAGCCCGTTCCAGAACTCGCCGGCTGTGCGCAGGCCTCAGGCCAGCGTAACCGAGGTACTCGTTGTGATGGTACTTGAAGCGGATCAGCGCCAGCGTGTGCCACGGCTCCACCCGCTCGAGGACGCGTCGCTCGACCTCCGGGTGGGTCTCGAGAAAGTGATTGAAGCCCGCGGCGTAAGCATCGTAGAGACGGCGTAGCCGTGCGGGCGCGTGCTCGTACTCTTCGATCGAGCGGCGCGTGATCTCCAGCCCCCGCGCCAAGAAATCGTCGAGCAGCGACTCTTCGCCGTACAGCTCGGCGCCGCGGCCGATCGCGCGCACGAAGTTGTCTTCGACCTGCCACCAGTTGTCCTCCGCCTGGGCGTAGGCAGCACCAAAGACAACGCTGGCGTCGGTCGGGCCGTAGATGTGCGGGACGCCCCACTCGTCACGGTAGATCGTTACCTCGTCCGCCTGTCCGGACGTTAAAACGACGCCCGAGCTCGGCTCGCAGGCCGTCGTCGCCGGCCACACCGTCGCGATTAGCACGAGCAGAGTGAGTCGCTTGTTCATGGCTCCGCTCCGAAAGCTCTGGTCAGCACTACGGGTTCTGACGCAACGTCTCGTCGGTTCGTCCGTCGGAATAGAGGCCGACGATCTTCACGAAGACCCCGATCTCGTCGGCGACGAAGCGGATACGAAAGCTCCTATTCGACTCGAGCGCGAACATGTCGCGGGTGAGCGGAGTCAACCGAGTCTCCGCGGTCGCCCCCTCGCGCCGATAGTAGAGCGAGCCCTCGCGTAACACGATGTGGCGCGGGCCGTAGACGCCCACGTAGGCGGCAAGCTGCTCGGCGCTCAGCTCCACCGGCTCTTCGAGCGCGGCGATCCCCTTCTCGAGCCAGGCGATACGCGGGTTCAGATCCCCGGCGCGCGTCGAATCGATCGCCAGCGCTTCGCGGTAGCCATCGAGCGCCTGGGTATAGTCGCCGGCCGTCGTCGCCGCCTGGGCAAGCGCGATCCAGTTGTCGGTGGACGGGTCGTTCGCCACGGCATCGTGCAGAAGGGCCAAACCTTCCTCGACCATTCCACGCTGGACGGCGAATGAGCCGAGATTCGGCAATTCTTCGGCGACCTCCACGGATTCGGAATACAACTGGCGATAGACGCGGAGCGCTTCGTCCACGCCTTCATTCAGCAGGGCTCGGCGCAGCTGGATCCGCGCCAGCCGCCGCGGGTTGTCGTAAGGCCAATAGTCGAGCCAGGGGATGACCCAATGGGTGTCCTCGACGGCCAGCGAGATCAGGTCCTCAGCGATCGACAGGCCGTTGAAGCTATTGGTGAAATAGGCGATGCCGCGACCGTCCTCCGGATAGGCGATGACGTAGCAGCGGAAGTTGCCGTTGTCACCCCAATGCCAGACGGCGCGGCCCCGCGTGCCTTCCTGAATGCCGATGCCCAGGCCCCAATAGACGTGCTCCCGGGCTGCCTCATCACCTCGTTCACCGGCCGGCACCTGAGGCGCGATCATCGCCGCCGCCAGTTCGGGCGACAGGCCTTCGCCGCGCAGGACCGCGGCGACGAACAGCGCATACTCGCGAGCCGTCGTGTGCAGGCTGGCGGCGCCGTTCGCATCGTCCGGCCTGCCTTTCCGGGTCGCCTGCGCCAGCAAGTCGTGCGGTGTCGCGGAGAGCGAATCGTAGGCGTCGGTCCAGACGAAGCTGCTGCTGTGCATGCCTAGCGGTTCGAACACCTCGCGAGCGACGATCTCGTTCAGCGCTAGGCCGGTCTTCTTCTCGAGCGTCCGCTGCAGGTACACGAACCCCTCACCCGAGTAGCCCCACGAATCGCCCGGGTCACGATTGAACTCGAGCGGCGTGCTACCCCAATTGGGCAGACCGGTGGTATGAGTCAGGGCCATCCGCGCCGTCAGCTCTCTACCGCGCTCGTCGTGCTCCAGCCGTTCGTAGACCAGCGTGTTCCAGAGAGGCTCATCGAGATCGAACTCGCCGCGGCTGGCCATACGCAGCACCGCGTAGGCGACGACCGGCTTACTCAACGACGCCGCCTCGAAGATGGTGAACTCGTCGACCGGCTCTCCCGTCTCGACGTTCTTGACTCCAAATCCCTTCCACCAGGCCGGTTCGCCGGACGCGATCACAGCGACGCTAAGCCCGGGTATCTCAGCCGCCTGCATGAGCCGCGGGATCTCGCTCTCGAGCTTCGCCTGCTGCGCCGACCCTTGGGGAGCGAGCGCGCACATAGCGATCAGGCCAAGCGCTGCAATGGCGACAGTCTTACGAACTCGTTGCATCGACCGATCCTCCGCGCTGGTGCTACCGTAGCGTGTTAAGGTTCGCTCAAGCGCATCCGCATGGCTGTCAGGCTACTTCCGGACGGTGTTTTTAGTTCCTGCGCAGCTCCAACCTTCTCAACAACTGGGTGAACCTTGGATCCGCGCGGAGCTCTTTGAAGCCCGGCGTGCCAACGCGCCAGACTAGAGTGGCGTCGCCCTCCTCCAGGGCGCGCTCGATCCATTCGAAGGCCGCGTCGTTCTCACCCAGTCCGGCGTGGATGATGGCGAACTCGATCGGCGACACGTATCGCGTCTTCGCTTGCCCTTCCAATTCCCGAAGCATCCCGAGGGCCTCTTCCGTCCTGCCCATCGCGCCATAGATGTGTCCGAGCTCGCCGATCCCGATGAGCTTTTTCGAGAGATCCAGCGCACTCTGGTAGGCGCCGATGGCCTCCTCGAACGCGCCCATGTCTAGGTAGGTGTAGCCCAATTCTTGGTATGGCCCAGCGAAGTTCGGTTCGAGCTGTTGCGCCTTTTGCAGTTGCCGTATCGCGCGTTCGTGTTCCCCGCCCAATCGAAGGGCCGAGCCCAGGCTCTGGTTGATGATGAGAGAGAACGGATCGAGCTCAACGGCTCGCTCGATCTCTTGAATGCCTTCATCGTACCGCCCCAGGTAGGCGAGCTGGCTGCCGTACCAGTGATGGCCCGTGGCGTACCCAGGGCTGAGGGCGAGCCCGCGCAGGTACTCCGCCTGGGCTCCTTCCATATCCCACTCGTAACCCTCGAGAATCTGGGCGAGAGCGATGTGTGCCTCGCCGAGCGTCTCATCAATCTCCAGCGCCTTGAGTGCTGCAGACTTCGCGTTGTCGTGCGTCTCCTGTGGCGAGAGGTATCCCCAGTTGCCCATTATGGAGTAAGAATCGGCCAGGCCGACCCATGCCAGCGCGTACTCAGGGTCGATCTCCAGCGCTTGCCCGAAGTAATCGATGGCAGCCCGCAGCCCCTCCGGCGTCCGTTTGTTCCAGAAGTAGCGTCCCTGAAGGTACAGGTTGTAGGCCTCCAGATTCTCCGTCGGTCTCCTCTCGACGCGCCCTCGCTCTTCGGGAGAGAGTTGTGCCTGCAACGCGCCCGCGATCTGAAGCGCCACATCGGTCTGGATCTCGAATACGTCGGTCAATTCGCGGTTGTACTGTTCAGCCCAGAGATGCTCGTCGGTGGCGGCATCGATCAGCTGAGCGTTGATGCGCACGCGGTCACCGGAACGCTGGACACCGCCTTCGAGGATCGTCGCGACGCCCAGCTCTCCCGCGATCTCTTGCAGGCTCTTTTCGCTCTCCTTGAAGCGCATCACCGATGTGCGCGAGATGACCTTGAGGTCCGCCAGCTTCGACAGGTGTGTGATGATGTCGTCGGTGATGCCGTCGCTGAAGTATTCGTTCTCCGGATCGCCGCTCATGTTGTCGAAGGGGAGCACGGCGATTGACCTCGAGAGCATCGGGCGGGCGGCGTCTTCGCCGGCCGTCCCCGCGTCGCGGTAGACCCACCAGCCGCCCAGCCCCAACAGCACGACGCCGGCAAGCGCGAACAGCCCGGCGGGCCAACGCCGTCCCACCGGCTGGGCGACGATCGCCTCCAGCTCACCTGATGCTGCCGGGTCGGTCTTCTTCACGCCCTCCGGGGTCATCTCGAGCGCCCAGGCCAGCACCACGGCGATGGGCAGGCCGATCGCAAGCAGCGCGACGACGAACGTGACCGTCCAATCCGGCAGCCCGAAGCGCGGGAATGCTATGTCGGCCGCCTGCATCACGCCGAAAGCCACGGCACCGTAGACGGCGGCGACCTTGAACACCTGCCGGCGCTTGAGCTCGGCCAAGAGGATCTGGTATCGCTTCGGCCTGTCGGTCATGCTCCTCATCTCTCTTGGGCGGATCGCGGAACTCTCAAAGATAGGAGGAACTCGATGGTTTGCCACCAGCGCCGGCGAGCGCCGGACGCCGATCGTCGACGATCACCTCGTACATCGACTACGGGCGCAGCCGTGCCACCTTGGACGGAATGCCGGGCGAGGCTCCGTACGCGGCCCAGACTTCTCCACGGCCTTCGTCGATGTCGATGTGGCGTATGAGCGCGCCCCGGGTGGGAAGCGGATAGACGGTGAACGATTCCTCGACCGGGTCGAAGCTGGCGATGAAGTCGCCGTGCCCGGTTCCGATCCAGACCCGTCCATTCGACTGGTCCACCCGTACGACGTAGGGGAGCGCCTCCGGAACCGGCAGGTCCCATTCCTCGAACGCCTCGCTGACCGGATCGAACCGGGCGAGCTTTCCGGCGGAGTACTCGGGAATCCACACCGTCCCGTCAGGCGCCACGTCCGGCCGGCGCGGCCCGGCGTACGCGCTCGGCAGTTTCCATTGACGGATCTCGCCCGTTTCGGGGTCGAGCCGGATAAGGTGCCCTCCTCGCAGCTGCGTGGCCCAGACCGTGCCATCGGGAGCGACACGTAGGCCGTACGGAATCGTGCTCTCGCCGGTCGGCACATCGGCGTCTGGCCCGCGCGGCACCTCGTAGCGCATAACCTCACCGGTCGTGGGATCGAGCGCTCCGATCAGCTCGGGGTCGACGGTGAAATGCCCATTCCACCACACCCGGCCGTTTGCATCGATGTCGATGCTGTGCGGGTACGCGCCGAACTCCCACGACTCCCACTCCCCGGACGACGGATCGTGGCGAGCGACGCTGCCCGGCGCCCCGAGCAGTACCAGCCATCTACCCTCGGAGTCAATGTCCAGCGCGCGCGGGTTCGCGTTGGGCACTGGAATCGGGACGGTCGCGAACGAGCCGTCGGCGGGATCCAGCCGGTACATCCGGTGCGTGAACATGCCGGTGATGAGTACGTGCCCCTCGGGGTCTACCATCAGGTCGTGCGGGAGATCCATCGGCACCGGTATCGCGTACTCGACGATATCGGGCTCGTCGGCAGGCAGCAGTTCCGAGGGAAAGGCAGGAGCGGTCGGCTCCGCGGAAAGGTGCTGCTCCAGCCAAGGGCCCAACACCTCGGGGTCCGGCCACGACGAGATGATCGGGAACCCGCTCTCTTGCCCGAACATCCCGATCATCTTTGTGATCGAACCACTCCAAGAGGCCGCGTCGCGGACCGCGCCGTCAGGGCCTCGCACCCAGTCGGCGGTCCACACGTGACAACCCGTGCAGTCGAGAATGTAGCGACGCTTCATCTCGCCACCAGGAAGCAGTGCGAGGAACGCGGACGCGGGGACAGCGTCACTCGTACTTTGGCTTGCACGCGTGGTGGCGCTCGACGAGTCGCCTAGGCGCGGCAACAACCCCACCGCAAGGACTACAACCAGGATCATGCCTACCAGCGCCATCGACCAGCTGCGTGCTTTCTCACCCAGTCTCCACATCGGCGTTCCCTCCAATAGTATGTACCGCAGGCCTCACAAAATATACCGACTCCGGTCACCCACTACCCCTCATCCCATAACGCCAGCGCTCCACCAAATGGTTCTCACTATCCGCAATCAGGTCGTCCAGTCTCGCTTGAATTCTCTCTGCCCCTTCCTCTCCCTCACGCTCGACGAGAATCTTCCACCACAGCTCCCAAGTCGGGCTGGTACGCTGTTCCAAGTCGCCGGGCCCATCGATCGGAAAGTAGATCACGAAATCCCAATGTCCGGTCCGGTATTCGATAATGATCGACTCCCGCCCGATCGCCTGTTCCACTGGCACAAAGTGGTCCCGAAGAATCCTCTCAGCCTCGTAGAACCCCACACTCTTGAATTTCACGTACCAGGCCTCATACCAATCGACATCCGCATGCGGCTCCGACTGAGACTGCTCCTGGGCTCGGGAAGTCACTGTCCAACTCCCGAGTAGCATCAATGTGGCGAGTGCGATGCGCAGCATGCACGGCCTCCCGGTCGATGTTACAGGAAAGGTTAGAAATCTATGGAGTCGGGCGGCAGCAGGGGAAAAAGGAAATCCTGCGCGTCACCCCTTTCTTTCATTCATACAGGTGTTAGGTCCTAGGCAGGCCCGAATTCCAATAGATGCCTACGCACTAGCACGTCGGCTCTTTTGACGAACGTAGCGCTGATATTGGGGTTGGTCGACCTCCTCCAAGATGGCCAGCACGTTTCCGTCGATGCGATGCCCCGCTACGCGTATTGGCCCGCTGCGCCTGTCCAACGGAATAGAGCGGTACACGTCCTTCAGATCATCCAGCCCCAGACTCAGTATCGCGTTGGCTCGTCCCCTTCCCCCTTGCCGGGCATCTTGCCGCGCCAATTCTTGAAGATCTTTGTCGGAATAGCGAGCGGCGTTCGCCTGCATCATAGCGATCATCTGGGGCGCTTCGATCCAGGCCTCGAAGGCGTAGTAGATCCTGACCGTCGGCAGGCCGACAGCCCGCACATTGTCCGTTTCAACTGGCTGGTCTTCTATAATCATCCCCCGCGGCGTCAAGTGATACTGGTCCGGCGTGATCCTCACATCCAAGGTGTCCTCGAATTCCTCCGCCAACTCACGCTCCGGGCTGGAATCCAGTATGTCTGTCTCGGTTTTTTCCAAATGCGCCCGGCATATTTCCTTCACCGGTTCCCAAGACGCCTGGTGTATCTGAATGCGAAAGTCTTTTTCCCGGCGTGATCGTACGCTGTCGTAATGGAAATCGCCGATTAGTTCCTTCAACGCTTGCGGATTGGTGACCCGAACCCCACCCCCGAAGGGTTTAGCCCTGACCGTTACTTCGGTCCGTCCCTCGATCTCCCGAAGCGTAGCCGTGCGCTCGAGCGCTAGCATCGTCCGCCCGTCTTCCGGACCGTCGAACAGCACTCTGACAAGTGCGGCCACGCTGACGCGCAGGCTCAGCTCTTCCGTCGCGCCCACGCCGATTGGGTGATTCGGCATCACGAAGCTCTTTTGCTGTCCAGCTGCCCTCTCGACAAGCGGAGAGGTCTAGGACAATTCTGTTAGAAGGATTCTGGCTTCCTTTAGGTCAGCCGTTGAAAAGCCTTCGCTCAATCCCTCGTAGACGTCGTTCAGCAGTCGCCGGCCCTGTTCCGCCTTACCTTGTTCCAGCCATAACCGGCTCAAGCTCATGGCGGCTCGCAGCTCCAGCATCTTGGCCTGTCGCTCCCGGGCGTACTGGAGGGCTCGCTCGACCAGAGGCTCGGCCTCAGCCAGGTTCTCCGGAGAAAGCGAGAGAAGTAGATCCGCCTTGAGCCGGCAAAGCTCCGACGACAGGAAAAATCCGGAGCCGTGTCCAACGATCTCAAAAGCATCGTCGAGCAGCTTCACTCCCTCCTCGGGCCTTCCCGCTTGGCCACACACTCCCGCGCGAATTAGAAGAAGTAGTGGCCAAAATATCGGCGGGGTCTTCAACTCCTGATACAGTTCTATCCCCCGGTTGGTCTGCGTCAGACCCTCGTCCGGCCGGCCCATTCCCGCCAGTGCTGCACCGTGCAGGCAGGTCGCCACGGCCCTCCAGATCTGAAACTCGTGCTCCTCGGCGATGTCCAACGCAGCCAGCGCGCGCCCTTGCACGAGTTCCATCTCCCGCCGCCACAGATGGAGCAAGCCGGTATGAAACAGCGCATAGGCCATGCTAAATGGGTGATTCAACCTGTTGGCGAGGCCGACCGCGTCTTCTGCCCGTTGCAAGGCGCGATCCGGGAAGCCCAGCAACCACAGGAACAGGCCGGACGTGGTGTAGCACGCCACCACGGGGTTATGGCCTAGCCTGAAACGACCCGACCGCTGCTGACCGGGACCGTAGTTGGCGATCCCTTTCTCCAAATGATCCAAGCCCAAGGCGAGGTCACGGAGAAAACCAAGGCTATATCCAACCACCAAATGCCCCTCGACCCGCATGCTCGCATCGTCATGGCGCTCTGCCAGGTCCAGGATCTGTTCGCCCATGCGAGCTCCCTTCTCTAGCTCACCCACGAAGCCATAGTAGCTGGACAATCCTCGTAGAACGGGGAACAGTTGCGGGATCTCTCCGTGCTGCTGACAGAGCTCCAAGGCGCGGGTGTAGGCTTCCTCGACTTCCGGAGCGCAACCTTTGATGGCCATGAGCGCCCGGGCCAGACTGGTCTGCAGCATGATCTCCTGCTGGACGCGCTCCGGCGTGGACGGGGTAGAGACAAGGACATTCAGCAAATCGGCGGTGAGATCAACCATGGCGCGGTACCATCCACGCGCATCACAGAACAGCCACAAGCAGTCGGTCAGTCTGTGCAGCTGTTCCAGATTCCCTTCCGTCACCCAGTAGTCCCAAGCCGTTTGCAGGTTCTCAATATCGGACTCCATCACGCCTAACGCCGCCTCACGTTCGGAGCCGATCAAGCGCTCCCACTGACGTTGTGTGAAGTCGGCGAAGTAGGTGGCGTGGGCCTGGCGAGTTGCGGCGCTGAACTCCGGGTCTTGTTCCAGCCGTTCCGCAGCGTATTCCCGGATCGTCTCCAGCATCTGAAACCGAGGCTCGCCGTCGCCCTGATCCGCCCGCCGAATCAGGCTCTTGTCCACCAGGGAGGCCAGACCATCCAGAATCTCTACCCTCGTGTCATCCAAGCGCTCGATCCCGCCAGCCACCCCTTCGACCGCCTCGACCGCGCAGCCGTGGAATACCGAGAGCATGGCAAACAGCCGCTGCTCCCAAGCGTCGAGCAGATCATAGCTCCAGTCAATCGTGTCGCGTAGCGTCTGTTGCCGGGCCGGAAGGTCACGCGCTCCGCCTCGCAGCAGTTTCAACCGACTCCCCACTCGCTCCAGCAGGGCCTGAGGCGAAAACAGACCTATCCGCGCGGTGGCGAGCTCGATCGCCAGCGGCAGGCCGTCCAGCCGTAAACAGATCTCGGCGACCGCAGGCGCGTTCTCGTTCGTCAGCGTGAAGTCCGGCTTCACCGCCTGAGCGCGCTCGATAAACAGCCTTATGGCCTCGCACTGGGTCAGTTGTTCGAGAGACGGCTGTTTGAGATCGGCCTCGGGCAACGCCAACGGGGGTACCGGAAAGACGTGTTCGCCGCGCACGTGCAGCGCTTCTCGGCTGGTTATCAGCAGCTTTAGCTGTGGGCACTCTCGGAGCAGTTCCTGCACGTCGGGCGCCGCAGCGGTAACCTGCTCGAAGTTATCGAGGAGCAGCAACATCATCTGGGCCTGCAGCTGTCCCTTGAGCTCATCGAGCAGCGGTCGATCGCTTGTTTCGCTGAGGCCGAGCGTTCGGGCAATGGCGGCGAGGACGGACTCTGGCTCGCGGACGGGGGCTAGATCAATGAAGTAAACTCCATCCTCGAAGCGATCGATCAGGTCGGCGGCCGCCTGGAGCGCCAAGCGGGTCTTTCCTGTGCCGCCGGGACCGGTCAAGGTCACCAGCTGCACGTTCTCGCGCATCAAGAGGTCCTTCCCAGCCTTCACCTCCGCTTGGCGGCCGATGAAGGGTGTAGGCTGAAGCGGCAGCGCTTTTCGGTGAGAAACTGCGGCTTTGGCAGACTGTTCACATGGGGCGCCTTCACCCCATTTGCCGGCATCATAAAGCAGACGTACCTCAACCGGGAGCGGGACGCCGAATTGAACGCAGTACCGTTTCAGGTGAACTGCGCTATAGATCAACCCTGCCAGTCGCTCCTCTATGGAAAGCGCCGCTTTGTTGCAGAAGTTCAAGCCGGCTGCTACGCCAGCAAGCCAAAATTGTCCCCACAAATCGTCCGAAAGGCTAGGATGAGTTTCAGCGACCCAGCGCTCGAAGGATTCTCTGCCCGCGATGAGAACCGCACACGGTCCGGCAAGTTCAGCCGGCACCTCCTTTGGGTTCGGGAGGTCTCGGCTCGAGAACTGAGTGACCAGAGAGAGCCATTTCTGCAAAGATAGCCGATCTAGTTCGCGCACCAGATATGACATCTCCAGGTAGCACCGGTCGTACAGGAGTGGCATCTGGGCTTTATACAATGCGAAGTCGATCAGGAAATACCCCTCCAGGTACTCTGAGTCTTCCGCGAATTTCGCGAGGATGTTGCCAATATTCAGATCGCCGTGTTGAAAGCCGGTCAGCACATCGATAGGTCTGGCTTCCTTCCACCGTCCGGTATTCAAACCGTAACTGAATGGATTGGGAAAGATCTGCCCCTGGATGAGAAAGCCTTCCGTATCTGGATCAAGCGAGAAACCCTCTTCGAGGAACGATGCGATTCGACCGTCTGGCTTCAGGCGGTAACCCAGCCACCTTTCCAGCAGCTTCTGCGGGTGAAGCGCCTGCTCAAAGGCTGACTCGGCGTTCCATTCCTTCAACAGATAGTCGTTCGTTGCGCTGAAAAGCGCCTCCAGCCTTGCTTGGCTTTCCTGCGAGGCAAGTGTGCCGAAACGTTGGAGAGATTGGCCGGCAACGGTATAGAAAAGCGCAGTCGCCCCGCCGTGCTCGACTTCATAGGCGAGCTGCGCCACGTTTTCGCTTGCAAAGGCCGTTGGAGCCTGGCTCAGGGCGAAGCGATGTCTTTCGCTCTCGCTTGACTTCGCTCTCTCGTTGACCCGATCAAACTTGAGGATCAGATGCTCGACTTCGCGAGAATCTTCTACGGAGACGCTGACGAGAAACAGGAAGGCACCGGTTTGCCCACCTTTGAGCTCCTCCAAGGGGACGACATCGAGGCGATGTTCATCCTTCGCCAGGTGCAGAAGGCGCTGGTACTCCTGAGGGAGTTTGTCGAAATCTGCTAGAGACATTGTAATCGCACGGTCACAGGACTGCCATCCGTACGAAGGTAAGGCGCATGCCCGAGCTCTGCTAGGTATCCGGCAAGACCTGGTGGGAGTCGCTCGTCGGCACATGCAACCGCCACCATTCGGCGGCACGCTCCTGCGTCCACGGAGTCTCGGTTCCGATCTCTGCCAACGCAAGATCAAGATCCTCCGCCGCCTCCGGGCGATCCGCGGGATCCTTCGACAGGCAGGCCAGCACCAACGAATCGAGTTCGGCGGGAACCGGTAGCTCGGTGCCCGCGCTCGGCGCCTCCGCGGGAGTGTTAATGTGCGCTGCGATCTTCGCGACGGAGGTTTCCTTCTCGAACACGCGCCGACCCGTCAGCAGCCAGTATGCCACGCAGCCCAGAGAGTAGATGTCTGACCGCCCGTCGATCGTTTCCTCGCCGACCGCCAACTCTGGTGCCATGTAGTCCGGCGTGCCGGCGACGGTTCCCGCCTCGGTCACCGGTTTTGCGGGTCGCGCTTCGACGGTCGAGCCGGGCTTGACCAATCCGAAGTCCAGGACCTTCACGAAGTCGTACTCGAATGCGCGCTGGCACAAGAAGACGTTGGCCGGCTTGATGTCACGATGAATGAGGTTCTTGCGATGCGCCTCGCCCAAGGAGTGGCACGCCTGGCGCAAGATGTACACGACACGCTCCGCGGCGAGCGGCCCCGAGCGGTTGACCAGCGACTCCAGATCTACCCCATCCAGCAATTCCATCACGTAGTAGAACGTTCCGTCATCGCTGATCCCGTAGTCGTACAATTCTACCGTATGGGGTGACTGCAGTGACGCCGTCACCTGGGCCTCACGTTCAAAGCGAGTCAAAGCCCTCTGCACCGCGCCCGGTTCCGAGCCGATGAAGTCACTCCGGATCAGTTTGATCGCCGCCGGGCGCGCCAGCATCTTGTGCTCTGCTCGCCATACCTCGCCCATCCCTCCGCGCCCGATGAGTTCCTGCAAGTAGTAGCTCCCCATCGCCTGCGCGCGGCTAATGTCGGCGCCGAGGCGGTAGATGATCCGCGCGGCGATGTACGACATGACGATGCAGGCTACGTAGGGGAGGACGAAGATCGTGGCGAAGTTCATGGCCGGCAGGGCGGGCGCGTTACCATACCCGGCCAGCAGCCCGATCGTGATCGGCACGGCCGAGCCGGAGAGTGTGAGCGCGATTAGCGCGTTCCTAGGCTTGCTGGGCACGAGCACGGTGAAGAAGATCATCCACAGCGCGACCGGCGAGAGGCCGACAAGGTCACCCGAGATGTACAGAGGATCCACGCCACGGAAGGCGTTGTAGTACTCGCTGATCGGTATGCAAAAGGCGATGACTACCTCGTAGGCGAGCCCGACCGTGATGACGGCCGATGCCGTCAGCCATTGGCTGCGGGCCAGGCCAAAGACTATCAGCGATGCCGACAGCATGACTATCGGCGGCGCCCACTGCAGCGGTGTCTCGAACTCGCCCGCGAGTTGGCCCTCGATCAGGTTGCCCGCGAACCACCCGAAGGCCACCAAGCCGAAGAGCGTAACACATACGACTTGAAGTCGCTTGGAGGATTGTTGCAGAACGGTGAGCGGCAGGCCCGTCTTCGAGCGGCTGGACCGCCCGGGCGGCGTCTCCCAGTCGCCACCCTTGGTCAACAAGAGATCCGCGGGGCTGTTCATGGCACCAAGATGCGGCGCCACGCTATGGTGATCAACAATCGCGTGAGACTCAGTTCGGTCTGTCGATCGTGATGCTCGTCCCGTCGCTGTCGCCGTCCGCGTCGTGGTTGTCGCCCGCGTTGTAGGCGAACGCGCCCGCCACGTCGGTCACCGAGAAGGTCACGCTGGCGACGCTCGTCGGTAACAACGTCGACAGCATGAGGCATTCGCCGGCGTAATCGGTCACGCACTCGTCAACGGCCAGGCCGCCGCCCGTCCAGTTCCCGTAGACCGTGACGCCCTCGATGGCGTTGTGGTTGCTATCGTGCACGCCGACGATCACGTAGCCGGTCCAAGTGCTTCCCTCGTGGGACGAGTAGGGGAAGAGGTCGCCTATGTGAATTCCGGTCGCCGGGGGCAGGACTTGTTTGATCTCGACCGTGGAACCGGCTGAGTCGTTGCCGCTGTCGTCATCGGCGACGGGGTGGCTGGCCGTGAGCGTGTGGATGCCGAGCGAGGCGACCGCCGTGAGCCATGAATATGTCAGCGTGGTGGAGGCACCGGACGCCAGGCCACCTGCGATCGTTTGCGTACCGATGTCGATGCTCTCGGTATCATCTACTAGCGTGACATCGATGGAAACGGCCACATCCTGGTTGCCCACGTTGCTCACCGTCACGTCGACCCTCACCGTGTCGCCCTGAGTAACTGCGGCCGGGGCGACAACGCTCGATACCGCGACATCCGTCAGTGGCGTCGGTGGCGGCGCCAACGTGTCATCAACGATCACGCCGAAGGCGTCGAGCACGGCATCGATGGGGTTGGCAAGCGTCAGGGCCGCGCTCCCGGCGAACAGCAGCCCAACGGGATTGTTTCCGTTCTCGGTCACGATCAACGAGCCCGAGTCGCCTCCATCGCTGAATCCCGCCGTCGAGATCCCGAACTGCCCGGTGAATCGGGCGGTCTTCGTGCAGATCAGCACGGCCACTTCGTAGCAGACGTCCGCGGTCACATTGACCTCCGTGACCTCGCCGTGAGTGAGCTTGGTCGTGCGGCCGTATTTCTTCACTTGCTGGCCCACAAACGCCGCGACGGTTAGCGAGCTGGGAATTCCATAACCGTCATCGCTAGGTGTCGCGTTGTGGAGTAGCGCCCCTGAGGACAACGCGATCGCGGCATCGACGGTGTTCGGGCTGCCCGAAAAGTCGATCGGCACGAACGAGTCGAGAATACCAATGGCATCGGTCGGGTCCGCGCCGCCGTCGAACACGCCCGGCTGCAGCACGTTGTCGTCGAGCGCCGCCGCGTTGCTGGCCGCGTAGACGTGATTGTTGCTCAACGCGTACACGTTGCCCAGCGCGTCTTTCACCCGTGCAGCGATGGTTCCCGCCGTGGTCGCCGGGTGGCCGGTGGACACCCCGATAGGGACCGGTCGCGGCTGCCTCGCCGTCGGATCGCTCAGGGCCATCAGCATGCCCGTCGGCTTGACGACGACCGGGTACCCTTCCAGCAGCTCGGGCAGGCCCGCTATGCCTGACTCCATGGTGTAGACTCTGATCTCGGGGGCGTCGTTCGCCGAAAGGCCGACCGCCGTTCCCACGACACCCTCGATATCCATCAGCGCTTCGGTGTTCCGTTCCTGGATCTCGATGGCCTGCGGCAGGGTCAGCGTATCTTGCGACTGCGTGAGCTCGTCATCCGCACATCCCAGCCAGACGGTTCCGGCGAATAGCACGGCAAGTGAACGAACGCGCGGGTTCGATCGATAGGTGGGGCCAACCATGGGTGCCTCCAACGAGATTGGATTCACAGGCCGGCGGAAGTCTGCTGTCGGTATGGGAAAACGTCGAGGGTTTGCTGCGGGGATTATACGCTACAAACCGCCGCCCACTCAGTCAATGGCGAGCGTCGCATGAACTACTGTCGCTTGCCGTTGCCAGACCCGTAACGGTATCTTCACGCCTTCGTTTCTCATCTCCCCAACCATCTCACAGGAGGGACACATGAAGAGGATCGCGCTGCTGCTGTTTGCCGGCCTGCTCGTCATGCCGGCGCTCGCGGAGGCACAGTCTCAGACCGAGCGCGAAGTCATCGAGACGATCCTAGCGAACAGCCGCTATACGAACCAGAACCTGACGACCGAACCTGAAAGCCTTTCGAAGCTTGGGGCGGTCGCGTTTTGGTCGAGCGGCGGCATGCTCCAAGAGGTTTCGCGGGAAGGCTCGCTGGGCCGAGGGTCAGGCGGCGGTGGCCATGTATTACTCCGAAGGAACCATGCACCCTGAGGGCGCGGACCCGGTTTCGAATTACCGGACGCGGGTCACTCAGGCGTTCGTCAAGGAAGATGGGAGATGGAGGTTACGCGCGTCCCACTGGTCTGCGCTCGGACCCGGTTCAGGCACGACCCAAGTCGTTCAGTAGTAACTCAAATCGAGAACACGAACCGTCCCAGCTGCGGTGGCCCAGCAGCTGGGACGGTTCTTCGTGATTCGCGCCCTCGGCGGTCGCCAGGTGATTCCTTTCACCAACTTGGACCACCTTCCCTCGACCTTGATGGCCTCATCGCCTCCGCGAGGACGAACGGAGGGCTGCACCGCTACTCTCGAGCCGACTCTAATTAGGGTAGCGGTTCGCGCCTGCTCGGC
>JBDHAS010000055.1:0-30231 GCA_039588015.1 Gemmatimonadota bacterium | reverse complement strand
ACTTGGCCAGCAATGGGGTGCACTCTGCTGGACCCGGACCGGCGAGAGCAGGCGACCGGAGCCGAGGCGAAGCACCGGCATGTCGACGTCCCACTGCGAGATGAGGCTGCCTGCAGTCGGCACCTGAAGCTCGAGCACCGCGCGGATCCCGGCCGGCCCGGAATCCACCGCGACCAAGCCGCCGTCGACGCGGGCGATGTAGGCCGGTTCCTTCACCGGTCGACCGTCGACGTCGTAGATCGTCGGTGGGCCACAACCGGCCACGATCAGCGCGAGTAGCGCGCCCCAGGCAAGTCTCAGAACGAGGTCCGGCGGGAGTACAGCTACTTCCATAATTTGTTGCTATTTGCCAAGAACGTCCACCGTTTGGCTCACGGGCTTTCGATCCGGCGGTCGGGTAAGAAGTCCTCCATCACCCAGACTTCGCTTGCGACCTCGCCCTGCTCGCACGTGACTGCGATGCGATGACCATCGGGCTGGAAGCGGAAGAACCCGATTGCCTTTATCTCCTCGTACCAATCCAACCTTTCCGGCTGGCCACCGCTTGCCGGCACACGCCAGAGGCCCTCGTTCTTGTAGTAGAGGTACTTGCCATCCGGGCCCCATTGCAGCTCACTCGGAGCCCCGAATTCAGGATACAGCACTAGCTGCGGCTCACCGCCGACGGTTGGCACGATCATCAGGGCCGCCCGGTCGCCCTGATGGAGCGTGAACGCCAGCTGGCGCTTGTCCGGCGACAATCCAAAGCGCGGGGATATGTGGCCCTCGTATAACACCTTCTCGCCGCCGGTGTCGAGATTCCGAACACGAAGGCTGTTCGAACTCTGCTCACCGAACCACCAGTACAGGAGCTCTCTACCTCCCGCGAGCCACTCCATCCTCACTGCGAGATTACCGCTCCCCGGCGGGAATCGAATCAGTGGTTCGACCTCGCCCGACTGCACTTGGATCTGGAACAAGCCACGTCCTATCTCGTCCTTCCCCCGTACGAGCAGCGTTCGACCGTCCGGTGACCAGCGCAGATACATAAGAGAGGTCAGGTTGGGTTGCAGTTCCTTTTCTTCCCCGGTGTCCATCGAACGGATGACTATCACCTCGTCGCCGAAGGCCCTCCAAGGCCTTCTTTCCGAGAAATAGGCCACGTAGCGGCCGTCCGGTGACCATTCCGGCCCGCCATTGCTCCCCAGGTGACTTTCGCTGATGCGTGTGGGGCGACCGAGCAACTGGCCCGTCTCGAGATCGAGAGTTGCGACATACACATCGGTCATATGCATGCGGACGCCGTAGAAGAACGAGCCGTCCCCCGCAAAGCCAATCGGCTGCGCACGCCAGAGATCCGGTTTCACAAGTCTCGGCGTTGCGGCAGGCATCCCGTCGACCACCGGTAGCAACCAAGCGCTAAACGTGCCTGTGCGATCGCTGGCAAACAGCACATGCTCGCCGTCCGGTGCCCATCCGAGAACGACGTCGTCCGCTCCGTGCTGAACCAAAGTTCGTTCACCACCGGTGGCGACATCGATCACGTAGACGTCCCTCTGAGGTTCGTCCGCCGCGGGGCGGTCATAGATGACGTGGCGGCCATCCGGCGAAATGCTCACCTCGAACGGGCTCTGTTGGCCAAGCGTCTTGAGCACCCGAAGCGAGCCATCGCGCGTAGAGATCAGCCCGATACGGTTCTCACGATTATCGACCGCAAAGACGAGGAGGGATTCACCGTCTCCGGACCATTCCCGGGGTTGAACCTGATACGAACCGTCGTGGTACAGGATACGAGGGTTGCCACCATCGAAGTCAATCAGACGTAGCTGGTGACCATTCTCGTCCGAGTATTGGCTGTAGGCGATTCGCTCGCCGTCTGGCGATACGGCCGAGAACTGGACGTACGCCCACGGCGACGGCTCGGGCGCGACCCGGCGGTTCTTCCCCGTACGCAGGTCGTGGACGGCCAGACACGCGCCGCCGTCTGGCCCCCAATCCGGCCAATCGACGAAGGTGAGGTACCGGCCATCGGGCGATGGTCCGCCGTCGAAGTCGAGTCCCGTTTGGAACCAGACCCGCCGCACCACCATCGGAGACGAGTCCTGCTCGGCCGGGTTCGTGTTGGCGATGGCAGGAATGCCCGCCGCCAGCAGGTTGCCTTCGCCGTCAGCGCGGGGTGGTTGCGAATTGCACGCGGCAAGAGCAACAAGAGCAAAAACGAGAATGCCGGTCATCCTGCTCATGGCACCCTCCTATTCTCCTTCAGATTCCGATTGCCCGGATGCCTCCGACGGTAGGAAGTCCTCCATCACCCAGACCTCCGAACCGAATTCGCCACGGCTTAGGGCGATGCGCCTTCCGTCGGGGTGGAAGTGGATGCCTCTGCCGTCGACATCCTCGTACCAGTCCAACCTCTCGGGCTCACCGCCCTCCGCCGGCACACGCCACAGGTCAACGTACTCGTCGTTGTTGCCGTGTCGCTTGTAGTAGATGTGATGGCCATCCGGGCCCCAATGGATTAGCTGTGGCCATGAGGTTCCCGCCTCGAAGTGGAGTAGCGCGCGCGGCTCACCACCGGCGGTCGACATAACGATTAGACTCCACTCACTGTCGTCTTGCCCATCCCGGTAGGCGAAGGCCAAGCGAGTCTCGTCGGGCGACACGGCGTATCCGCCCGAGATAAAGCCCTCATCCGGGGCGGCATGTTGAAGCACCTTCTCGGCGCCGCTCTCGAGATCACGAATCCCGATCCGCGTGCCGTCTTCCGAGTAGGTCCAGCAGAAGATCGATCTCCCATCCGACCGCCAATACGCCCGCAGATGGTAGTCGTCGGGTCCATAACGAACCGCCGGTTCAGCCTGGCCCGTCTGCACGTCGACCAGAAACAGGCCTTTGTCACCCGACTCGTAGTTCGCCACCAGGATGTGACGACCATCGGGCGACCAGCGCGGCCAATAGATCGGACCGATGCTCGGCGTCAGCTCCCGCTGCTCGCCCGTCTCCATCGAACGGGTGACGATCACATTGGTGCCGGCTCTTCCCAAGGGACCACGCTTCGAGAGATAGGTCACGTAGCGACCGTCGCGGGACCAGACCGCATCCTCGTTACTGCCGAAGAAGCTCTGGCTGATGCGCGTGGGCTGATCGATTATGCGGCCGGTTTCAGGATCGAACGCGGCGACGTACACATCGGTCATGTCCATGGGCACGCCGTAGTAGAACGAGCCGTTTCGTGCAAAGCCGAGGGGCGCGATTCGCCACATGTCCGGCTTCACCAGTCTCGCGCGCCCGGCCGGCCGCCCATCCGCCACCGGCAAGAGCCATACGCCCAGCGTCCCGGTGCGGTCGCTGAGAAAAAGAACGTGCCCACCGTCCGGCGCCCAACCGAGCACGCGATCATCGGCCGGGTGCTCCACCAGCATGCGCTCGTCGCCGGTCTCGACGTTGATCAAGTAGATGTCGCTTGCCGATGGATCCCCTTTCGCCGCGTAGTCATAGATCACAGATCGGCCGTCGGGCGACATGCTGACCTCGAAGGGAGCATCGCGATCCAGCGTCTTGAGCACCTGCAGCGAGCCGTTGGCCACAGTTACCAGTCCGATCTCGCGTATGGGCTCGTCGTTTCGGTCAATCCGCACAACGATCCGCTCGCCATCGGAGGACCATTCAATCGGACCCAGGTTGAAAGACTCATCAGCGTAGACGGTTCGTGGACCCGAGCCATCCAACTCCAGGATACGCAACTCATCGTATCCGACCTCGTTAGTCCAGCCGTAGGCGACCCGCTCGCCGTCGGGTGAGAATGCCGAGCCCCACGCGTACTCACCGTTCGAAGCTTCTGTGAGACGGCGGTCTTTCTCTGTGCCGAATTCGTGGAGCACCAGATCGCCCGTCATGTTGTCCGAGAACGAGAGATACCTGCCGTCGGGCGACGGGCCGCCCCAGAATCCCAGGTTGTCTCGGACGAACCAGAGCCGCCGCACCACCATCGGCGACGAGTCCTGCTCCGCCTCACTTGCGCTCGTCTTAGCGCTCGGCAGCCCCGCCGCCAGCAGGTGCCCCTCGTCGGCGGTCGGACGTGGCTCGCGACCGCAAACGATCAGAGCCAGGCCGAGAATGAGAATTCCGATCATTGCCTTCATGGCGTTCCCTCTATCTTCACGACGCATGCCTTGGTGTCAGGCACTCGAGCGCGCAGGCCGCAAGCGAGGCGACAGCCACCACCAGGCCCACGATGAGTCCGGCACCGAACCAGAGCGCGGCTCCAACCTCTCCCTGCCCCAGCAAGGAACTCCGAGCCAGCAGTCCAGCGATCTCCAGCATGATGAGACTACCTCAGCGATTGGGGGCGAGGCCGACAGGTGGCCGATTGCCCTTTCGCGCGCCAACCCTAGCCAGCGACGTGCCATTCAGCCGCAAGCCAAGAACCCATATAGAACATGGGGAATCCCATGGGAGAGGCGAGTTACGGCACGCTCGCGACGGAACGACCCGTTACGCTGGCCGTTCGAAGCGTTACGCCGGGCCCGGCGGGGCTCCCAACGGCAGACGCACCCGCACCGTGGTTCCCGATCCCGGCGTGCTCTCGATCGACAGGTCGCCTCCGTGGGCGACCGCGATCCGCTGAGCGATGGCGAGCCCGAGCCCGGTCCCCTCGGGTCGTGTGGAGTAGAAGGGCTTGAACACCTTCTCCAGCTCCTCGGGAGCGATGCCGCTTCCCGTATCCCAGACCGAGATCAGCGCTTCGCCGGAATCGGCTTCTAGCTCGACCCCGGCACGCTCGCCCGGGTCGAGGGCTTGCGCCGCGTTCAGCAGCAAATTCAGAAACAGCTGTTCGAGCGCGGCCGCCTCTCCTTTCACGCTTATCGGCTCCTCCCCAAACTGCGCGGGCTCTAACCGCGCGTTGCGGGCCTTGAACTCGGGTCCCGCACTGTGGAGGGCGGCTTCGAGCGGCTGGCGCACATCGACGGGCTCATGGGTGATCCTGCCGCTTCGCGCAACGCGCAGCGCGCCCGTCACCGAGCGATCGACGCGCTCGATCTCGCCCAAGGCACGCCCGAGCAAATCGCGCGCGTCCGACTCGTCGGGCAGCTTCTCCTCCACGCGTTGTAAGTCGAGGCGGATCGACGTCAGTGGGTTACGGACTTCGTGGGCGAGCGACGCGGCGAATTCGCCGACGGCGGCGAGTGCCTGACGCTGCGAAAGCTCTCGGAGGGTGCGGCGGAGGCTCTCGGTCATCGAATTGAAGGCGCGTGCTACACGACCCACTTCGTCCCCGGCTGCCTCCTCGACTCGCCTTTCCAAGTCGCCGCGTGAGACCGCTTCCGCTGCTGCTGCCAACCGGACCAGCGCGCGTGTCGTGCGCCGCGTGAGCAGCGTGGCCAGGGCGAAACCGCCGAGAGCGACGATCACGAGAATCCACAGGTTCCTGCGCGCCGCTTCCTGGAACGGCTCGGCGAACGGGGTCACCGGCGCCGCCAGGACGAGATCCATCGGCGGCTCGTGCAACACGTGTCGCACGGTGAGCCACGGCTCCTCGCCCCAGACGAAGCTTTGTCGAGCAAAGAGCGCCGGATCGATCGAGAGCGGTATCAAAGAGGCGCCGCTGCTCCGATCGAATACGGCGAGCACGGAGCCGCTCACACCACCCCAACCAGCGCCGCCGGGTAGGAGGCCGCTCATGAGCACCCGGGCATCGAGGTTGCCCAACCGAGCCCCGGTGGCGGCGTCAAAGATCCCGAGCCTTACGGTCAACGTCGGCTCGGTTTGCAGACCGCCGCGAGTCGCGCCGTCATCGCCCCCGACGTTCCAGCGCGCTGCATCGGACATGTCTAGTATCTCGGCCGAGCCAACGGCGTCGCCCATGCCGGCGTACAGCGTCCGGAGTTCCGCCAACGCCGCATCGTCGGCCGCTTGAGTCGTGAGGCTGTCGCGAAGCGCCGCCTGAATCGCCCGGGATTCGGCGAGTCTGAGAAGTTGGGACCGCTGGCTCAACCAGCGGAGGCCAATCTCGTCGACGACTTGGCTGAGCGAGGTCTGCAGTCGCGCACGCAACAACTCCTCTCCCGAGCGTTCCGCGGTGCGCGTGAGCCATAGCCCGAGCAGCGCCAGCGGCAGCACGGCGCCACCGAGCACGATCAGGATGAACTTGCTCCGCAATGAGAGCGAACGCGGTGACTTCATGGTCTCTGGGGTAGGGGCACCATCAAGGTAGGTGCAGGAGCGACCAGCGGGCAAGGAATTCGATAACGGCGCAACAGCACCGGCAAACGGCCGCGTCGACAGTAACTCAGTCGGACACGGCCGGCCCCGGCAATCGACTGCTCGAACAAGACGGCTACATGCTACACTCTCACAACGTAGAAGTAGTTCTGAAAGTCGTGGGCCAGCTGGTGCACGTCGATCTGGCCGAATCCTGCGTCCCCAACCCATCGCCGCCCTGCGCCAACGAGACCGTCATGCAGTGCATGAACGAGATCGTGTAGAGCAACGCGGCGATCGGATGGCCGAGGTTGTTCTCCAGATGCGTCGAGCCGGCGATGTCCTGCATGAGTAAGACTCCATCGGGGCGCAGGGCTCGACAGATACCCGCCAGCACTCTCGACGGGTTCGCCTGGTCATGGATCGCATCGAATGCGGTGATGAAATCGTAGCGACCAGGCTCGTCCAACTCGGCCACGTCCCTCACCTCAAAGGTGACATTGTTCAGGCCGCGCGCCCGCACTTCCGCCCGCGCCCTAGCGATCGCTTCCTGTGAGAGGTCATAGCCCGCGAAGCGGCTACGGGGGAATGCCTCGGCCAGCTCGATCAGCGCCCGACCGCTACCGCAACCGACGTCGAGAACCTCTATCCCGGCCGCCAGCCTGTCCGTCAATCCTGGGACCAGCGGTAGGATCGCGTCGAAGAGCGCCGCGACAACCGTCTGGCCGGAGTCTTCTGCCATCACTTGATGGAAGCGGGTGAAATGGCAGTAGTCGACGCCACCCCCTTCCCTGAAGCACTCGACGATGCGGTCCTCTACGCCGGCCAAGATGGGAATGTACTGGGCCGGCACCGCAAGGTTGTCCGGCGAAGCCGCACGTGTGAGCCACGCGGCGTGCTCGGCGGGGAGCCAGAAGGAGCACAACGCGGGGTCGTACTCGACGATACCGCCGGTCACTACGGCTCCCAACCATTCGCGCACGTACCGCTCATTCAGACCCGCCGCCCTCGCAATCTCCTCGCTGGTAGACGGCGGTAGTTCCGCCAGGGTGTCGAACAGGCCCGTCCGGTGCCCGATCGAGGTGGCCAGGGCCAGGGCGCCGCTGTTGAGGACGTCGATCATCTTGTCGGCGAAGGCCTCCGCCCGCGCCTGGTCTATCACTGCGTTCGTTGTTGCGATCATCTGCTGGCCTCCTTCTGCCTTATACCGATGGCGTCTTTCCGAGCGCCGTTTTCATTGCTGCCACCTTGTAATGCGCAGAAGTGAGACATGACCCGACATCACGTAGTGACAGGGCCCGACACACAGCAGACAAGCGGCTTCCACGGGTCCGAGGCTCGCGGCAGTCAGCAAGCGATTAATCCAGCAAAACGGCCGCGCCCGGTTGATCGAGCGCGGCCGTCCCGTCGTCGGATTTATAGCGAGGCCTTACGAGCGCCTCGGGTCGCGGTCACTCGAAGGTGACTTCCTGAGGGAGCGTGATCCCGAGGCTCTTTACCAGGAACGCCCAGCGATCTGCCTGCTCCTGGATGACCATATGGGTCGGCTTGCCTCCGCCGTGACCGGCCTTGGTCTGTATGCGGATCAACACAGGGGAGTCACCCATCTGCATCTCCTGCAACCGCGCCGCGAACTTGAAGGAGTGCCCCGGCACCACGCGGTCGTCATGGTCCGCCGTCGTCACCATCGTCGGCGGATACTTCGCGGGGTGGATGTTGTGATACGGCGAGTAGGCGTAGAGATGACGGAACATGTCCGGGTCCTCGGACGAGCCGTAATCGGAGATCCAGGCCCAGCCGATGGTGAACTTATGGAAACGCAGCATGTCCATCACGCCGACCGCGGGCAGCGTCGCGCCGAACAGCTCGGGTCGCTGCGTCATCACGGCGCCCACCAGCAGGCCACCGTTGGAGCCGCCGGCGATGGCCAGCTTCGGTGTCGACGTATAGCCCTCGTCGATGAGGTACTCTGCCGCGGCGATGAAGTCGTCGAAGACGTTCTGCTTACTCTCTAGCATGCCTCCGCGGTGCCATTCCTCACCGTACTCGCCGCCACCGCGCAGGCTGGGCTGAGCGTAGACGCCGCCCATCTCGAGCCAGGCCAGACGGCTGACATCGAAGTACGGCCTCAGACTGATATTGAACCCGCCGTAAGCGGTGAGGTACGTCGGGTGCGAGCCGTCGAGCTCGATCCCCTTCTTGTGGACGACGAACATGGGAACGCGGGTGCCGTCCCGCGACTTATACCACACCTGTTTGGTGTCGTACAAATTCGGATCGAAATCGACATCCGGTGCACGGAAGACCGTGGACGTCCCAGAATCGAAGTCGTAGCGGAACACGGTCGTCGGGTACGTGAACGAGGTGAACGTGTAAAACGCCTCGCTGTCTTCACGCTCGCCGCTGAAGCCGCCAGCCGTGCCAATGCTCGGCAACTCGACTTCTTTGTCGAACCGGCCGTCCATGTCGTAGATCAGGATCTGCGTATGCGCGTCGTGCAGGTAACTGGCTATGAACTGATTGTTGACGATGCCGACGCCCTGAAGAACGTCGCCCTTTTCCGGTATGATCTCTTTCCAGTTGGCCCGCTGCGGCTTTCGAGTATCGATGGCGATGAGGCGATACAAGGGCGCGTCGAGATTCGTGCGGAAGTAGAAGACCGGGCCGTCGTTCTCAACAAAGCCGTAGCTAGCCTCGAACTCGTCGATCAGCTCCACAACCTCGCCGCCAAGGTTCGGCTTCTCGGGATCGCCGAGGTCGACGAAATAGAAGCGGTTCCGGTCGTCCGTCCCATGTGTCATGGTCAGGATGAGGTAGCGTCCGTCGTCGGTCACGAAGCTGCCGATGCTCCACTCTGGCTGGTCGGGTCGCTCGTATACGAGCTGGTCCTGAGACTGGGGTGTGCCAATACGGTGGTAATAGATCTTGCGGTTACGGTTGGCATCCTCGTACTCGTCGCCCTCCTTCGGCTCCGGGTACCGCCCGTAGAAGAAGCCGGCGTTGTCGTGCGTCCACGAGGCGCCCGAAAACTTGATCCACTCGAGGTGGTCGTCCAGGTCGCGCCCCGTCTCCACCTCGCGGATGAAGAACTCGCGCCAGTCGGAGCCGCTGACCGACTTGCTGTAAGCCATCAGCTTCGCGTCGTGGGTGAACGAGAAGCCGCCGAGCGCTACGGTCCCGTCGTCCGAGAACTTGTTGGGGTCGAGCACCAGCTTGGGCTCCGCGTCCAGCGACGTCTGCATGAAGAGGACTGACTGGTTCTGCAGGCCATCGTTCTTGAAGAAGAAGTACTTACCCCCCTCCTTGAACGGCGTCGTGTAGCGCTCGTAGTTCCAGAGCTCGGTCAGACGCCGGCGGATCGCTTCGCGCTCGGGGATCGCATCAAGGAACGCGAAGGTGATCTTGTTTTGCGCTTCGACCCAGGCCGCGGTCTCCGCCGCATCCGCGTCCTCGAGCCAACGATAAGGATCGGCCACCTCGGTGCCGTGGTAGTTCTCTACGACGTCGACCTTGGCGGTCTTCGGGTACTCGAGCTGCTGCGCCTGGACCGGCGCCGGCGCCACGACCAGCAGCGCCAGGGTCGCCCCGGCAAGCGCCCATCTGACTGACGAACCTAGGTTCATCGATCCACCTCCTCGCGGATCCCGCGAGTTCAAGTACGAATATCGCCCGCAAACTTTCCATCTGTTGGTACGGGAACGCATGATGCTATTCGGAGGTTGCATCAAGGTCAACGGCCCACGGTGGGGCGGCGGTTCCGCACAGGGGCCAGCGCTTGCCACGGTGGGTAGGCTCCCATAGAGAAGGGACCTTTATAACTCGGTCGCTGATCGTCGCCGAAATGGCCTAGGATTGGCGAGGAATGCCCCAGCTATAAGGAGGTCGGCCCATGGCTGCTTCGGTCGCAGCAATGCCGGACTATTCTCCCAGAGCCCAGCTAAAGAACCCGGACATGTGGCTGGTTAGCCCGCGCTACGATCTGTTCTTGATCATATTCTCGGGGGCACTGGTGCTCTTCCCACATATCAGCCACACGCTGTTCCCCAGCATCATCTTCGTGGACTTGCTGGTGACGATGTTGATCGGTGGGCCACATCTGTTCGCCACATACACGATGACATTGATGGAGCCCGACTTTCGGGCCAGATATCCGATCTACTCGTTAGGCGCGATCCTCCTGCCCGTGATCATCGTGGCGCTGGCAATCATGAATCTAACGTTGCTGGTGACCGTGTTCTTCTTCTGGGCTTCGGTGCATGTGATTCACCAGGCCGCCTTCGTAGCGGATGCTTATCGCATGAAGGACCCGCGGGGTTGGGCTTGGACTTCCCGGATCATCGACTACGGCCTTCTAGCGACATGTCTTTATCCGATCGCGACCAGCAAACTTATCGGCAGCCAACTCGAGACGGGAGGGCGTGTGCTGCTGTTTCCCGACTTTCTACGGATCGGCTGGCTGCCCACGTTGGTGACAGCAGCATTCCTGTTCTTCCTCGTCGCCTTCGTGGTGAAGACCTTCCTCGAATGGCGCACGGGGCGCCTACATTTCGGCAAGACACTGCATATGACGCTGGCCACGGCTCTCTTCTTCTTCACGCCGATGCTCAAGAACCTGGACGTCGCTTTCCAGGGACTCAACGTATGGCACTCGTTCCAGTACCTGGCTGTCGTTCTGTACCTGAACCGGTTACGTGAGAGCCGCGGTTACATCCGCTCGAAGGTCGTACGCAAGAGCTCTGAGAAGGGTTGGAAGCTCTACGGACTTTGCCTGGCGTTCACGCTCGGGGCGGGCGTACTGTTCCTCTCTGTGCTCGGCATTGTCTCGCACTTCGGATTCTTCGCCGAGGGCGCGACGATGCGGACGCTGATGTACGGAACGGTCTACGCGCAGCAGCACTATTTCGCTTTCTACAGCGTAGTGCTCTCGTTCCTGCTCATCCACTACTACTTTGACCATTTCCTCTTCTTGGGAGTGGACAAGAAGATCACGCCGACGTTCGCTCCGATAGGTTCGCGGGCGTGACGGTGTAGAGCGAAGCGCGCAGGCGGCAGAAAGAGGCGGGGCGGCACCGAGATGCAGCCCCGCCTTGCGTTCCGTTCATGAAGTCGCTGCGCCTTCGCGAATCCATCTGACTACTACAGACCACGATCGGCTGACACCAGCGATCACGCAGTCGCCTGCTTGGCAACTTCGAACAAGTGAACATCCCGCTGCGGATACGGAATCGAACAGCCCGCGGCTTCCAACTCTTCTTTCAACGTCCGCATCATGTCGAAGCGGAGCCCCCAGTAGTCCTCCTTCTTGCACCACGGGCGCACGACGATATTCACCGACGAGTCGGCCAGTTCGGCTACCGCGACGACGGGTTCCGGCTCGGCGAGCACGCGGTCGTCAGCCGAGAGCACACGCCTGATGGTGTCCACGGCGAGGCCGATGTTGTCGTCGTAAGAAATGCCCATGACCATGTCGTTTCGCCGCGTGTCGTTGGCCGCGTAGTTCTTGATCGTCTGCCCGTAGACGGAAGAGTTCGGGACCAAGATCCTGACGTTGTCCGGCGTATTCAGCGTGGTCGTGAACAGGCCGATCGCTTCGACCGAGCCGGCGGTGCCGCCCGCTTCGATGTAGTCCCCCACCTGGAAGGGACGGAAGACGAGAAGCATCACCCCAGAGGCGACGTTCGATAGCGTTCCCTGAAGCGCGAGGCCAACCGCCAAACCGGCCGCGCCCATCACGGCGAGCAGCGACGCTGTCTGGATGCCGATGAGCCCGAGCACAGCCATGAAGACAGAAATGAGGATGATGTAGTACGTGACGCCCGATATGAACGGGACCAACGTCGCATCGACGTTCGCCGCAGTGAGCCCTCTACGCACAATGCGTCGTACCCAGCCCGCGGCGATCCGACCCACGAACAGCAGCACCAGGGCCCCGAGCACCTTCAGCCCCCAGGCGCTTACGAGATTGATTACCATATCGAATGTTTGCTGCGCGACCGAATCGATATCCTGCATAGGTCCCTCCTCAGCTATGACATAGGGATGAGCCTGGAGCCCGCGCGAAGCCATCGCGGGCAACAGGACTTCTACTCGCCAGTGAATGTTCCCGTATAACGGTTTCAGTTATCAATCTGACCGGCTCTGCCGCAGTTGTCGAGTGCATCCGGATGACCAACCCGCCCGCGAGGGCGGTCAGACTCCCCACAAGACGCGAAGCCGAGGAACCAGGATTGCTCTGTTAAGGTGACGTGCTCATCTTGGCTTTTGGTGTGTCCTAGCAGCCGTAGCGAATCGACCCTCTAACAAGGCTTGTATAGTAGTGCAGAGTCTGAAGCGGCTGGTCACCGAGATTCACAAACGCTCGATCTGGCAGGCGTTGGCGGTCTACCTGTTGGGCGCCGCGGCGGGTTATGCGGTGATCCGGAGTCTCACGGAAGTTTTCGACCTCCCAACGTGGCTTCCGGGCTTTGCCGTCGTGCTGTTCGTCGCGCTGCTACCAGTCGTGTTGGCCGCTGCCGTCGTGAGGGAGGAGGTCAAGCCTTCCGACGTCGGAGCGCAAGCTGCGGAGGGACCCGCGGGAGAAAGCCCCGCGCCTAAGCGGGCTCCTGCCAAGATGGGGCGCCGAGTTCTCACCTGGCGCCGCGCGCTTGTCGGCCTGGTCTACGTTCTGGCCCTCTGGGGCATCATCGCGATAGGCTGGTTGGTCTTCGACGCGGTAGTCGACCGGCGCGGCGGCTCCGAGATCAGCCAGCTGCGCACGAAGCTGGTGGTCCTGCCGTTCGAGAACCTCGGCCTGGCCGAAGAAGAGTATTTCACCGACGGTGTCACGGAGGAGATAACGTCGCGGCTATCCGAGATCCCGGAACTCGGCGTGATCTCCCGGACGAGCGCGATTCAGTACAAGGGTACAGAGAAGAGCCTGGGCGAGATCGCCGTAGAGCTCGATGTACAGTACGTGCTGCTAGGTACGGTTCGCTGGGAGCGCCTGCCGAATGGACGCAGTCGCGTCCGGGTGACACCGCAGCTGATTCGCGTCTTGGACGACACCAACATCTGGACGCAGACATACGACGCCGTGCTTTCTCAGATCTTCCAAGTCCAGTCGGCCATAGCCGAGAACGTAGCGTTCGCGCTGGACATAACGCTGCTCGAGCCGCAACGGCAGGCCTTGGCGACGCAGCCGACCGGTAACTTGGAGGCCTACGACTACTTCTTGCGCGGTAACGAGCTATACGGCCGCCGTTTCGTCGAGGAGGACGCCTGGTCGGCCGTGGAGATGTACGAACGCGCCGTGGAACTGGACCCGGAGTTCGCCGTGGCACACGCCGCGCTCGGCCGCGCGCTTGTCTGGCTGAACTCGCAGTATGGTAGGAGCAGCGAACTGCCCCGGGCCCGGCAAGCCGTGGACCAGGCACTTGCCCTGGAGCCCGACCTCGCCGAAGCCCACATGGCTCTCGGCGACTACCACTACTACGGCCTGATGGACTACGACCGAGCCCTGGAGCAGTACCTGTGGGTTCAGCGACGTCAACCGGGTAACTCGGACGCCACTGCGCTCATAGCCTGGATTCAGCGGCGACAGGGAGACTGGGAGCGATCGATCATCAACGCCGAGCTAGCGCTGGAACTCGACCCGCGCAACACCGTCTGGGTAATGGGGCAGGCCCAGAACCATCTTTACACGCGGCAATTTTCGCTGGGCGAGCCCTATTTCCAGCGCGCCATCGCCCTGGCTGCGGACGTCCCATACTACTACCGGTGGGCCGCCTGGTTCTACCTGGCATGGGATGGAACGACAGACAGAGCGCATCGCCTTCTGCAAGGATCCTTCTACAGGATAGACCCGGCGCAACTCCTGGTCGGCTCCGAAGCCTCGTGGATCATCCTGGACGTGTTCGGTGAAGACTACGCTCCTACTCTGGCACGCCTTACCCTAGATGATCAGGGAATCGACAGCGCCTACTATTACCTCGCGAAAGCGCAGGTCAACGGTCAGACGGGGGAACCCGAGGTTGCGAGGGCATACTATGACTCGGCTCGTGTCGTCCTCGAGGCGCGAGTGCAGGACGGACCACGCCACGTGTTGCCCCACCACGCCCTGGGGATAGCCTACGCCGGCTTGGGACTCAAGGAGGAGGCCGTACGCCACGGCCAGTTGGGAATTCAGCTCATCCCCGTAACACGCGACGCACTGACCGGCTCCGACAGGGTGCGCGACCTGGCGCGAATCTACGTGATGGTCGGGGAGTATGAGGCGGCCATCGACCAACTCGAGTATCTGCTCTCAATCTCGACGGCGGTAACGGCCAATCTGCTACAAGTGGATCCGTTTTGGGATCCGCTACGCTCCTTCGCCCGCTTCCAGGCGCTGATCGAGATCCAACCGCAGCAGGAGCATCGGCAGGAGGGTACTCCCCAACGCCGGACCGTCACGCGCACTACCGCCACTAGGACGTGAACTCACTTAGGCTTGTAGCGAAAAAGTAGGAGTAAACCGCTCAGGACGAGCTTCGCGGCACCAGAATGTTGACGGTCTGGCCGCCCGCCAGGGTAGGCAACTTGATCCGAAGCCACGAGGGCCCGAACTCAGAATCGAGCGTGATTTGACCTACCTCAGGCGCCGCGTACGTACCCCCGTCTTCCGGCA
Organism: Gemmatimonadota bacterium; assembly: GCA_039588015.1. Taxonomy (GTDB): domain Bacteria; phylum Gemmatimonadota; class Gemmatimonadetes; order Palauibacterales; family KS3-K002; genus JASFMO01. The sequence continues at coordinate 15,407 of JBDHAS010000055.1, read as the reverse complement.
GGTGCACGCGCAGCCAGGCTGAGGACGCCGAGACACGTCCTCGGTTGCGAACGGTGAGGATCGCGCTCTTATCCGAGCGTTCCCGGACTATCACGGTCAGTTGTGACCGGCGCAGCCACCACTCGGCCAGCTCGCCGGCGCTGGCCATCCAGACGTCGCCAGCATTTCGGGCAGCGTGAACGACCGATTCGACCGCGTCGACGCGGCGGTTGGAGTTGATGAGCTGCGTGTGCAATGTGATAAGGTCGAGACCGCTCAGCGATCTGGTCTTGTGAAGGGCTGCCAGCAGCGCGGCTTGCAGGGAATCCGGAGAGGACTTGCCGCGCGTGATCATCACAGCGTAGTCGTCGTCAACGATACGAGGCAAGATCACGACAGACCCTGACGGCACATCGTAGATCTCAGGGGCAGCGCTCCGCGCGCGATTCGTCCCGGCGACGTAGAGGCCGCCATAGCGGCGCCACGCCTCCAGAGTGAACTGGTCGTATAGCTCTCGCGGAGGCCTGAGGCCGAGAGGCTGTTCTCCCGCCCATTTCCGGACATCGTTGCGCGCCTGTCGCAATGCGGCCAGTTGGTTCCCCCAGAGCCGCCCTGCCACCTGGCGGTGGTCGACGCTGTGGGACCCGACTTCTCCCGAGGCCCGTAGGGTAGCCGCCAGTTCCGGGTCGTCTTTCACGAGCTTCGAGACGACGAAGAAAGTGACGGGCATTCCGAGATCACTGAGTCGGGCCGCCAGCAGCCGACTATTGCCGAAGTGCTTTTCAACATCCTGCGTGACCGCCATAGCCGACATGAATCCGCTGGGCCACGGATCGACTTCGGCGACGGTGTGTCCCGCCGCCCAAAGCGCCGCGTTCTGTACGAATCGATCGATCAACCTCTGGTCGTGATCGGTCGCGCCCATGTCGAGGCGGAATCCGAACCAGGCAAGTCTCGCTCCCGCGTCGTTGACGCCGGCGATGGAAGCGGCAGCGGCACCGCCGAAGGGGCCCGCCCGCGGGTTCAGAGCCCAATCGGACCAGAACGCGGTGGTGGCTGAGGATCGCAGTGTGATCCACGGCTCGACCTTCAACTCGATACGAAGTCCTGGGGGGAAGCCGGCGGCCACGGCATTGCCGTGCGGGATGGCGATGAAGTTGGGCGGGCGACCCTGCAACGTACCCGCCGCCTCCGCCTGCGTAACTTCTTCCAAGAACTCGTAGCCGATCCAGCTGCAGTCCGCGCCGCGCGCACCCGTAGCCCAACTCGCAAGCAGATGGCCACCGCGTTGCACGTAGCTGTCAATAGCCGCGCGCTCGTCAGCGCTCAGGCAGACCGCGGCTGGGATCGCCAGGAATTGGCCTGCTCCCAACTCCTCCAGAGACTCTGAGCCGGAGATATGTTGCACGCTCGCGCCGGCCTCTTCCAGCAACCTCTCCCAGCGTGAGGCCAGCGCCGCGTAGTAGTTCCTGTCTGGAAAGAAGACGGCTGAACTGCGCGAGATGTAGAGATTGGCAGTCCATGACGTCGTTATTGTGAGTTCGGACAATGGGACATCGGCGGCCACTTCCGAGACTCTAGGTGGAGGTCCCAGCGTGGCGGCAACCAACACCGAGTCGACGTCAATGTACCGCCAGAGGAGCATCGCGCCGCTGAGGAGGCCTGCGGTGAGCGCCCCGAGCAGCACCAGTGCGCCGGCCCACGCCCATGGCGCCCTGGGTCGCGGGGGCTCGGCGGGATACGGCGTCTGGAGCTGACGCTTAGTCACTTATCGGGACTTGTTAAGCACTAGTTGGCTAGCGTTGCGGCTTCGGTGTCGGCGGACGCGAAGGCACCGTTTGCGAAGGTATTCGCGCCGTGATTCCCCGCCTTTTCCTCGTCCTGCGGAACGTAGCGATAGAAGAACCTCAGCTCCGGTTCGACCTCCTCAGGCCCGGTCGGTCGCCGCGAACGACGTAGCCAGTACGCGATGTAGGAGACCACACCCAAGATCACCGTGACGAGGATAGTCACGATGATGATGGTCACCATCAGCTGTACTACGTTCATATTCGTCCGACCCTTTCCAGCTTGCCCCAGCTCATGCGCAGGTTGAGCGCCTCCTCGACTGTGGAGCAAAGCTTCACCACATCGATCAACAGGATGAAGAAGAAACGATAGATAAGAGCATAGGGCACCAATGACAACTGCTCCTCCTCCATCGCAACCGTGGCCAGCGCAGCCACTAGATCGAGGAGCGTGAGCAGTATCCACCATGCCAACAGCATCTCGCTCATGCCGAATGCAACCGCCACGTAAGCGAAGAACAGGTGGCCGTACACGTTCATCGCCGGCCAGATCGTCGCCTCGAAGCCCATCTGCACCAGAGACAGCCAGAGCGGAAGATCTGGCAGCGGCGTCGCGAAGGACCAACGGTGTTTCCCAAGCGCCTGCAAGATTCCACGCGTCCAGCGGTAACGCTGCTGAATCAGATCGACCAATCGCTCCGGCGCCTCCGTCCAAGCGATGGACGCAGGCTCGTACCTGACCTTCCACCCGGAGACCAGGAGCTTGAGGGTCAGATCCGCATCTTCGGCAAAGGTGTCGAGGTCAAAGCCGCCCAGCGCAATGAGGACGTCACGCCTGAACATCCCGACGGGACCCGGAACGATGTTCACCGCGTTCATGAACCCCTGAGCGCGCCGGGCCATGTTGAGGCCTTCGACGTACTCCAGAGCCTGCAGTCGCGTCCAGAGGTTCCTTCGATTGACGACCTTCACGTTACCGGCAACGGCACCGACGGACGGATCCCGGAAGTGCGGTACGGCGACTCTCAGAGTCTGGGGTTCGAGACGCGAGTCAGAATCCATACACAGCACGAAGGGGGACTCTGCCACCGCAAGACCGGCGTTCAAGGCGCTCGCCTTCCCGCCGTTCCTCTTCGTCAGCACCTTGACCCGGCAGTTTCCGTAGTCACCGGCAAGCGGCGCGGCGTGCGCGAGCGTATCGTCCGTGGAACCGTCGTCCACAACGATGATCTCGTACTGCGGGTAGTCGAGCTTGGTCAGACTCTCGACCGCCGGCCCAATGACTATGCCCTCGTTGAAGGCCGGCACGATCAGCGAGACGGGCGGATACTCGAGCTCATCGGGCCTATTGCTACTGACCCACTCCACGTGGTGCAGGTATCCGAACCAGAGCAAGGTGAAATAGCGCGCTATCAGGATGATCAGGAACAGCACCAGCGTCACCACCGAGATACGCACTATTAAGCTCTGCACCTCCATCGGCGCGCGCGCCGCCCAGACAAGGAGCAGGATGCCGATGGCCCCGATGACGGTCGCCGACAGGACAAGCAGGAAGGGCCTCTTGGTCATCGCCCGAACCTCCTGCTCGCATCGAACTCGAGCCGGAATGATCGGTAACCGTCGGCCCTACTCTGGGTAAGACCCGCGCGGCCGGCGAGTGTCCACGCGCCGAGATGGCGGCGCGCATCCAGCCAGGCTCCCAACTCAGCCACCAGAGTCGGCTCCCGGTCCCGCTCGCTAAGCCAGGCGAAGCCCGGCACGAGCGATACGTCCAGTTCCCAGCCCTGTGCCGGCTCACCGCGCCAGCGGATCACCGCGAAGTTCGACCAAGACCACTCCGGATCCCAATAAAGCCGTCTGCCAGGATTCGGAGCCGAGTCACTGAAAGCCAGCCCTCGCGTCTCGTAGCCAAGCACCCAGTGATCGTCCGGCTTGAAGTAGATGCCCACGCCGGCATCGGACCGCAGGTTCGCATCGCCGACGCCTGAGAATACGGCTGCTCTGAGCTGGATGGTGAGATCCCAGCGTTCCGCCATGGGTCTGTAGAACTCGAGTCCGGCAACATCGCTGCGCAACCCGCTCACCGCGGCTTCGAGCGTCGCGGTCTCGCGATAGGCAGGGCCGTGCGTGTACTCGAAGCGGTAGGCGGCGCCGCCCCAGTTGGGGGCCGCCAGCCTCAATCCCAAGATCGGCTCGACGGAGCCGCCCGCATCTGGAATCCAGGCTCCCGCCCATGCGAGCACGTTCAAGTCGCCACGCATCCACCAGTGCTCCAACGTGGCGCCTAGTTCGACGGCGAAGAGATCCTCGAGCCCACCCGTTGCGCCGTAGCCCCTACTCTCCTCTACGGTCACCGCGCCGCCCCAACGGGTTCTAGGAGTCCCGCCCGTCCAGCCAGCGCGCAGTCGAGTCAATCTAAAGTCGTCGCTGTCCGTGAAGTGTTCCAGGCCGCTCGTCGGTCCAATGGTCCCCTGCGACGTTAGCAGCAGGTCCACCTGCGCTTCCAAGTCCGCGAGCCCTTCCGCGGCGCCGGGCACCGACGGGTCCGCCTTCAGTGCACGTTCGTATGCCTCGGCGGCGCGATCACGTTCGCCCTGCCAACGGTACAGGTCGCCGAGCAACACCCACGCCTCAGCATCCTCAGGTTGCGCCTGCACAATGGTCAGCGCGGCACTCTCTGCATCGGCGAATCTTCCCGACCAAGCAAGCAGCCGCGCAAGCCGCAGGCGTACGTCGTGCGCGTAGGGCTGCCGAGCAAGATACTCGCGCAGATAGGCCACGGCGCTGTCTGGGACATCGGCCCGGTACTCGAATACGTCCGCCATCTCCAGAAGCAGCCAATCCGCATCTGGGTTCTCGCTCAGGTAGCGTCGGTAGAGTACCAGCGCCGAATCCGTGGCGCCGTCCAGCACCAGTTGGCTTGCCAGCTCGGGCAGATTCGCAGTGACGCTATCGGGGGGAGGCAGAGGGGAGGGGAGAGAGAGCGCGATGGCAGCGCGCAGCGAATCGACCCCCGAACCGACGAATCCAGACGGCAACCCATCGACCACCTCGGCGGAGAGCGCTGGCTGCCCCGCCCAAAGGAGAGCGCGCGCCCAATTCAGCCTATGCTCATTGTTGTCCGGATCTAGATCCGAAAGTCTCGCGTAAAGCTGCGCTGCCAGGTCGTATCGCTCGGCCCAAACCGCTACCGCGGCGAACTCCTCCATCAGCTCGACATCGTCGGGTGTCGCCCGCATCAATTGCTCGTAGATCGCGACCGCCTTCTCATAGCGCTGCGCCCAGACTAACGCCCTAGCAAACTCGCGGAGTAGCTCCCGGTCGCCGGGAGATAGACTTACCAATTGCGCATACAGATCGGCCGCTTCGTCCCAGTGCCGGGCCGCGGCGAGCACCCGGGCGAGCTCACGTCTGGCGCTTGGGTCCGCGCCTCGCGCGAAGGCGCTGCGGTAGGCAGCGATGGCCTCCTCGAGTCGCCCAAGCCGCCAGAGAGCGCGTCCGTACTCGAGAGTCACATCGAGGTCACCTGGATATCGCCGCAGGTACTCTTCGATGACTCGCAGGGCCGCCTCTTCATCGCCGGCGTGAAAGAGCTGCAGATACTCATCCCAGAAACGTTCGGCCGGCCCCCGTGGGATCGGTCGCACGATCTCCAACGGTGGCGGCGGTGTCGGGAGCGGCAACGGTGGATATACGACGGGATAGGCGAAACCACTCTCAGCGAAGTCCAGATCAAGAAGGAACCGCTGCGGCATCAAGCCGAACACGAAGAGAAATAGCAGGCACAGTGACCCAACGGCGAGCGGGAAGAAATTCTTCCAGTAGGTCGAGCGTCGCCGAGGCATTCTACTCTTCGAATAGCTTCTGGAGTTCTTCGCGGTCGGTTGGGGACGTGTAGACTACCGTGCCAATCCTCTTCCATCCCTCACTTCGCACGCGATTGAGGAATATCTCAGCGTGACTGGCCAAAGCGCCGTCCAAGTAGACCTCGACTCGGTCGTCCCCGACGCTCATGCGGTCACCGGAACCGCGTCGCATGTTCGCGCCCACATGCTTAGCCAAAGCATCCAACTTCTTCCCGTTGCTAGGCCGAAGTAAGACCAGCGAGAAGATGGGAGGTTTGGGCACATCGAGATGAGCGCGAACGATGTCCATCACGGCTCGGCCTTCGACGTCCTCTTCCGGAGACGGTTGACGCGGTGGCTCGTCGATCTCTGCAGCGGACGCGGCTAGCGGCCGGCCGCGGCGAAGCAGCGCTTCGATGCGGGATGCCAGTTCATCGGGGTTGAGGCCGCCCGAAACGAAGTCGTCGGCACCGAACCGCAGGGCCCGAGCGCGATCGCTCGCGCGGAGATCGTACCCACACGTCACCAAGATCGGCGGGCGACTGGCAGCGCGACGGAGTTGATGCATCACATGCAGGCCACGCTTGACCGAGCGGCGATCCACGTTCAGCACCACCAGACCAAACTCCCTGCGCGCCAACTCAGGGAACGCATCGACGGGGTCGGTGGTTGTGAAGAGCTCGAATGACTGCTCGAACCAGAGCTTGAGTTCGTTCGGAAGCTCTCCGGTCGCATCGAGAAGCAGAACCCGGCGTCGGGCGTCGGCCTTCGCTTCGGCAGTACGCTCGCGCCGTGCGTTCGCAAACGGAACGATCCCGAGTCGATCCCGGATGTCAAAGGTGATCGGTCCCGCCGTTTCCTGCGGGCCCAGAGTTTTGCGCACGACGAACTGACGCCGGCCGGAGCTGCTCAGAGTAGCGTGCAGGACGAGGGACGCGCGCTGAGATATTACATCGAAGCCGCCATCCAGCGCCGTCAGATATTCGGCCGAGAAAGTAAGGAAGGAAGTGCTGCCTAAGCGCCCGAGCAGTTCCACCAACAGCTCGGCGCCGTTGCTTGCATCGCGACCCTCGACCAGGGGACCACAGGTGTCGAGAACGATCCTATCCGGCCTGTTCCCGCTGCCGACGAGTGACTCGAGTTCCGAAAAGACTTCGGCCGGGTCGATCGTCCTTCGATAGCGTTGCCGGAAACCGGGCTGATACCCGAGTAGTAGCCAGTCTTCGGACCTCAAGTGCGCGCTGATATCGATGCCGATCGATTTTGCCTGCCCGACGACATCCTCAGGGCGCGCCTGAGTCAGGTGAGCTACTCGGTAACCTTGACGCACTCCCTCATCGAGAAAGTGCAGCGCCGCGACCGTCTTGCCGGTGCCAGGTCCACCTACGAGCGCTACGAGTCCCCCCGACCCCATGCCGTTCAGATGTTCATCAAGAACATTGATGCCAAAAGAAACGGTCTGCTCAATCAACTTCGTCACCATAAATGTGAACGCAAGAGTGCCGTCAGATCGCGCGGCCTCAGGGGGGAGGTCAGCAAGCTGCGGGGGGCTGAAACAAAACCCACCACGTCGAGCCGAGCTCGATATGGCGGGAACCGGTTTGTCGACAACAATTTACACCGTATTACCCATATAACGCAAGGGTTTCTGGCGTCACGTCACGCCGTATCCAGCCGATCCCGACAATACAGTGAGATAATTCACTATTTACGCTCCTCTTGAGGCCATAGCGCCTCAGGAACGGCCGCCAGCGAGTCGAGGACGAGGTCGGGCTGGACGAGCGACCGCCTCAGCTGTTCTTCGTCGTAATTGCCGGTCCGGACCAGGATTGCCCTGCTGCCAGCGGCCTTAGCGCCTGCGATGTCTGTGTTGAGCGAATCGCCTACCATGACGACGTCACCCGGGCTCAAGTCCATGGAACGTGCCGCTGCCTCGAACAGCGGGCGACTGGGCTTGCCGACAAGGGTCGCTGTGCGGCCGGTCGCGTACTCGAGCGCAGCGACGAAGGCGCCCGCATCCAGACACAGCCCCCGGCCGGTCTTCCAGTAGCGGTTCCTATGCAGCGCCACGAACTCCGCACCGGACAACAGGCGCCGGAAGGCCGTGTTCATGATCTCTACGGTCCAACTGTCGCCCATGTCCCCTATCACGACCGCCTCGGGCGCTTGCTCGTCGACTACGAAATCCGGGAACTCCTCGAACGTGTGCGGAGGAAGGCAAACGAAGACACGCCGGATCTGACGATCCTTCAACCAGGCAGCCGCGGCGAGTGGCGGGGTGAAGACCTCGTCGGCTGTGGCCGGGATGCCAAAGTCGGCTAGCCATCGGGCAATCGTGTCGCGAGGCACCCGGGTTGTGTTGGTCACGAATCGGAACGGCACCCCGGCTTCGCGCAGAGCTTTGACTGCCCGATCGGCGCCGTGGATCAAGGCATCCGCATCCCAGACGGTGCCATCCAGGTCGATGAGTAGACCGGTAGTTTTGTTGTGCTGTGCGAGTTCGTTCGGGCTCATTCCCCTTCGCCCAGCCCGACACGTACCACGAGGTCGTACAGCTGCATTGGGTCTACGGGCTGAGTGAGGAATGGGCGACCTGCATAGGTAAGAAACCGGCGAGTGTCGGGATCACTCAGGTCGTTGACAAGGAAGATGACGCGGCTGGCCTGTTCTTCGTTCAGGTCCATTATGCTGTCGAATATCTCCTCAGCGGTCACCTGGGAATTGGGAAGGTCGATCACTACGGCGTGGTAGAACTCGCCGCTCAACCTATCGAGGGCTTCCAAGGGGTCTCGATCTACGTCAACGGTGAGCCCGGAGGGCGCGGCGGTATCACGCAAAAGGTCGGCGCTGTAGGCACTCGCCTCGATGACCAGCACGCGAAACGGAACGCCGACTGCCTCGAGCCCCAGGTCAGGGCCGACGGGTAGTCTCGGTTCTGTCATCTGCAACGGCTCCGACGCCAGGCGAGGGATTGCCTTTCAACGAGAGAAAGGCGGACAACCGAGTTCAGCCTTGTGCGTGACACTCACGCTCCCTAGATGTGGTTCGACCTCTCATACAGACTACGCCCCCGATCGCCGGGGGCGACCCGTCTTGAGAGAGGTCTGATGCATTATAACTGTCTAAGGTGATCTAAGACAAGAACCAGCAACCGTTTCGGGATAGTTTCGGTCCTGACCTGCGCCCGAGCCTTTCGGAAGAACAGTATGGCTGCTCTCACTTTCTCGAATCCGCGAATGTCCATTGCTGGCAACGCCTTGCAGCTTGCAGTGCCCAGATCGGAACTTGCCGATGACGTTGTGATGACACGCACGCCTTGGTTTGGTGAAGTGGCTACAACAATCAGGATGCCCAGTGTGCAGTAGAGGACGAGACATGTACCAACTACACTGCATGGGTGAGGCCGCAGTTCGGGGCCCAAGCGGAGAACTGGTTCACTTTCGGTCGCGCAAACACTTCGCGCTCCTCACCTATCTGGCGCTCAACGCGGAACGAGCCCATCGGCGTGAGCGCCTCGTCAACCTTCTCTGGAGCGATAGCGAGGCAGCCAAGGCGCGGCATTCGCTTTCCCAAGCACTCTACGCCGTGCGCCAGCTGCTCAACGGAGCCGTCCACATTGAGGGAGAAGATCTCGAGCTCAAGTCGGACGGCCTGCAGGTCGACGCCATCGAGCTCGAGCGCCTTCTGCAGTCGGGTGATCCGGAAGCCGCCGCGGACCTGTACAGAGGCGAGTTCTTGGAAGGCTTTTGGGTGCCCGGCGCACAAGGGTTCGAGGAGTGGGCCGGACGTGAAAGGGCACGCATCGGGGCTCTGGCTCGTGACGCGCTGCGCCGTTCGATCAAATCGGCGAGGGATCGTTGCGATTGGGCGGAGGTCCGCCGGCAAGCGGAGAAGCTCGTTCAACATGACCCATTCGATGAATCCGCGTACGCGGAGTTGATGCGAGCCCTTTGGATGATGAATGATCGGGCTCAGGCTCTCGAAAGCTACGAAGATCTAAAGCGAGTGCTGGCGAGCGAGTTGCAGGCTGAGCCTTCGAAGGAGACCGAAGCCCTCGCCGACCGGATCAGGCAGCGGCCCGTTCGCGGTTGCTGGACGACGCGACGGCTGCTGCGCGAGGCAGGTAGTCCGCTGTTCCACGACCCGCCGTTCGTCGGGCGGAAGCCGGAGTTGGCCGTCCTAGCCGAGGAATGGGAGCGGGCCGTGACGGGCGAGAGCCGCACGGTTGCCATCACCGGAGCAGCAGGGATCGGCAAGACTCGGCTGGCCAACCAGTTCATGAGCAGCCTCGCGCTCAGCGAGGTCACGACTTTGCGCGGCCGCTGCTACGAAGCGGAGCAGACGCTGCCTTATGGACCCGTGGCAGAATCTCTGAGGCACACCATCGGCACCGTCGACTTGGGCGGTGTGAACCCACTCTGGTTGGCAGAACTCGCGCGTATCGTGCCCGAAGTCCAAGACCAGTTCGGAGAGCTTCCCAAGCCGGCGGTTCTGGACGCCGAAGGCAGTCGCCGCCGTTTGTACGAGGGCATCGCTCAGGTGCTGACCGCGGCCTGCGACATTCAGCCCGTGTTGATGTTCATCGATGACGCACATTGGGCCGACGACTCGTCGCTGTCGCTGCTGCACTATCTCCACAGACGCGTGACCAACGGCCTCTTCCTTCTCACCGCGCATCGACCGGAAGAGCTCGCGGCACGCGAAGCATCGGCGACCACCGACTTCTTGTCCGGGTTGAGCCCAAGGGTACGCGTGATCGAGGTGGAAGGGCTCGACCGGTCCGCTGGCTCGGCATTGCTCCTATCCCTGATGGGTGAAGACTCGGACGCTCTCGCACGAACGTCTTTGCAGGAAATGAGCGGCGGGAACCCGCTTTTTGCTATCGAGTTGGTGCGGAGCCTCGCCGAGAATGACGACACTACGAAGCTCGATTCTCCTAAGGTCCCTGAGAGCATAGTGGCGCTGCTGAACAGACGGTTCGCAGGCCTCGGCGAACGTTCCGTGGCGTTCATGGAGCAAGCAGCCTGCCTCGGGGCCCGCACCAGCGTCGAAGCTCTGAGCGCCGCAGTCGGCCTACCACCACTCGAATTCTCGAGCGTGCTGAGAGAACTGACCCGAGCGGCGATCCTGGTGGAAGAGCAAGGCCTGATCCGTTTCCGCCACAACCTTCTGCGTGAGGTTGCATGGTCACGGGTCCCGGTCGCGCTACGCGGCGCCTTACACCTGAGGGCGTCGCGCGCTTTGACCAAGGTTGACGGGAGCGACGCTGAGATCGCGCTGCACCTTTTCGCGTCCGGCGACTCACGACGGGCTCATGCCCACGCGCTGCGCGGAGCCGAAGCAGCGGAGAAGGTCTTCGCACTCGAGGAAGTGGCGGACCTCCTGAAGCTGGCGATCGAGACAGCCCCAAGCAAGAAGGCTCGTCCACCTGCACATGCGCGACTACGTTAGCGCCCGGCCCCTGCTGGAGGAGCGTTTGGAGCAAGTTCGGCGGCGAGGTGAGGTGGACCTGGATTTGTTTGAGGCTCGCCGGGATTCACTCTTTGTCGAGGTATATTCCTCAGCTATCACCGTGGAGCAATCTGGAGCGGCACTACAGGCGCTGTACTCGGAACTGAAGGCCAGCAGCGTTGAGGCTCCGAGCCTGGAAGCAGAAATACTGAGCGCCCTGTTCTGGGCATCTGCACGGTCTTTCAATCCTAGTCTCGCGAATGAGACGATAGCTCGGATCGAGAGACTTCGCTCGTGTTGTAGCGACCCAAATGTTCGATGGCGGACGGACAGGAGCATAGGCATCTATCAGTGCTACAAGGGCCGATTGGACCTAGCCAAGAGACATCTTGAAGCCGCCTTGGAATTTGCACGTGTCGCCGAGGATGAAGCAGCGTTAGTAGACTGTTACGTTGGCCTCACAACACTACTCCCGCGAACTCTTTCTGCTGAGACGGCCATTCACATTCTCCGCGTCGCCCTGCCACTGGCGGAGCAACTTGCCGATCCAGCAACAACCACCTCACTCCTTTGCAACTGTGGGGCATGCCATATGTACCTCGGAAACCTGGAAGAAGCGGAGAATCTACTGCGTAGAGCGACTCAAACACTGCAGACAAATGGTGACGTTCCGGACGTATCACCCTCTGTAGAGTACAACCTAGGGTTCGTCGCGTACCTCAGGCGCGATATTGCATCCGCCGAGAAACGTTGGACGGAAGCTCTACGTATCAGCGAAGAGGACGGTGTTCTGTCGGTGCAGGCAGAGTGCCTTGCCGCGCTGGGAAATCTCGCCCTGCAACGGGATCAGGTAGAAAAGGCTCGGCTGCTGGCAGCTGCGGCCCTTAGACTGCAGAGGCGAGCGGCCTTCCTAGCTGACGAGCGTCTGGGACTTGTCGAGTTAATTGCCCGACTTCGAAACGAAAGGGGCCACTTTCACAAGGCGGTAAGAGGACTCTCGGATACGGCTAAGTCTGCAATGGAAAGCGACGCGCCGCTGTATCTCGGGGCCCGGTTGACAGAGGCAGATCTGCTCTTGGAGAAAGGCCTAGACGCCGAAGCGATCAAGATCAAAGAGGAGCTGTGCGCTGCTGCTAGGACTCGCGGTGCTAGCTGGTGGATTGAGCGTGCTCAGGGCCTTAGGAGTCGGGTGCGACCATAGAGAATCCCGCACAACTTTGTCTATGGCTGGTGGCAAACTTGCATCTGCGCGTCTACCTACACCTAGGAAACAGACACATGCTCGCGAGGTACAACCTGAAGCAACGGCAGAGGGGTCCGATCCATCGCCGCTCTGTGGGCTGCTCGTTGGACCATTCCCATTTCGATGAACTTGGCCGCGATAGCAGGATCGAATTGTCGCCCAGAGAACCGCCTCAATTCTGCCGTCACTTTGTCAGGGCTCAGGGCGGCGCGATACGGTCTATTGGACAACATGGCGTCAACCGTATCCACCACCATTATGACTCGAGCCGCCAGCGGTATTTCCTCACCGGACAGCCCATCGGGGTAACCCCCTCCGTCGTAGTGCTCGTGATGGTGCCTCACGGCAGCTAAGACATTCCTACTAAGGCTCGATATAGACGCCAGCAGGCGCGCGCCTCTATCGGGATGCGAACGGATGATTTCGCGCTCGGCTTCTGTGAGCTTTGAGGGACTGCTGATAAGTTCAGCGTAAGCAAAATCGATCTTCCCGATGTCGTGAAGCAAGGCAGCTGTTTCGATTTCCTCCACCTTATGCGACGGTACACCAAGTGCCGTGGCCAAGTCACGGCAAAGGGTCGCGACGCGCATTGAATGACCAGAGGTATACGGGTCCTTAGCCTCGATTGTCTTTACCAGCAGCTCTAGGATTTCCTTGTTCTGCTTCAGTAGCTTGAACTGAACATTGTACGCGTGATGAACGAAGAAGAGTGGTAGCAAGACAACAATCGGACCGGCTACGCTCAACTGAGCAAAGGCAAAGACCACAAACAACGAGAAAGAACTTGACGCAAGCTCGTTGGCGAACGCCACTGGACCCAGTTCCAACCAGATGTCCTGAACCCGCTTACCGGAGTCAAGCGCTATGACGGCACTGACCAAGGCCATGTTCGCTATGAAGTATGTAATGATTAGCCCCAACAGGGGCAGGAGCACTGGTACAAACCTGAACCCAACGTTACCTAGCCAGTAAAACACCGGGCCGTTCAAGGCACGATAGACAACCGACCCTACCCCAATAGCCAGAGTGAGTTGCGAAACATTGAATGCGGCCTTGACTGGATGTTTCTTGAGGATGATCGCTTGAGCTACCAAATGAGAAAGGGCTGTCGCCAAAACCGCCACAGAGGGACCATACAACGGCACGATCGCAACCGTTGGGATAAGGGCAACTGAGAACACCGCCCGTCCTGCCGACATGCGTACGCCCAGGCCTTCAGCAAGGAGAGTGAGCACCATAAGGGCTACGATCCCTCCCCAAGCTTCCGTCCCATTAAGCACAATCGGGTAGCGCGTTACTATTAACGCGGTTACCCCAATTGCGATCAAAGCCAAGAAGGCGACGTATGTTAGGAGTGCACGCCTCATCCAGCCATCCGCTAAGCGTTTACGACGGAGTGGATCTAGAAGAAAACCCCCAATCGATCCCTAGCCCCAAGTGATATTGCCCGCAAAGATATTGCCCGCAAACAAGCTTGCTAGAGCAAGCAAAATCCGGAGCATCCACGCCATGAAGCTCACCTCCTTTCGCGGTGAATGTCACACTGTGATCCGCTCATCCAGTGTGCCTCGCTCCGCTAAGTCGGCTATCGCTTCGCTTCCGTGACGCGTCAGCCTAGAGAGATCGGGGGTTTTTTCAGTATCTCATGTCCCTGTCCCGTTCACGGGGCAGGCGGGGTTTCCCGTGCTTTGGCTCAACTCCTTTCCCTTCTGGGGAGCCGGGTTAGCGATTACCGGGTCGACACTATCCAACGATTGGTGGCCTTTAGCGTCGCCAGAATCGCCGCGTGTTCCGGCGATTCGTTTACTGGCGCGGCGCCGGCCAAATATGTTCGCGTCCTCCCGCTCAGACCGTATACAGCGGCCACTACAACGGGCAGGTCGAATGCATCGAGCAGTTTCAGTCCGTCAAGGGCGAATCCTATTTCGCTTCCTTCCGCCAGCTCGAGCGCGTTGAGCACCGCCTGCGCGGCGGCGTTGAGGCGCCCGCGTTCGATGTCGGTACCTTCAGCGGATCCGACATACTCCTCTCCGTCGAGTCTAAGGCGCACCCGACAGACTATGTGTTGCGGCATCTTGCGTTCGAACTCGTACCCCTCGAAGAGGTAGCGGCGAACTCCTGTGAGCTGACCCAGCCCGATGATCTTGGCCGCCGCATCGGCGTCCGATCCCTGCGTCTGGGCGACGCTGACCTTTCTGTGATCGACCTCGATACCCAGCTGAGCTATGAGCGCCGACTCTACATTACGTACCGTCTGCTTCGGCGCCACCTGGCTATCGGTCAGGACGTGGACCTCCTCGATCCGACCATCGGTATCGGCGACGATACGCGCCGAGACCACGCCCGTCAGATCCCCCAGCAACCTTTCTGCTCGGTTCAACAGAATCGGGGCGTGCTCCAGCGATTGCTGCACCTGTCGCGCCTCGCTCATACCATTCCTCTCAGTCTCCATAGCAACACCCATGGAGCGCCTGCCCGGCCGGGGGAGTTGTCCGGGGGTTCTAGTTGTGTAGTCTGACCGCGTCGCCGCCAGCCCGTTTTGCTTCGAGCAAAGCCGCGTCGGCGACGGCGAGCACTTCATCGTGACCGATGGCCAGGGAAACCTCCGGTCCGATTTCAGCGATGCCCACGCTGAGAGAAACCGACATCTCAGCTGTGTCACCTCGAGCCCGAACCTGCGAAACTCGAGCTCGAATTTCCTGCACTACCCTCAGCCCCGCTTCCTTGTCCCCATCCGGCAAGATGATCACGAACTCATCTCCGCCGAAGCGGGCCGCGAAGTCGTTAGTACGTATCGAGTTTCTGATGATCTCGGCGACTTCGCGTAACACCTGATTGCCGGCCGCGTGACCGAGCCGATCGTTGACCGGCTTGAAATGGTCCAGATCGATGAAGATCACGACGAACCGGCCGCCAGTCCGTCGAACCCGGGCGCACTCCTCGATCACCTTGCTGCGAAGCACTCGGTACGAGTAGAGCTGCGTCAACTCATCGAAAGCAGCATCGCGCACCGCGCGCTCGTAGCGGCGCGCCTGGTAGAACGGGCAAATCGCCAGACGCGCCCGATTGCGCAACACGGCTGCGGCAAAGGCCTCGCACCCG
>JBDHAS010000054.1:0-19618 GCA_039588015.1 Gemmatimonadota bacterium | reverse complement strand
ACGATCGCCTCGACGATCAGCGGCTGGCCGGCGTTCACGAAGGCGCGGGGGCTCCTGAGCCCCACGGCGAGCGCCGCCGGATGGACGACCAGGTTCGTCGATGCCGTCCACGTCTGGCGGTTCACATCCTGGACCGCAGCGGTGGCGGACAGGCTCATCGTGACCGGCGGATCGGCTTCCAGCAGATCGATCCGCAGGCGGTGGTTCCCTTCGTAGTCGGTCCGCGACTCGTACTCCTGAGCCGTGTGCGGCTGCCTGTAGTCCCAAGCGCGACCGAAGGTGAACTCGTGCCAATTAGGCGGCGTGTAGTAGGCCGGGCCCGACTCGAGGACCCAGCTAACCTCGGCCTCCGGCAGACCGCCGCCGGCAAAGTACTTCGCCGCCACCGATACGGTCGCCGCGTCGCCGACGATGTGGGGGCCAGCGTCATGCGAGGCGGTGACCTCGTACTCCGGCCGACGGAATTCCTGCACCTGGAAGACGTGGGTGTGGCTGTTGCCGTCGGTTCTGCGCGCGCTCCTGGCGATGACCTCCAGGTAGGCCCCGCCCAGCGCTACGTCCTCGGGCAACTCGAACGAGAGATCGAAGCCGGCCAGGTCGTTGAGCCGCGCCCTGCCATCCGCGATGTCGTTGCCGCGGCCGTCGCTGACCGACCAGTTCAGTACCCGACCCGCTCCAGCGGGCAGCTCCACGTCACCTCTTACACCGGCACCGATCTTTCGCAGCCATCCCTTGGCATGCACCTGTTCGCCGGGTCGATAGAGCGGCCGATCGGTCATCACGTACCAGTCCAGCACATCGTTCTGAGCGCCGACACCCCAGAGCGACAGCGGCAGGAACACGGCATCTCCATCGCGGCGCGCGATCAGGATGGCGCGCTCGTCCCTAGAGCGCGGCGGGAGCAAGACCGTCCCGAGGCCATCGGCGTCGGTCGTGGTCGTCGCGCTGCCGGGCACTACCTCTAGCTCCGCTCGGGCGTGCGGCGCGCCGTCGTCCAGCGATGTGACCCAGCCGAGCACATCCTCGGCATCGGCCACCGCGCTCAGACCCAGGTGCGTCGCCTGCACCCAGTGGTAGACGACCTGCCGCCTATAGCGTTCTTCCGGCTGGTCGGTCGGCTCCACTACCAGCACCGCGTGACCCAGGCCGTCGGTGAGCGCTGGGCTCAGGTCGATGGCCGTGAGCGCCCAGGTGTCCGGCTCCGCATCGACCGGCACGCTCTCGGAGAAGACGAGCTGGCCCGGCGGCTGCCAAGGCTCGTCATCGTACCGATATCGCTCTAACCCTTCGGCGAAGGCCGGCCAATCATTCGGCTGCACCCTGTAGATGCGGACGACTAACTCTTTGTGGTTGATGCTCCTCACCGTGAACTCGCGGGGACCCAGGGGGTCGAGCAGCACGAGCTGCGGGCCGCGGGAGCTGAGCATCGCCGGAACCGAATCGACGTCGAATTCGACCGTCTCTCGTTTCTCGAGGGTGCGACCAAACACGTCTTTGATCGCCGCGCTCAACCTGACGCGATACTTCGTGCGCGGCTGCGAGCGCCCGGAGATGCTCAGCCGGTCGCCGCCGACGCTGACACGCACCCCCACCATCTCCGGCTCCACGCTCACCCACGACGCGTCGTACGCCTCTGCATCGAGTGGGTTGCTGAACCCGATGGACCAGCGATCGCCCGGAAAACAGCCTTCGTACCACCCGCAGCGCGAGTCGGTCACGCGCAGCGGGCCGTGTGTACGGAAGCCGTACGACTGATCCGACTGTGTGGTGAGCGGACCCTCAGCCGATGGCGTCCCTTGCTCGACCACGACCTGCACCGGCGAGTTGCGAGGCAGCGGCGTCGTGGCCTTGAAGGCGAGCCAGCGACCTTCGGGCGTGCTTTTCGTAATTCGTTCGACGTAGTCGTCGCCGGCAATCTCTTCCTCGGTCGCGCGGCGCAGCTCGACCTCGCGCCGGCGCGCCGTCACCCGGATGTGGTCGAGCACCGCATCGGGATCGATCCGCTGGTCGAAGGCGACGAACAGCATCGGATCCTCGGTAACCGACTCGCCTTGCGGATACGATCGGACCAGCTTGGGCGGCGGCGTCCGGAAGGTCCACGCGACGGCCTCGGCGAGCGCGTTCCCGCTCGGCGACTCGACGCCCGCCGGCACCTCGACCCGGTAATCGGTGGCCATGGGCAGCCCGGCGTCCACCTCGAACAGCAGCGTCTTCGTCCCCACCCAGCGCCAGCGGCCATCCGGCTGCGGCGTGAGCCGGGCAGGGATGTCGCGGGCCGCCAGCTCCTGGTGCGACGTGACCGGCACCATAGGCTGGGAGAAGGTGACGGAGATGTCGCGCGCCCGCTCCAGCTCGCCTTCCGGCCCGAGGCGCACCACCTCGAGCGGTCCCGTCGCGACGTCCTCGGGCCGTTCCCGCTCCTCCACCGGCGGGAACTCGGCCTGCACCGTCACACCAGTCCGCGGCGGCGGGACCACTGCCTCCGGGAACGCGAACTCGCGAACCGCGTCCGGGTCGGCCGGCAACGCCGGCACTCGAGCGAGCACCGCCTGGACTTCATCGTCGGAGAGCGGTTGGGCGGCCGGCAGTTCGGTCGGCTCGACCTCGCGGGGCGCGGCCTCGCTCAACCTGAACTGCAATCCCTTGGGCTGCTGGTCGTCTTGTGGCTCGGAGACGCTCATGCTGGCACCTGTCTCTGGGGTGGGCTTCGCGGTGATCATGGCGACGCCCTGATAGACGATTAGCAGCGCGCCGGCGACGGGAATGGCGAGCAGCACGAGGTCGAGTGCCAGTCTGGAACCGGGGCGTGCGCTCATGCGTGTCCTGCAGGTGCGGGTATCAGGCGGGGCCGGGGAAGAACGAGCGAACAGACAGCCGAAAGTTTAAGATGGCACCCGGGCGCGAATACGCCAAGCCCGCAAGCCCCTCACTCACTCGGAAGGGATGTGACCGGATCAATGCGAACGGTCCTAAGAGCCGGAAGAATAGATGCGACGAGGCCGGTGACGGCCAACACGGCTCCCACTAGCCCGTAGACGGTCCGATCGGCTGGATCCGTGCCCATGAAGAACTCGCTCAGAACCGGAGCGCAGATCAGAGCCAAACCGCGCCCACCGCGGACCCACGCGTTACCGGAGCTCAAAGGCGCTCCGAAACTGGTGTTCAGGTGGGCCGCTGCGGCAGCCCCTCTTGTATCGGAAGCGCTCCCTTGCTCTCGCCAGCGAAGTACGCAAGATTGCGTCCCCGAGCCCTAGGTCTCGTGCATGCCGTGCCCTTCAAAAAGAGCCGACATGCTTCGACCTGACTGCAAAGGAGGTCGATCATGTTCCGCAAGCTCGCTTCGCTCGCTCTGGCAATCGTAGTAGCAGCTACCCTGACAACACTCGGATGCAATGGCGACGACGGTGGCCCACCCGTGGTCGTGACGGTGGAGGTCACCCCGGCGACGGCGACGGTAGCTGCCGGCGCGGCCCAGCAGTACGCCGCCGTCGCACGCGACGGCTCCGGTAACCTTATCTCGGGCGTCAGCTTCACCTGGAGCTCGGCCGACCAGATGGTGGCCTCGGTGGACAACACCGGGCTCGCAACGGCCGGCGTCGTGGGGACGACGTACATCCGGGCGCGAACCGGCAGCGTCACCGATAGCGCCGAAATCGTCGTCATCCCGAACAATTTAGCAGACCCGCCTGACGATCAGTTCCAGGACACGAACGGCGACAGAATCGACGGCACGATCGCCGCTGCGGTGTTTGTCGCACCTCCACCCACGGGTGACGACGCCAACCCCGGAACGCCGGACGAGCCGAAGGCGACGATCGCGGCGGCGATCTCGGCGGCGGTGGCGGACGCCAACAAGAATCAGGTCTACATCTCCAGCGGCACGTACACGGAGACGGTGAACCTGGTGGCCGGCATCAGCCTTTACGGCGGTTACAACGCGGCCTCCGATTGGGACCGCTCGTTTAGCAACACGGCGACCATCGACGGCGACACGACCGCCGTAATCGGTGCGTCCATCAGCCAACCGACCGTCCTCGACCTGCTGACCATCCAGTCGGCAGACAACACCCAGCTGGGCGGAAACTCCACGGGCATCTACCTAACCGAGTCGACACTAGTGACGCTGCGCAACCTCACCGTCAACGCGGGGAATGGCGGCGGCGGAATCGCGGGCACGGCGGGATCGCCGGGGCTGCCGGGCAAGGACGGCCAGCCGGGCACGATTCCGACGGGCGGAATATTCGGCGACACCGTCGAGGCGCCCGGCCGGCAGCCGAGCGGCAGAGGGGGTGCCGGCGGCAACGGCGCCACGGACATCCTCCTGGCCGGAGGTGACGGGGGTGACGGCCTGTCGATCCCGGGCGGCGGCGCCGGTGGACTGGGTGGCCCACCGGTATCGGCTACCGAAGACCCCTGCGACATAAACGGCTTCAACGGCGATCCCGGCCTGACAGGTTCCTTCGGACTCGACGGGCTGGCCGGCAACGGTGGTGACGGCGGCGGCGGCGTCGTCGCGGGTCGCTGGGTGGGCTCCTCCGGTACTGACGGCGACTACGGCGCGCCCGGCTTCGGAGGCGGCGGCGGCGGAGCCGGCGGCGCCGGGCGAGAGTTCACCGCTACGATGGTCTGCATGCCGATCTTTGGTGGTGGCGGTGGCGGCGGCGGCAGCGGCGGTCAGGGCGGCGACTTCGGCACCTTCGGCCTGGGCGGCGGCGGCTCGTTCGGGATCTTCGCGAACAACACGACCGTGGACATCGAAGCGAGCACCATCAGCGCGGGGAACGGCGGCGCCGGTGGCGCCGGCGGCGCCAGTGGCCCGGGCGGCCCGGGCGGAATCGGTGCGCCCGGATCTAACGGCGACGTGAGCCAGGCCGGCTTTGTGGGCGGCCGCGGCGGCGACGGTGGAAACGGCGGCGCTGGAGGTGCCGGCGGGCCCGGTGGCGGCGGTGGCGGCGGCGTGTCCTACGCCGTCTACCGCGCCGGGACGTCGACCGTGACGATCGACATGGGCACGAACCTGACCCCGGGCAACGGCGGCGCCGGTGGCGCGGCTGCTGCGGGCGGCAACGCGGGCACGGCGGGTTCCAGCGGCGAGCGAAACTGGTAGTAAGCAAGCCGAGGGGGGCGCCCGAGCGTGATTCGGAGCGCGGGGGCGGCGCAGCCGCCCCTTTGCGCAATCGAGCAGCGCGACATGAAGCGAGACGACCCTGCCGTCAGCGAGATCGATCTCGAACCGCTGGTCCGTTAGCCTCGGTCGATACCCTGGGCCACTTGATGTAGACGCTGGTTATACTTGCTGGCATCTCGCCCCTCACGCCGAGAGCGGCGTGGGATCTACGTAGATCAAGTACTCTCTGATCTTATCGCCCTGCATTCTGAAGCAATTAATGAACGGGAGGGTGACGGTCGAGCCGTCGTGGCGCATGTAATGCACCTGGCCCTGGACGAAGACCGTGTCGGTATGCGTCCAGGTTCCCTCGAGCGTGTGACCGAGGCCTTTGAACGTGGAGAAGAACGCGGCCACGCCATCGCGAATCGCCGGCTTTCCCACCGTGGGCGGGTTGCTACCGTATCGGAAGGTCGCGTCGTCCGTCACGAATGAGACGAAGGCCTCCGGATCCATCGCATCGATGGACGCGAACAGCTTCTCTACCCAAGCCGGCTGGTTCACGCTGCGTCCTCCTTCAGTGATGATTGGGGCGTTTCCTTTCTCAACGCCGCGACCTACGGCACTGACGGACCGTGGGCGGCGTTTGGGATCAGCGCCAGACTCCGACAGCGTGCGGAGTGACGGTTGGTCTCAGCAAGTACCTCGCAGTAGCGCTGTCACAGCTCCGTCCGGCTTACTACTCCTCAACTGCGAAGCCCTCAAGGTGAGTTTGGCGGCTTCGCTGCATAAGACATCGGGGTGTTCGGGCATGGTTGCGCTGGAAAGATTGAAGATACGGCAGATTGTGCTAAGAACGCCAGCAGCAGCTGGCTGGCACAACGCTGCAAGTTCCGCAACATAAGTGGATTGTAGCATCAGGCTCGCACTGTCCACGGAAAGCGGGGTGCTCTATAGAGGGGGCAACTCGTCACTACTAAGATGACAGACCACTCCAGGCTGCGGCATGGGAAAGGTGATCAAAGGAGCCTGACGCGTCTTCCATCGATCAGTCGCCAGCCCATCGGGATGACTAGGAGCGAAGCGAGAAGGCAAACGATCAGCCCCACGGCTCCGACCAGCCCCAGCTCGCGGATACCCGTGAAGGTGGCGAAGGACAAGCACGCAAAGGCGCCGACCGTCGTGAGCGTCGTCATCGTCATGCTGGATCCCGCCTCCCGCAGAACAGTGCCCATGTCCTGCCCGCCACGAAGCCGCTCCACCATGTGAATTCCATCGTCCACCCCGATCCCCACCAGGATGGGTGCGATCGCAGCGGACAGCAGGTTGAGTTCGATCCCGAGAAGTCGCATGAGGAGAAGCGCCGCACTCAGCCCGCACACAAGCGGAGCCAGACAGAGAGCCACGAGGGATAACCGGCGGAATCGGAGCCACAAGATACTCCCCACAAGGGTCGCAGCGATGAGAGAAGCCAAGACGACTGCACGTCGTATCACACGAACGTCTGCCGAACGCAGCGGATCGCCCGCCAGAGTCACGCCTGGCAGATCCTCCAGACCCGCGTTCCGGGAAACTTCCACGAAGTTGGAGACGACGCCCTTCGCCCATGGGAACTGCCTCAGGTACACGTAAGTGATGGCGACGTGCTCGCCCGCATACCGCAGAAGATGGCGATCCACGTCCTCGCTGAGACCCAAGTCTCGAAGATCATCCAAGGTAAGCTCGTCAATCTCCGGGTTGAGGGAGCCGGTGATCCGTGGCAGGTACTCTTCAGTGAGGTAGGGATCCGGACTCTCCAGCAGGTCGACGACCGCCTTGAAGTCACGCTGGAACCGCTGCGCTGAAAAGAGCTCAGGGTTCTCCCGAACGAAGCCAACATTGGAGCGCTGATCCTCGGGTGCGGGAAGCCATTGGGCAAGCGATTGCATGGTTGCGATGCCCGCACGCAGGGCTACGGGTTGGAGCGTTCGCACGGCCTCGCGGTCCCGCTGGAGTGCCTCTTGGGCGGTCGACCCGGTCGACACGATCAGGAGCGGGGTGAACGCCGATCCCGCTTCAAGGCTCAAGCGATCAAGCCGCGCCGACTCGGGGTTTCCCCGCACCACGAGCTTCCACGGGTGGTGCTCGAAGCGGAGGCTTGGTAAGGCGAACAGGCCCGCACCTAGCAAGACGACCCAAGGTGCTGTCGCCACGAATGGTCGACCCCGGCCGGCTCGCTCGAACAGGTCTCCCCAGAGCGACCACATTGCCTCGGTGCGAGCAGCGGGTCGGGAAAACGAAAGCAGCAGCGGCAGCACCGTGAAGCTGCAGACCAAGATTGCCAGAAGGCCGAGCGCGGTCAGTACCGCCAGCTCACGCATCCAAGGATATGGGATTGTGACGAGAGCCACGAACCCGGCTGCGCTGGTCAGCGCGCCTGTCATGATGCCCCTGCCGGGCCGGTTAAGCGCTGAGGCGAGCGCCTCCGTCCGTCCGGAGCCAATCGAACCGTACACAAAGTAATGAACGGATACGTGAATGCCGTAATCGACTCCGAGCCCTACGATGAGGCCGCCGAACATCCACGAAAGCAGGCTGACGGAACCGGAGACCACCGCTACGACCGCGGCGGTCATCAACAACCCAGACGCGACGGTCAACGAGATCGCGAGAGGGGCGGCTGCTCTGCGAAAAAAAACGCCAAGCAGGACGATAACGACGAGCGCGGCCGCCACCGCGACCCGGATCCCGTCGGCACGCAATGTTTCGACGGCAGACGCGTAGCTAACCGTACGGCCAACTGCATACAACTGCCGCTTCGCCAGGAGTGAACCGATGCTTGCGTCGACCCGCGCCGCCTCGAGAACGTGCTCAACCGATTGGACCAATGCGCGAGCGGATCGCACGTCGTCCAGGGTCGACGCCGTCTCGACTGTGAGGAAAAACGCTCGGCCGCCTGGCAGGGCATAGAAGCCGTCAATCACACGAACGCGCGAGACGCCTTGCCAGGAGCGAACCGGCTGAGATGCGAGTCGGATAAGGCCGAGCGGGTCCTTTTCGTTCCGGCCTCGCTCCCCGGGGGGACCCACGCTAGCCGGCCCCTGCTGCAACAGCGCGGATTCTATGCCGGCTCGCGAGAGCCGTTCGCCGGCCGCCACTAGGGCCCCCGGCTCCATATAGAGAGCTATGCGCTCCGGAAGATGCTGCTGGGCGAACCGCATCTGCGCGGCGCCGAGCCGCGCGTTGACGCGCCGAACGCCATTCAGAACCGCCAGCCTCGGGACGAGGTAGCCGAATAGCCGCTCTACGTCTCCGGTATCGATCTCCTCATCCGACTCGAGTACGATGGCGAGGCGGCCCCCGCCAGACAGCTCACGCAGAACTTGAGGGGGAAGCCGGCCCTCACGGGCCGGCTCGTCCGGAAGAAAATCCGCTATGTCTAGCCGGAAGGCGAGTTGCGAACCCACCCACAACAAGGCGCTGCCGAGAACGAACACGCCGGCCAACCACGCTCCGCGTCGCCGAACGACGCTTCGGCTTACGGCAGCGAAAAGCGCGGGAATCAGTTGCAGCGCGCCTGTCGTTATGGCACCGTGAAATCGAACCCGGGTCCGGTGAACCGTACTCGGAAACCGCCCTGGCCGTCCGGTTCAAACGCGGCCGTCACCGAGAGCGAGTTCCCTTCGCCAGAGACCACAAAGTCCACGAAGCCGCTTGCAACTCCGCTCACGATGTCCACCGTTATTGCGCCGTCGCTGACCGCAACCTCGGCAGCGTTCCCGGACCCTGGAGGATCGGCTGAGC
The DNA here is from genome assembly GCA_039588015.1 of Gemmatimonadota bacterium. Lineage (GTDB taxonomy): Bacteria > Gemmatimonadota > Gemmatimonadetes > Palauibacterales > KS3-K002 > JASFMO01. The sequence continues at coordinate 10,728 of JBDHAS010000054.1, read as the reverse complement.
CGCTGCCCCCGACGTCGTCGAGCAGGACTATCCCGGGTGAGGTCTGTACGACACTCATGGACCCTCCGGCCGCGAAGCTCGGCTCCTGCGTTTCGATGGAAGTAACTGACAGTTGGGCTCCGACATCGATGACACCGATGAAAGCAGAGCTGATCGAACCTTCCCGAGACCCATTGCCGTCAAAGTCGATGCTCACCATGGCGTCGACACCATTGGCGGTCGGCGTGATGACGACTCCGTCGGCGGGACCGCCATCGATGGCCACGAGCACGCGTTCCAATCCATCGAGCACGCCCAACACGATGGGGAAGAACCTCTGCCTCATTTCGGCCTCGAACGTGGCCGGATCCGAGATGTTTCCGCTGCCCGCCTCGGTTGGATCATCCTTGCAGGCATCCACCATGACAAGCAACGTCATCCCCGTCACCGCGCCGATGACTAGCTTTCGCAAGCGAGACATACATTCCTCCGTCGTCAAGGCGAGTACGACCTCCGGCCCGGCAGCCTATATACATGATCGTGTCACGGGTTGCCAAGGACAAGGTGAACGGGTTTGCCACGCCGCGAGTCCCTCCAGAACGCCGCTGAAGAGCAGTCCTCCAGTGGTCCCTCTAACGTCGAGACCCGTTCCGAGGACCCCGAACGTGTCGCCTCCGATCTCGAGCGCGGTCGCGTGCGCGATCCCATCGATCCCGCCGAGTTCTACCGGGCGCCGGCAGGCCTGAGGCTTTCGATGATCGTGGCGTCAATCCAATAGTTGTCGTTGTTGCCATTTCTAGAGCTGGCCACGAAGAGATACCTGCCATCATGAGTGACGGCCGCGCAGACCTATAGAGTTGGGTCCGCCCTCTATCAGCTCCGGCTCGGACCAACCGGCGTCGGTCCTCGCGGTCACCCAGATACGCTCGTCGCGAGTACCGCTCTCATCGGGGCGCATAGAGAGAAAGAACAACTTCCTACCGTCGTGCGAGAAGAACGGCTCGCCGTCCCCGTGGCCGCTGGCTCCGAATGCGGCCGGCCGCGGGAGCGCCCAGCGACCGTCTTCGCGCTTTGACGTGAGGATCTTCCCGGTGTAGTAACCCGAGTCGCCTTCCCGGAAGGACGAGCTCCAAAACGCTTCCTCGCCGTCGGGGGAGAAAGCCACGACGCAGTGCTCGGATCTGTGAGATGCGACGATGTCAGCTGCAAACAGCGTAGCTTCCGAGCCCGGCTCTGTCTGGCCCAGGTAGGGGCTGCGCAGTGCGGGGAACGCCGGTGGAGACGGGTCTGCGCCGGCGGCCATCAAGAGCTGCGCCACCTCATCGCGCCCGTTCGCTCGAGCCTCGTTGAGCGGTGATATTCCCGAGAGGCTGCGCGAGTCGATGTCGGCTCCGCGCGCAATCAGCAACTCGGCGACCTCGACCCGGCCCTTCTCTCCGGCATAGTGCAGGGGTGTACGGCCATACCTATCTCCCTCGTTAATCGGCGTTCCTCGATCGATCAGGGCTTCGACGATCCCCTTGGATCCGCCCTCAGCGGCCGAGTGCAGCAGCGTGCCGTCTCTATCGTTTCTCATGCTGAGATCGGCGCCGCGCTCGGCCAGGATCGCGAACAGCCGGGCGAGACCGGTCTCGGCGGAAAGCATGACGAGGGCGTTGGCGTCCGGGCCGGCTTCGGGCACCTCGGCGCCTTCGTCCAGTAGAAGGTCCACTAACTCGCGGAAACCACGCCAGGTGGCCAGACCGAGCGGCGTATCCTGGAACCTGTCACGTGCGTTGACATCGGCGCCGCCGTCGATCAGCATGGCGGCGACGGCAGCGTTCCCGGTCTCTCTCGCGACCAGCAGCAACGGTGTTCTTCCGTAGTCTTCCTCTATCTCCATGTCCGCTCCCCGTTGAACGAGAAGCTCTACGACATCATCTCGATTCCTCACCCCCGCCCAGTGTAGAGCGGTTTCGCCTCGATGGTTGCGGGCGTTGATGTCCAATCCTCTATCCAGCAGTAGCTCGGTCACTTCCGCGGAACCCGAACGCGCTGCATAGAGGAGAGCGGTGGCCTCGCCCCTGTTCTCCGTGGTGTATTCTGCGCCCTCCGCGATCAACTGCTCGACGACCTCCAGTTGGCCGTCGTACGCTGCCCACATGAGCGGAGTATCACCGTCAACATCCTTCGCCTCGATATCAGCCCCGCGCTCCAACAGTAGCCTGACGAGTTCTATCTGCCCGGCGCCGGCGGCAAAATGTAGCGGCGTGCAGTCGCGGTCGTCGGTGCTGAGAGCGAGGCTCTGGTCCTGGTCGAGCAGCACGCGGACCGCAGAGACATCTCCGTCGCGTGCTGCCTCGAATATGTCCTGTGCCGTTGCCTGTGCTGAGAGAGAAGAGGCGGCAACCAGGAGAGTGATGAGCGTTGCCCCGGCCTTCATAGTCCATCTCCTCGGCGGCGGCTCATTCCGGCAGTTCTAGAGAAATACTGTGTTGGAAGATGTCCTGGCTGGGGCTATCGAATTGGACGCGTAGGTAGGGCCGCCCGTTGCCGGGGTCACCCGTAGAGGGGAGCTTGCAAGATTGGCAAGGGGGGACTCGAATTCCCAACCCGCGGACTATGGTAGCGCTTGGACACACTGACTTCTGGGGTCATCAACCGCGAAACGCGCCCGCCGCTGGTGGGCCTTTTATTGCGCCGCATCTCCGAGATGGATCTGCTTCGCTGTCCTAGATGCCGGAGACGGCGGCGCTCAGTGATGAAGTACCTGGGCGACGCCTTAACTGCAGGGTCCACCCAGACCGCGTGTGGTCGTGCTGCTCGGGAGTCAGGGACTCATGGGGATACCTGGTCTGCCACATCGAGATGCGCGAAAAGCGGCGCGAGCTGCTCGCCGAGTAGCAGCCGACGTGCAACATGCCCAACCTGGCCGGCAGCCAGTCGCGGCTCACTCGCGAGCTGAGGGTATCCACATAACGCGGTGCCGACGCGCCCCACCGAGCGGCGCGAGCGCTCCGAGATCTGGTCCCAACCTCCCAGCCACTCTGTGAGGGCCCGCATGAAAGCCTTAGGTGTAGGGAACGTCTCCCGCGGCGGCTGCCTATCGACCCGCCCATGGAACGGCAGCAGGTCGGGCGCGTGGGCAAACGGCTCGACGCTGAGAAGTCCCCGCTCGTCGGCCGCGTACACCACGTTCAGCCTCCGCTCTCGCGCCAACGCTCGGAGGTGGTATTTCATCTCCAAGCTGTCACACTCCTCGACCAAGAGATGCAAACCGTCAAGGAACTGGGCCGCGTTACTCTGCGAGATCCCCTCGTCGTAGACGACGACATCGAGGTACGGGTCTATCTTGGCGATGCGGCGAGCGATGAGATGCGCCTTGTTCTCACCCAGCTCGTCGACTCCCGCGTTGATCCGGTTCAGGTTGGAGAGCTCTAGACGATCGAAGTCTGCCAGAACGATCTGACCGCACAGGTGCTCCTGCGCGACGGTGACAGCGATCTCGGCCCCGACCGAAAGCCCCACCACCCCGACCCGCCTCGTCCGTAAGTACTCTTGTTCCTCACGGGTGATCTTGTCCTGATTGCGGCTCGTGACCACGTCGAAGTAGTCCTCACGCGCGAGAACGTGCACGATCTTCGATTCCCAGGGGAAGAAAACCCAATTGCCGTAGTATGTCGCCCCGCCATGTTGCGCCACAAGATCGTCCGCGAACCGTCTGCGCGCGGCATCGGCGTCAGGCGCGGGATACCTTAACAGCGCGAGGTCGGCCAACTGGGCGTCGATCGAATCGACAATGGTAATCCGATGACCGCGGCAAAGGGCGTCGAGCCGAGCAGACTCCCCCGGAGCGAGTCGGAGCAACCACAGCTGCCACGCAAACGCGATCGATGAGGCGGAGTCGAGCTTCGACGCGAAACGGGCTAGGTCCAGGACCGGCTCGCCCCCGGTGGCGGGTGCCCCTGCATTCGCGTTCACAGCTCCAGCTCCCAGAACTGGCCGACGAGATCGTGGCCGAAGCTGTGATGCGATTCCTCCCTGACCAACCGATAGCCCTCCAGCTCGTAGATATGGCGGGCTGCATGCAAAACGTCATTCGTCCACAGTATGATCTTCTGGTAACCAACCTGCATGGCGAAGCGCGTGCACTCACTCACGAGCCGCTTCCCAATGCCCAGCCCGCGGGCCTTCGGCTCGACGAGCAGCAGGCGGAGCTGTGCCTCCAACTCCGACTTCCGAACGAGGAAGACCGACCCGACGTTCTCGCCATCCTTCTCGGCAATCCAACACCGCTCACGTTTCGGGTCGAAGTTCTGGATGAAACTCGCCACGATCTCGGCGACCAGCGCTTCGAACTGCTCTCCCCAACCGTATTCGAGGTTGTATAGAACCCCATGCCGTTGTACCACCCATCCCATGTCTCCCGGTTGATGGGGGCGGAGAATATAGGAGACCTTGTGTTCGGCTTGGGCGCCCAGAAGGCGTTGGATCGTCTCCATAGCTTGCACTAAGCGTTGCTGATCTGCCTCCGACAGCTCGGTCAGCATCTGCTCGACCTGGCTTCGCGACGCCGCGTTCAGCTTCGCGAACGCTTCCTGTCCGTCCTGCGTCAATGAGAGCAGCGTTACTCGCCCATCCTCGCCGGACGGCTTCTTCTCCACGATGCCCTGCTCATGAAGCTGGCGAAGCAAACGGCTGACGTAGCCGGGGTCGAGGTCGAGTTCTTCACCTAGCTCGCTAGCCGAACTCTGTTCATGGTGCGCGAGTTCGTAGATCAGCCGCGCCGCGGTGAGAGAGAAAGGGCTTTGGAGCAACCCCTCTTGGAGCACCCCGATCTGCCGAGTATAGAACCGCCCAAATCGACGAACCGCCGCCACTCGTTGGCGCATCCCCTCTGACATGACCTCCTGTTCAGCACTCAGTTAATCGAGAGATTATTGCTAATATCCTATATCTACTTGCTTCTGTCAAGTATTCTTTCGTCCGTACACAACACGGTAGCTTGATCTGGTCCACTTTCCGGTGCGCGCGCCTGTTCAACGCCAGATCGACTCTCGCACTCATGCTTTGCAACCTTTCTGGGAACGCAAGTATCTGATAGACTAGCAACTATAGTGGTCCGCATGAGCTGGAGGGAGATCAGTGACAAGAACCGCTCTCGGCGACCTCGAGCACCAGGTTCTCATAGCCACGCTTCGCCTGCGAGGTGAGGCCTACTCGGTCTCGGTGGTCCTAGAGATAGAGGCTCGGACCGGACGCGAGGTCGCGCAATCTGCGGTCTTCATCGCCATGCGCCGTTTGGAGGCCAAGGGCCTGCTCCAATCCCGTCTCGATGAGCAGACGGGGGAGAAGGGCCGTGTCCGACGCTACTTCGATCTTACTCCCGCCGGTATGGAGAAGCTGAGAGAGATGCGCCGGGCATTGCTGAACCTCTGGGACGGATTCGCTGCAGAACTGGAGGGGGCTCGATGAACAGGCTCGCAGGTAAACTGTTGCGCTGGGGCTTGGGAGAGCTTGATGCACGCGTCTTCCTGAGTGAACTAGACGAGCTCTACGCCCACAAGGTAGAGACAGACGGCAAGGTAGCGGCGAACCGCTGGATCCGAACGGAGACCGTTAGGGCTGGACTCCGTGCCGTTGCAGCGCGTCTCCGAAGGACCCCAAGGCCTGCCCGACCCACAGGCCGCTCGATTCCGAGAGGAAGAACGCTGGTGATGCAGTCGGTTCTTCAGGACATGCGCTACGCCGCACGCACCCTGCGCCGGCGACCGGTATTCGCAGCGATGTCAATTCTCACGCTGGGGCTCGGGATCGGTTCCACCACAGCGATCTTCAGCGCCGTGAACTCGACCCTCTTACGCCCGCTGCCGTTTGAGGAGCCGGCACGCCTCATGAGAGTGTCACTGCTGCTACCTCGAAGCGTTGGAACGAATCCCGACGGCACGCGGCTACAGATGGTATGGTCATACCGGAAATACCAGCTTCTTCGCGAATCCCAGAGCGTCTTTGATGGCATGTCCACCTATTTCCGGCAGCAGTACAACCTCACCGGCGGGGACCAGCCTGAACGATTGTCGGGAGAGGTGGTCGGGACGAGCTACTTCCCTGTACTGGGGATCCATCCGGAACTCGGCCGCGGCTTCATGCCCGAGGGTGACGTGACGCCGGGTGCCGGCCATGAAGTGGTCCTGAGTCATGGACTCTGGGTTCGCCGGTTCGGCGCCGACCCTGAGATACTTGGTAGGACAATCCACCTCGATGGAACCCCGCATACTGTGGTTGGTGTCATGCCGTCAGGTTTCAACGGACTCAGAGGGGCGCCCGAAGTATGGGTGCCAACGAGCACAGTCAGATCCCAAGTTCTGAGATCACACTCCCACCAATTCCACGTAGTCGCCCGTCTTAAGTCTGGCTTCACGTATGAGCAGGCCGTTGTCGAAATGCGTCTTCTCGGTGAACATGTCGACGAGGTATTCCCAGACCCTCAAGCATCCGGGTCGTGGAGTGCTACGGCGCGACCACTCGACGAGTACCGAGTGACCAAGACCATGCGCACATCGGTGCTGATTCTCTTCTGCGCGGCGGGACTCGTTTTGCTCACCGCCTGCGTCAACGTCGCTGGTCTCGTATTGGGCCGTTCCGTAACTCGTCGCCGGGAGATCGCAACACGGCTGGCAGTCGGTTCAAGCAGGCAGCGCCTTGTCCGACAACTACTGACGGAGAACTTGATACTCTCAATCCTGGGCGGGGTCACGGGCGTCGCGTTCGCCCTTGTCGGCGTGACGTATTTCAACGGCCTCGGCGCGGCCAACAGGTTCAATATGTCGGGGCTGGAGCGGACGGCCTTCAGCTCGATCCACATCGATGTAACGACACTGTTGTTTTGCATGGCCATCGTAACGGTAACGCCCCTCTTGGTAGGCCTCTTGCCGGCGTTCAGCAGCTCCCGACTGTCGCTGGTCGACGCAATCAAGGGAGGAGCCTCGGCGGGTACACCCCACCGTGCTAAGACCCGGGCAGCCTTGGTCATCGCCCAGGTCGCTATCGCATTCACGTTGTTGGTCGGCTCTGGACTCTTGATCAGAACAATGAGTCGACTCACTGCGACCGAGCTAGGCTTCCAGCCAGCCACAATGTTGACGGTCAGGTTCGAATTGCCCAGAAGTCTCTACGATCGACCAGCTAGGCAAGCCTTCTTTGCGCAACTGCTGGAACGCGTTCGAGCGCTACCTGAAGTGCGGGCAGCTACGTTCAGCAACTGCGTGCCCTTCGCAGTCGGATGCAGAAACACTGCCGCCGTCCTCTCCCGTGATGGGAGAGACACCGAACCCAGCGAGGACCGTATTGTCGGGGTGAACTTTGTATCTCCAGAGTACTTTGACGTCCTGCGCGTACCGGTGTTGGCTGGCCGCGTGTTCACCACGCTTGACCGCCAGGGTTCTCCGAGGGTTGCCGTAATCAGCCGCGCGACCGCAAGACAATTTTGGCCCGGCGAAGATGCTGTTGGAAAATCGCTCTCTCTGCGGGGCTTCGATGGGGCGACAGTGATAGGCGTCGTCGGTGACGTCCGCTATGACAACATCGAAGAACTCCCTCGCCCGAACGTCTACATCTCGACTTCGCAGTCGCCTCGTCGGGAGGGTTTCATTCTGGCTCGCATTTCGGGGGAGCTTGCGCCTCACCTATCGGCCATTCGGGAGATAGTCCATGGCATGGACAGCAGCCTGCCCATGTTCGACATCAGGACGATGCATGGCAGGGTAGATGACGCAATCTGGCGGACCCGTTTCAGCACCCTGTTGATCTCTCTCTTTGCATCGATGACACTTTTGCTCTCGGCCATTGGTATCTATGGTGTTCTTGCCTATTCTGTTGAGCGCAAAGCCCGTGACATCGGAGTCATGATGGCGCTCGGTGCTACACGGACCGTCGTGCTGAAGGGTGTTGTTGGCAGGGCACTGTTGATGGCGACTGCAGGAATCGCTCTCGGCATCATCGCAGCCATGACAGCCACGCGCCTGCTGGCAGCACTGTTGTACGAGACCAGCTCTCACGATCCGTTGACATTTGGCGCTGTGGTTTTCGTGTTTATCACGGTCGCGCTTTCGGCCTCGTACTTCCCCGCACGTAGGGCGAGCAGACTGAATCCAGTTGATGCGCTTCAGGCCGAGTAAGCCAGGTACTTCAGATTCGGCGGGTACTCTTCACCGCGCGGCCACCATAGCCCCGGCCGAGGGGGGCCGGGCCAACGGATCCACCCAACGTAGTACCACTGCGAGTGGATTGGCGGTCTCGCAAATGTGACCCGCTCTATGGCTGAAGAGCTTCAGTACCCACGCCGCAGGTCAACTACGTTCAACATTCTATCGCCCGCAACATAGCGGCGGAGGTTCTCGCGATAGAGAAGGAACTGATTGTCGCGATATCGGTTGGAGTAGTCCGAGACATGCGGCGTCATGATGACCCGGGGCATGTCCCAGAGCTCAAAGTCATTTTGAGGTAAGTCGTCCGCCCCAAAACCCGCAATCGACCCTGACCGGAGCGCATCCTTCAAGTCGTCCCAGTTCACGACTGGAAGCCGCACGATGCTGACGAAGTAGGCGCTCTCTTTCATCGCGTCAAAGAATTCCGCGTCGAACATCTCCTGTGTTTCGGGGGTGTTTGGTACCGAAGCGTACACGACATCGGCCTGACCGGCGAGTTCGTACATCTCGTCCGAGAGGCCGACGTAGTCGACGAAGGCCGGCCCGGACCGGCTGGTTCTTCGAGTCGCAATTACGCGCATGCCCAGCGCGTGAGCGAGCCGACCCACTTCCGTACCGATACTCCCGAGCCCGACTACAAACAACGTCTGATCCTGGAATTCCTTATCCAGGTTCTTGTCCTTCACAACGTCTGTCTGTGTTCTCCCCCAAACGTGGTTCTCTTGTCTGTCATCGTGGATGTCCATTCCGCCGATCAACGAGAGCATGATCGTCAGGGAATGCTGCGCGATAGCGCGCGCGGTCATGCCACGTATCGACGTGACCACCATGTTGCGCTCACGGAGAATCCGATTCGTCTCTCCCGGTGGCGTGCCGCTCGTAAAACACCGCGCTACTCCGACGCTCCCCGACTGAATCCAGTGGACCTCCGGGCCTATTGCCGACATCAGACTTTCTGAGCATCCCATTCCCAGCACCACCTGTGCATCGGCCAACACGCCTTGATTGAACGCGTCTGCTCGATCTCTGACCGGGATTAGCTCGACCCCGGGAGCGACTTCCTGCAGGAATGCCATTCGCTCCTCACGCCGATTCCACTCTTCGGGAACAACGACGACCACTCTTCGGGGAGGTGTCCACCCCGGTAGTTCTCTAACCGGCACGTCGCTTTCGCGCAGATTGAAGACGCGTACCAGCTCTTCCGGGGTGAAGTCTTCATATGACCCGGTTGGCGGACCTGACGGTTCAGGTGGGGCCTCCTCGCCTCCGGAGCAAGCGAGGACTAGTGCACAGACACCGACCACGAGTGGCCGGGCCACGAGTTGCCTGCGAGTCAACAACGTCGTCGACATGAGGATCCCGTACCTTCCCGTAAGGAGTTGCTGTTGAGAAGCCGGCGGATAAGATGCGACTTCCGTCACGTGCGCGCGAGTGCCGCCAACACAACGTCACCGACCCAAGAACCGAGCAGGGTTGCCCAAGTGCGGGTCTAACGAGTACACCCCGGTCGGCACTCGACTTTCGGACAGATGGAGTAGTTGATGACGAACCACCATTGGCATCCACTCCCGACCCCGCTTCTGGCCGAAGCCTTAGCTCTGGCCATCGTCACGATCACGGTCCTCTCATGCGCGGGCGACGCGCCCGACGCTGTCTCGCGCCCTCGCTACGAGCTCCGCTTCGAGCGGCCCGCCGAACACTTCGAGGAAACTCTGCTGCTGGGCAACGGCCGGGTTGGCGCCTCGCTCTTCGGTGGTGTAACAACGGAGCGCATATACCTTAACGACGCGACGCTGTGGGCCGGTGGACCCGTCGACGCCCGGATGAACCCGCGAGCTTTCGAGCACCTTCCCTCGGTGCGTGAAGCGCTCGCAGCAGGCGATTGGCGCGGCGCGGACCGCTTGGTACGGCAGCTACAGGGAAAGTTCTCCGAATCGTACGCTCCGCTGGGCACACTGCTCGTGGAGATGAGCCACGGCGGTGACGCCGCCGAGTACGTACGCACTCTCGACCTGGGGAGCGCCACGGCGCGGGTCGACTACCGGATAGACGAGGCTCGCTACGAGCGGCAGGTCTTCGTCTCCAACCCCGACCGGATCATGGCGATCCGCATGACTGCCAGTAAACCGGGCCAGCTAGGATTCACGGTTGGCTTCGAGAGCCTGCTTCGCTACCGGGTAATTTCTCAGGACCGCGTGCTCTCGGCCCTCGGCGAGGCTCCGATCCACGCCGAACCCAACTACCGGGGCGCCATCCCCAATCCCATCGTCTATGAGGAGGGCCGTGGTACTCGCTTCGCGGTCCTGGCCCGCATCGTCGACACCGACGGATCTGTGACGGAGGGCGAAGGCAGGCTGTCCCTAGCGAACGCGTCCCACGCCACCGTACTCGTGTCCGTGTCCACCAGCTTCAACGGTTTCGAGCGCGAGCCGGGCCTAGACGGCCTCGGCGAGATCGATATCGCCCGGCAGCAGCTGGTACAGGCTGCGACGCGTGATTTCGAGAGCCTGCACGAACGTCATAGGCGGGACTTCGCGCACTATTTCGACCGAGTCACAATCGA
>JBDHAS010000053.1:0-20043 GCA_039588015.1 Gemmatimonadota bacterium | reverse complement strand
AGCGACGGCAACGGCTGGAGCGAACAGCGCGATCGGAGCCGACCGAACGGGCTGTACTTCACCGTCGGTTGGGTCGCCGGCGAGGCCGAGTGGCAGATGGACGTGCTCAACGGCACGGAGGTCTACGCCGTGGAAGGTGACGGTCCGCGCGTCGCGGCGAGCCTTTACTCCGCGGGCTGGGAGCTCACCGCCGGTGCCGACCTGGTCTTCCTGGAGAAGTTCGCCGGCTTCCAGGGCAGGGACAAAAAGCTGCAGCCGTTCGTCGGCGTGCGCGGCCAGTGGAATACCCTAACCTTCCGCGAGCCCGACGGCTTCTTCGACGACCTCTCGTCCGAGCAGTTCGGTGGCGGCGCCCACGCCGGCCTGAACATTCGCCTCAGCCGCAAGGCGTCCATCGAGATCGGCGCCTCCTACAGCTGGACCGGCCGGCGCGATCTCATCGAAAGAGGCGACGGGATAGAGTTGCCGATCGCAGCACTGGAGGCGGAGGATTGGGAGTTTGCCTCCGGGTTCGTCGTGCTGAAAGTAGGCACGGGTTAGCCAACCGCAGCTCTAGTACAGCGGAATCGAGAACATGACGCCGAACTCCGGCGCCAGATCCGTCGCCTTAGATGTCAGACCGATGCCGGTGTTCAATCTCACGAAGACGCGCGGGCTGAGATGGAACTGCGCATCGAGGATCAACTCGATCTCGTCCTCGGACCCCTCCACCACCACGGTGGTGCGAAGCAGCGTCGAGAAGCGCTTGAGATACTCGAGCGCATATTCCCCCAACTCAAACTTGTTTTCTGCCCCGTCGTAGGCGATGGCAGCTCGAACTGTCCATGTCCCGAAGGCGAAGCCCTTGACCACACCGGCCCCGAGCTTGAACTCCCAGTCCTGGGTCCCAATCAGCAACTTGTCTTTCTGCAGTGGGAAGACGGTCTCGAAGTAGCTGAAATACTCGGGGCGTCGCTCGGTCTCCCTGGACCACCGCCAACGCAGTTGCGCCTCCACGTCGCCAAGTCCGGACTCCGCCAGCTCATCCGGCATACCGGAGGTAGTGTCGTTCGCCGCTCTAGTGAGGGTGGCATCGATGACCGCCCCCTCCAATTCGACGGCGAGCCAGTCGGTGATGCCTAGGCCAAAGAACAGCAAGAACTCGTGCGCCCGGTAGCTCCCACGGAACTCTTCCGTCGACCCGAAGCCGAAGTCTGCAGGCTCGTACTCGAAGTTGCTATCGCGGTAGTACTCATAGAACGGATAGATGAGTAGCTCGCCTCTCTCGATGTACGTACCGAACATCGAAGTGGCCACACCCTCTCCCCGGTCGCGCAAATAGACCGGTAACTCCTCCTGCGCGGTGCTTACCGCAGGCGACAGCACTCCTTGTAACAGGAGCAGGGCCGTAATGACCAGCAGCTTTCGCTTCATAATCACTCCTCCGTGCGCCGGCCGGAGCCTAGCAGAGCAGCTTTGGCCGTCAACTCGCCGAGTTCCATGCGCTCGTAAGCCTCGGCGAGATTACGACCCACGCTCACTGCACCGTGATTCTCTAGAAGCATGAGCGTCGCTCCGTCGACCACCGCGTTCGCCACCAAACGGCCGAGCTTCTCCGAACCGGAAGAAACGTACGTGATGCGGGCGATTTTCCCCAGAGCCTTAACCGCTTCTGGCAGAAGCTTCTCGAGATCGATGTCTCGTAGCCCCAGTCCAGTCAGCGCCGGCGCGTGAGTATGAATGACGGCGCCCACTTTGGGGCTCGCCAGATAGCACGCGCGGTGCATTGGAAACTCCACGCTGGCCCGGCCGAGGCTCCGGCTTCCTGCCCGAAGCGAGACGCGCACGATATCGGGTACGCGGAGGCGACTTTTGTTGGTGGATCGGGGCGTGATGTAGACGGTCTCGTGGTCGCGTAGGCGCGCCGAAAGATTTCCGCAGGTGCCCGCGATCAGCCTCGCCGCCCATAGACGCTCGCCGTAGTAACAGACGAGAAGGCGGAGTGCCTCGTCGCTGGCTGCTGCAGCGGGTTCGAGCAAGGCTCGTCGAACGGGACCCAGCAGAAGGCCGTACTGCCCAGCATGCAGGACCAGCCGTCGCGTTCCGCCGATGAGCGGCGACAACCTCAACATGGCAACCTCCTTCTTCAGCTGACGATATGTCGAACCGGGCTCAGACCCGGCTTTGGTCCTAGCTATTTCTTCAGCGGCGCGGCTCGAACAGCGACTCGATCAGCTTCTCGCGGAAGCTCGACTTTGGCGCGAAGTAGCCACCCATGACCGCCATACGCCGCTCTGGGCCGATCTCCGTATGATCGACGAGCATTTCGCCGTCCGCGCCCTGGTAAACGGTCCGCACCGTGTCGCCGTGGACGCGGTAGTAGATCTGGTCCCCCCGAAGGATCTTCCGCTCTTCGATGGGTGCATACATCGTGGGGAGCTCTGCGGAGATCACATCGTAGTCCTGATCGCTGATCAGCCCCGCCTCGACTGCTCGCTTCATGTTATTGCGAACGCCGTCGAGGTACTGATGCAGTTCCACGTCTCGCAGGTAGTCGATGACCGCCCAGGCGTCGACCGCTTCGAGAGCGGCGTCGGCGATCGAGTTGGCAAGGGAAGAGCTGTAGCGGCGACCGGCGGCGAGCATTTCAAAGCGAGTCGCGGTCGCCTCATCGAACCGCACACGGAGGGTGAAGACGTCAACCTTGAAGATCGTCTTCTGCAGGAGCATCTGCATCTCGGCGAACGGGCCGGTTGCCAGATCCAGGGTGTCGCCAGGAACTGATTGCCCGCGTGCGTCCGGAGCGTTTACCATCGCCAACAGTAGGGCGCCGGCCATAAGCGTCATCTTCAGTGTGTGCTTCATCGCTTCGTTCCTTCGGAGTGGGTAGCCGAATCTAGAGTCGTGACACCGGCCCGGCCGGTGACGCCTCGGCTTGCAGGGAGCGTTTGCCCCAGGCGGCCGGATCCGGCAGGTCCTGTCGTCGGCGCCAGACGTCGAACACGCTCACCTGGCGGACACAGGTGACCGTGCAGAAGGAGCTGCAGTCCTTCCGCGTACGGAACCCGGCCCGTATGTCATCCACGCTGTAACTCTCGAGGGGGATTCCTGGTTGGCTGCGGCGCTGCGAGCACCAGTACACACGCCCGTCCTCGCAGACGTACAGATATCGGGCCCCGGCCCGACACTTCCAGTTCCCGGGATCCCCGGTAATGACCCTCTTCTGGAAGACTTGATGGTTGAACCAGTGCAGGAAGGTGTTGGACACTTTCCGGACCTCGTGGTACGCGACGCGCTGGGTCGCGCTGAGCGGACGGAGCGTGCCGCGCGCATCGTGGACGAATCCGACGGAGTGGGAGAATCCGTAGGCCACGGCCCGCTCGGCGATCACGACCACATCGGTCGCCTGCGCGTCGCTCGCCCCCAGCACGGAGTTGATGTTGACCTTGAATCTGGCGCGCTCCGCGAGCAAATGCAGTTTGGAGTTCAAAGCCGCGAGACTCTTGGCCGAACTCTCGTCGGGTTCGACATTGTCGATGCTGACCTGAAGTGCCTGTAGGCCGGCCTCGTTGAGAATCTCGATCAACTCTTCCGTCAGCAGGTAGCCATTCGTCGTGATCATCGGCACGATGCCATGTCCGCGGATCTCGCGGATGACTTCCCCGATATCCGGATGGAGAAGCGGTTCGCCCCCCGTGCATGCGATCAGCAGCGTCTTGAGGTCCGCCAGCCGCCGTACCCGCCTCTTCAGTTCGTCGAGCGGGACGGGGGGAGATGAATCGTCGTACTCGTTGCAGTAGGCGCAGCTCAGGTTGCAGCGACGTGTCACAACCAGGTGTGCCAGCAGCGGATGATCCGCCGAGCGGATCGTGTGCCATATAATCCTGAAGCCGCTCGCCGGATCGATCATGAGTGGCGCACAGGTACCCGCGACCGTCGCTCGCGCCCGAGAATAGCGCGGCGCATTGACAGCTCGGCGACGGCCGCTAGCGGGTTGTTGAGATATTGTTCCACTTCCACGTAGCAGGCTAGGTAACAGCGCCGGGCACAGTCCGGCGCAGCGACCCACTCAGCCTCCTGCCGCATCAACTCGCATAGACTCGGGTACTCCTGCAGGTAGACGTGTCGGCTGGCGATGCGCTGGCAGGGAAAGTAGACCCGGCCATCCGGCTCTACGCGAGGAGAGACGAACGGAAAGCACCTGTGCGGGGAGAAGTCTCGTATCGCCTCCAGATATCCCCTGGAACAGAACACTGGCTTCCGGCGCCGCTTCAGCTCGAGCAGGCGGTCGATGAGCGCTACGTACTCCTCGTTGCCCGGAAGGTCCTGGTTCGGGTAGAACCGCCCGTGCTCTGGCGATAGGCTCAGGCTCGCGCCGATCGCCTCACAGAACTTCAGGATCTCCTCGATACCCGCGATCGTTTCCGGCGCGATCACTACGTGCAGGCTGAGATCGAAGCTCTTCTCGCGGGCCAACTCCGCGCACCGCTCGATTGCCCGGACCACTTTCTCGGTCGACCCCGGAACGCCCGTCAGGCGTTCGTTCACGTCCCGGGAGAGCGAATCGAGGCTGATCACCAGGTGATCCACAAGGTGCAGGTCGTCGACGACCCGGTCGATCAGCAGACCATTCGTGCTGAGCAGTATGGGGTGGAAGCGCAGCTCGCTGGCGCAGCGGATCACGTCGTTGATCCTGGGATAGAGCAACGGCTCACCGCCGGTAATGTTGAGCGCCGGATTGTGTGGTCGAATCTTCTCGAGTAACTCCAGGGCCAATGCCACCGCCAACTCGGGTTCATCACCGGGAGGATAGCAGTAGCGGCAGCGAAGGTTGCAGCGTTTCGTCACATAGAAGTTCGTCATCAGCGGGCGGAAGCGGCGAAGGCGAGCGCGAACGCTCACGACATCGACAGCGAAATTCAACGCCAACTCGAGGTAGGGTTTCCTGCGGTTACTGGCGTTCCCCTGGCGCTGCGGCGGCGAGCCGATCCTGTCGCGCAGCACCTCCAGCTGCTTGCTCCGCAGCGATGGTTCCTGACCGGAGTCCGGAGCGGCGAGCCCACCGGGGCCGGGACTCGTCGGCGAGCGCGACAGCCTCAGAAGCAAGAGAAATCTTTGGAATGCCGTCACGTTGCTCAGGACGGCCAGCACGTAGACCACGAGTGCCAACGGCATGACCGGCATGGTCCCCAACGTGACATCGAGGCGATCCGCGACCCCGGTCAGGAACAGTGCGATCGGGCTGTGTGCGAAGGTGAACAAGAGGCCGCCGCTGATGAGCGTCACCCGATCCTGGCGCCTCAAGATACCGATCCTGAACTCGTAGCCGTATGACTTGCCCAGCGCCATGAGATAGCTGGTCAGAGTCGACCCGACGAGTGCCAGCACTACGGCGAAGGCGGTCACGAAGTGCAATCTCGCGGCGAAATACAGGATCAGGGCCAGGTAGATCACAACGTCCGAGAAGCGGTCCAGCGTTGAGTCCAGGATGCCGCCAAACTCTGTAACTCGCCCCGTTAGCTCGGCAACCTTTCCATCGCTGAAGTCGAGAATTCCTGCGATGATGATGGCGAGCGCCGCAGGGATCAGCTGGGCGGCGAGGATCAGCATGGCCCCGACGGCTGTCAACAGGAACGCGAGGACTGTCAGCCAGCTCGGGTTGACCCTGGCGGCCACGAGTCGGCGGATCATCGGGATGAGCGATCTGAGGAAGAACGCATCGAGCCAATCCGGGATCAATCCCCGGTTGAGGGCCGGGCGCTCTTCCGTCCGCGTTACTGGGGCATCCTCAGCAGTGTCTGGCATCCGCTCACCTGTTCTCGGGCCTTGTCGCCGGCCGCGTGAGGGTTAGCGATAGCGAGGTTATGCACGGTTGTCCCTACCGCTCTGCCACTTCGCTGCGCGGTGCACGAACCCCTCGAGCTTGCCGTGCGCCAGCTCGGAATTCCGGCCGTCATACTGGATGTTGAGGATCGGGAAACCGCCCAGATCCTCGGAGATGCGCTCGCAGAGCGTCTCGACGATGCCGCCGACCATGCAACCGAAGGGCGCTACGTGAATGACACCTCCCACACCACGCTCGTAGAGATCGAGCATTCGGCCCACACCGACGATGGTTTCGCCCTCGAACGTGTTAGGAACGTAAGGGGCGGCGAGCCTGAACACCCTGGAGAGTGACGGGCGTCCATAATTCAGGAGTCGCTTCCGGGCCAAGCGCTCGACCCTCCAGGCAGCCACATGCTGCGCCGCGTCGATCGCCAAGAGCTCCAGCAACTTGGTGTGTTGCTTCTCGTAACGGCAGTGGAGGCGGGCCGTCCAGTTCGTGTAGTAGACCCACTCACAGAGCGACGGGAACCATACCTCCGCACCAAGCTCCTCGAGGGTCTCGGCCAGGCGACCGTTTGCGACCTGGTTGCAGCGGATGTAGTTCTCCCCCAACAACCCGACGGTGACGGTCGGCTCCTCGAGATGGTGTGGGAGCTGATCGAACCGATCGAAGGTCGTCTCCAACGTCCGGACTAGGGCGCCCCCATTCTCGATGGTCCGCTCGAGTTCCGCGACCGCTTCGTCGTATGTGGCGTCCGCGGCGCCTCGATCGCTGGTCCGCGCGCGGCATTCGCGCCACTTAAGAAAGAGCACGTCCGCCGCCACAGTGCCCTCCCATGCCCTTCGCTTGAACGTGGCGGGGACAGCACCGAAGTACTCGTAGAAGTTCTGGTCCTGGCTGGCGTTGAAGATGGGTACGTCCTTGTGCCCCTTCTCGTCGAGGACTACACGCTGGAGCCAGGGGTACTGACCGAGCCGGCACGGGCCATCCCCGGAGATCATGAAGAAGGCAGGCGGTGGCGCGTCACCGTCCTGATCTCTCATACGTCTGAGCATGTCACCGAGCACGAAAGCGCAAGGGAGACACTCGTCCCCGCCGAGAGCTGCCTTTCCTAACGCGAGGGATTCTTCATCTGGTGGAGGCAGCACCTGCGCATCGACCCCGCACGAGCGGAACGCACCCGAGAACGCGAAGGCGTGCTCCGACATTCGAGGGATGAGGAGCTGGCGCGACCGCAGCGTGTATTTCGAGACCGCCCGCGGAAGTACGGTCGGACTCGGTGTCGCAAGTCGTCGCTCACCCAGGGAGTACTTGAAGGCCTCGAGCCGCGTGTGAATACCGGTGAACTCGCTATGCTCGTCCACCTCCAGCTCGAGCAGCGGCACGTTCGAGAGCTCGCGCCTGAGCATGTGAACGATGAAGGAATCAGGCCCGCAACCGAAAGTCGACAGGAAGATGACCGGGAGATCGCCCGCCTCGTTGAGAATCCGCGCGACCTGGAGGATTCGCTTACCGTAGTACCAGTACATGCCGTTCAGCGCTGCGGCGTCGAGCGGCTCGTCGCCGAGCATGTCCATGGGTACGGCTACGATACCGAGATCGTCCAGAGCGCGTTTGAGGCGCATCTGCACCTGAGGCTCACAGCTCGTGTAGGAGCGCGAAAGGATCACTGCATACGTCTTTCCTTCGGCCCTCGAGGCCAGAGCTTCCTCACCGCGGCGAATCATCTCATGGTGGAACTCTTCCTGCGCTGCCATCGCATCCGCGAGTGCGGCACGCGTCGCTCGCCGTCCCGCACCGAGAGACCTGCCTAAGCCGAGCAGATCTCGGATCAAGAGATGCGGGATGGAGAAACGCAGGCGCGGTGTGATTAACTCGACCTCATCGGGAAAGAGTGTCCGCGCGGTCAAGGGCCACCCCTGCACGGTGGGACAGAGATGGTCCAGACGCTCCTGTGCCGTCCGGAAGCAGAGGTTGGCGATAGACGGGATGAAGATCCTTCTCACGCCCTGGCCGACGAGATCGGCGCAGTGTCCCGAGGCGATTTTGAGCGGCAGACAGGTGTTGGCATGGCTAAGGGCCGCACCTTTGCCAATCGTGTCTTTTGAGGTCGGGTCCGAGAACCTGTGGTTGATTCCCAGGCTGCCGAAGAAAGCGGCCCAAAAGGGCAGCATGTCGTACAGGACGAGCGCCCGGGGTATGCCGACCGGGGTTTCGTCAGAGTCGCGGCTGGAGTCGATCCGGCGGGCGAGTGCCCAATCCCTTTCGAAGAAGAGATCGGAGGCTGGTTTTCCATGCCCCCCTCGCGCACCCCCGCCACGACCCTCGAAACGGTCGCACAGGCCACCGGAAAAGAATCGGCGGCTGGACGGGGTGGACGTCAGATGGATCGTGCATCGGTTGCTGCACTTCTCACACTCGAACCATCTCGACCTGAGGTTCGAAAGCTCTGACGGCTGCAGCCCCCGGAAATCCGAGCGTCCCGCGACACGCTCGCGTGCCAATAAGGCTGCGCCCACGGCACCTGCCACCTCGTTGTGCCCGTGGACCTGGATGCGCTTGCCGGTCACGGCCTCCAGCGCTGCCACTACCGCGGCGTTGCTCGCCACACCGCCCTGGAAGACGACATGGCTCCCCAGCCGGTGGCGACCCACGACGCGGGAGAGATAGTTCTGCACGATCGAATAGCAGAGGCCTGCTGCGAGATCTTCACGCCTACTTCCTTCCCGCAGCCGCCGTGTCAGCTCCGTGGTCATGAAGACCGTGCAGCGTTCGCCCAAGTCCGGGGGTTCCTGCGAGCGCAATGCCTCACGTGCGAACTCGTGGACAATGTCGAGCCCGAGGAGCTGCGACATCTCCTCGATAAAGGACCCCGTGCCCGCGGCACACACCTTGTTCATCTCGAAGCCGATCACGGCGCCGTTGGATAGCTTGATGAACTTGGAGTCCTGCCCTCCGATGTCGATGATCGAGTCGGCATGCGGATAGAAGTGAGTGCAGCCAGCCGCGTGCGCGGTAATCTCGTTGATCACCAGATCGGCCCCGATCATCTCCGAGACGAACTTGCGACCCGACCCGGTCACCCCGACTGCCCCAGGCCTCAGCTCCCCGTGACGTGCGGTCAGCCGACTCAGACAGTCGCAGACAGCCGACAGCGCCTGTCCTCGGGTAGGGAGCGATGTGTGGTCGACGACGGCGCCGTTCCTGGCGAGGCATGCCACGTTCGTCGTCGTCGAGCCGATGTCGATCCCCAGTATCAAGCCGGCCTCACGGCCCGCGATCCGCTTCGCCGGCCGGGAGCTGTTCTGTGGCTCGAGTGCGCGCCCGTTGAGTCGAGGGAGGGTGCGCCCGGCAGCCTGTACCCGGACTGGTCGCGCCGCCAGCCGCTGCTCGATCCCTCTCAGCAGGGGGGCTTCGTGATCCGCCCGTTCCCGTGCCGACAGCAACGCGCCAATCGCGCCGGCGAACACGTAATCGGAAGGCACGACCAGTGTCTCGGGGTCGAGCTCGAGCACTTCGACCAGGGCGCGCCGCATACCTGGGTTGGCAGCGACGCCGCCTACGAAAGCCAGCGGCGGCTGGAATCCCCTGCTCGCCACCAGCTCGCCCGTCACGTTCTGCGCAATCGAGAGGCACAGGGAATAGGCGATATCGTCGAGAGGAACGCCGCTCTGGTGCTTGTGGACGATGTCGGTCTTCGCAAAGACGGCACAGCGACCGGCGACACGCACAACATGCCTTGCCGCTCCGGCCCGACGAGCGAATTCCTCGATGCTCAAATCGAACCGGTGCGCTTCTTGCTCCAAGAATGCTCCCGAACCGGCGGAACAGGCGGAATTCAGGTAGAAATCCTTGAACTCCCTCCCGTCCCCACCGTCCGCCGGCAGGAAGCGTATGAACTTCGAGTGCTCGCCACCGATCTCGAGCGCAGCGCCGGCCGTCGGCACCAGCCAGGCAGCACCCCGATACGCTGCGACGATTTCGTTGACCTCCGGGACATCCAGAACTTCGGCGAAGGCGAGCGTGCCCGAGCCCGTGACGGCGGTCAACACGCAGGGATGCGGAGCCACGTGTTCCGCGAGGCCCCGGATGACGCCGCGCACGCAATCATGCAAGCGCCCGCGAATTGGACGATAGACCGAGCCGCGCAGCAGGCCATCGCCGTCCATCGCGACCGCTTTGACGCTCGCCGACCCGATATCGAGCGCAGCTTCGATCGATCCCGTCGTCATGGGACAGCCGGTGACCGCGCAGGAGCGGGGTAAGCGATGTAATCTCCGACTACTAGCGCGTCCAATCCACTCTCCAAGAAGCAGTTGATAGCGTCCTCGGGACATCGCACTATGGGTTCCCCGGCACGGTTGAAGGACGTGTTCAGGAGCACTGGAACGTCCGTCAGATCGTGGAACCGCTCGAGCAGGCGATAGAACCTAGGATTATCCTCCTCACACACCATCTGTATTCGAGCGGAGCCGTCCACGTGCACTACGGCAGGGATCTGCTGCCGCGCGCTGTCTCGCGTTTCGTAGGTGACGGTCATGAACCGAGCGGAAGTCTGGTCGGGCATAACGAAGACGGCCGGGGCTTCCCTCGCGAGAACGCTTGGAGCAAACGGTCGGAACGGCTCCCGTTGCTTGATCGACTCGTTGACCCTATCCCTCGAGGCGATCGAAGTCGGGCTTGCCAGGATGCTGCGTGCACCAAGTGCTCGGGGGCCGATCTCCATGCGTCCCTGAAACCATCCGACGATCTTGCCCGCTGCCAGTAGCCGCGCCGCCTCTCCTTCCAGGTCGGCCGGCTTCTCCCAGCACAGCTGGGGCTCGGCTTGCAATGCGTCCTCGACACGATCGGCGCCGTACGCGGGGCCCCAGTAGACGTGCGGGACAGCGGGCCTCCGTTCACCGCCCAGCATCTCGTGCCACGCGTAAAGCGCGGCACCCAGGCTGGCACCATCGTCGGAGGCGGCGGGCTGCACGAACACCTTGTTGAAAAGGCCGGAGCGCACGATAGCTCCATTCGCGCATGCATTGAGGCCGACCCCACCCGAGATGCAGAGTCGATCGATACCGTAGCAACCCTTCAGGTACTCAGCCGTGTGAAGCTCGGCCTCTTCAAGCCGTCTCTGAAGACCCGCGGCGATGTCCGCAGCCTTTCGGCTGAGCGACCCACGGTCCGGGATGTCCCCAAAACTGTCCTTCAGCCATTCGCCCAGATCCACACGCGAGATGCTCGCTGTCGAGTACGCCCCGTTGGGAAGCAACTCGACTGCCTCGTCGAACACCGACTTGAACGCCATTGGGTCACCGTAGGCCGACATCCCCATTACCTTGTACTCGTCACCGAAGGCACGGAAACCCAGGTATGCAGTGACGATTTGGTAAACCATCCCCAGCGACGCGGGCAGGGGTACAGATCCCTCGGCTCGGATGCTCGTCCCCCCGGCGATCGCCCAGATCGAGCTCTCCTCCTCTCCGTAGCCATCGAGGGTCAGGCAGATCGCCTCATCAAAACCGGAGCTGTAGAAAGCACCAGCGGCGTGGGCGAGGTGATGTCGCACCTGGATGAACCTGTCTTCGGCGATCGGTCGCCCGGTGATGTCCTCCAGTTGATGCCGGACTACCTCTCGAGCCACGCGCCGGCAGTACGCGCGCTCGTGCTCGCCCTCTATTATCGTCCGCTGCTGAGGGGATAGCGCATGTGCCACCCGCTCCAGCCTCCTCCTCACGGAGTCGCCGGTAAACTCGCAGTAGTGTACCCAGTAATCGACGTCATCCCAGGTGAGCTTCGCTTCCTCGAGGCAGTAGCGCACGGCACCACGCGGCAACACGGTATGGCCGGCGAGATTGAAGCCATGCTTGATCCGCGTGAAGCGCTCCTCCGCTCCACAGGCAACGAGCCTTCCATCGACCAGCAACGCGGCCGACGCGTCGTGTCCGATGAGGTGGAGAGGGAAGAACTGCAGCGGCACTGCTCCGTCACGAAAGCGAAACCAGCCTCCAGAATCCTTTGATTCGGCTCGCTGGTAGAGGTGACTGTCCGTCGATCCGCCGAGATCTTCGAATCCGCTAATACCGACTATCACCACGGCCTGCGTCACCTCCTAGGTGGGAACCCTTCTCCCGGCGACGAAGTAGTAGGTGGGCTTGATCAGGAAGTCGATGGCCCGCAGGCGGTCCCGAGCCGAAAGACTGTGAAAGCGATCGATGAGCAGGCTGTTCGTTGTGAAATGACCCAGCTCGGTGGGAACCCCCAGCCACTTGACTAAATCCAGCGAATGATCGGCAAAGAGATCGAAGACTTCGCCAATGCTCAGGCTCTGCTCGAAGGCCGGGATCATTTGGTCCGCCAGCCACTGCGGTTGTCCAAGCAGCCACTCGATCCCCTCTAAGCCGCAGCCGTGCGGCGTGTAGAACCCGGAGTCCATAGCGAACCGTGAGCCGAGCTCTTCGAGAAAAATACGCGCAAGGGTGAGCCTTTCCTCACTAGGCTGCTCGCCGGCCAGCAATGTCAGAAACTGCTGGTTCTGCGAATGGTGGGCTCGACCGAAACGACCGTACAACCAGATGATCAGGTAGCCGCCGTCCTTCACCAGCCCGGCAACGCGACCGAAGGCCTCGGCAAGGCGCGGCACGTGGTGCAGTACACCGAGGCAGAGCACCACGTCGAACGTCGTCCGGCCAGGTAGCTCGTCGCCTACATCGGCGGACTCGAACCTGACATTGTCGATCCCTGCCGACTCCGCATGACCCCGGGCAACCCCCAACACTCCTTCCGCCGCGTCGACGCCCACGAACTCCACGTCCGGGAAGTGCTTCGCCAGCGCGACGGTCGTGTGACCCGTTCCGCAACCCACGTCGATCACCCGCCGCGTCCGACGCTCGCCTTCAGGCTGCCTCAACCACTCCGCTAAGCTCCTCAGCAGGATCAGACCTTCCCTACTGCCGTGTTCGACCCCCGGGAAGGGCCAGCGCTTGTAGTGAGCCCTCACCTGCGCCGGGATCCCCGGCCGCCGATCTGCTGGTCCTATTCCCGAGCGCGTCATCAGACGAAGAACCCCTCTTTTTGCGAGAACCGATCCGTGATGAGGAAGTAGCGGTGGAGCTTTGCGGCGATGTCGGGCTCCGCTATGTCGCTCTCCCGGAGCCTTCCGCTAATGATGTTGACCATGAGCGTGGCGTCGATGTCCCGTTGGTGGTAGAAATTGGGGAGCACATCGAAGGCCAGATTCACGCGCTTAGCGGAGAAGAAGAACTCGCGGATCGCCTTGAGCTTGATCTCTTCCAGCGTCTCGCGTGAGAATGCGTAGGGTCCTTCCCGTGTCCTGACGTAGTCCACCTCCAACCCGAGTTCATAGTTCGACATATCCCAAACGGACTGGGCCAGCTTGAAGAGCTCCGTTCCCGGGAAGTAGACGACGGTGAAGAACATGGCCTGCACGAGATCGGTCGATCTCGCGAACTCTACGGTCATGAGGGCCTCTTCTTCTGTCTCCGTCGGAAAGCCGATCATGAAGAAGCCCCTTGTCACGATGCCCTTCGCGGTGCTTAGGGCGATCGCATCCCGGATGCGCTCCAGTTTGAGATTCTTCCGGATGAGCTTCTGCACCCTGGGGGAGCCCGTCTCCACGGCATAGGAGACATAGCGGACGCCGGCTTCCCACATCGCATCGACCATCTCCGGGTCCACCCTGTCTCCGCGCAGGCCGTTCGGGAAGGAGAACGTGAGATCCAACCCTTCGCGCACGACGAGGTCGTAGAACCGCATTGCACGCTCTCTATCGAGGTTGAAGATGTCGTCTATGATCTGGAAGCTGGTCACACCGAACGTGTCATGCAGCATGCGGATCTCTTGCATGATGCGTTCCGGCGAGTGGGCTCTCATCCGCTTGCCGAATACCTGATGGCAATACAGGCAACGGTACGGGCATCCCCGTGAGGTGAACAGATTGGCGTGCGGCACATCGCGGCGGAACGAGAAATCGACGTGCCCGCGATTGATGCCCAGGAAATCTACCATTGAGTAGTCGGGCATCGGCAACTCGTCCAGGTTCTCGATCGGAAGTCGTGGATAATACAGGTACGAGCCTTCGCTCCGCCGTACGGCGAGGCCCGGGACCTCATGTAGAGACCTGCCCTCCAGAATTCGGCCAACGAGCTCGGTCGCGGTTCTCTCTCCTTCACCGATCACCGCTCCGTCGAACGCCTCGTTGTCGAGCACGTCGTCGGGGTTGTCCGATGCGTGCGGCCCTCCTGCAATCACCCAGGGAATCGCGAACCTGGATTTCGCCAGCGAAGCGATTTCGTGCAGTGGCGTGCGGCCCATCGTGAGGCTGCGCAGGCCGAGAACCTCGGGCCGATAGTCATCGAAGATGGCTTCCAGATCCGCGAGCGAGCCTGATTTGTGTTCATAGGATTCGATGCGAACATCAACCCTGTCGCCGAACGCGGCCTTTAGCGCACTACCCACGTAGACCAGCCCAATCGGGTACTCCAGCATGTCGACCGCCGTATCGAGCGTCACGAAACTGACATCGACGAGCAGAACTCGGAGTCTCTTCACAATCAGCCTCTTGCTTCTACGGCCAGCCAGTGCGGCGGCTCGGCTTCGTGTACCGGGCTGCGAGAATAGACGATCACTCCGTCTTCGTTCTGCGACGGCGTGAACCCAGCCATCTGGTACAGCGACTTCATCCGGTGGTTGCGCTCCGATTGTCTGTAATGACCGCGGAACTCCGTTGCCCCCTCGCGAGAGGCCTGCCGCTGAAGCCAGGCGAGGAAGTACCCGGAGATTCCACGACTCAGCACACGACAGGAGAGCAGGAAGGAGGTGAGATCCCATGCGTCGGCATCGAGGTGACAGACGGCCACCCCGATGCGTCCGTAGTCGACGAATCGGTCATTGAGCTCGGCAACGTACACGCGGTACCGCGCATCAGCTACGAACGATTCGACCTGAGCAGGGTCGTAGACTGTGCCCGTGCAGTTGAGTTGGTGGGTACGTCGCATCAGCTCCAGTATCCGTGGCACATCAACGTGTCGAGCACGTCGAAGTCGCAGGCGCGTCTCGCAATACTCGAGAAACTGCCCGTGGCTCATCCCCAGTTCCTCGGCTGCCTTGTCGCGCTCGAGTGCCCGCACGTACTTGGCCCTTCGCGAGCGCGATTCCTCCGTAACGATGTCCGGGTTGAGTTCCGGTAGATCGAGCAGTGACCCGTAGCTGCTGGCCGGGTAGGTGCGAACCGCCGGCAGCATGCGCCGGGCTTGCTCGAGCTCGAATGGCTCGTCGTCGACGAACCCGACGCTTCCGAGGCTAATGTCCAGCCTTTCGGCGATCGTCTTAATGCTGCTCACCTTGTTCACCCAGCCGATCTGGGGGTGCAGGAACAGCTCGGCGATCCGCTTCCTTCGCAACACTGACGTGGCGAGCGCGGGGTCATTCGCGCTGGCAATGGAGAGCAGAATCCCGCGCTTGTTCAGCTCACCGAGAATCTGCCTGATGCCCGGACGAAGCCGACAGACGTCGGACTCCATCAGCGTTCCCGCCCACAAGGTGTTGTCGAGATCCCAAACCATGCAGCGGACCTGCTCGCTCATCTGGCTACCTCCCGTCGTTGCTCCCTTTGCCCCAATTACGGCGCTGGGCGAGGTTGAGCTTGAGTGCCAGTAGACCCCTGCCCCAGCCGAGTTGGCGACTTGTGCGCACCGCCGTCTTGATGACGTGTGGCAGAGCGAAGAACTCCCTTTGCGCCCAGAACGTACCCTCGTACAGTTCTGCGGCGCTCATCTGCTTCGGCTCGAAGCACACATTCGGGCTGATGTACTTCGACCAGTCCCACTCGCTGATTCGGCCTTCCTGTTTGAACCGCTCGAACACGGGAGTACCTGGGTACGGAACGAGCACGCTGAAATTGACTAGACTCGCACCACCGTCGCGGACGACCTCGAATGATTTGGCGAAGACGCTGGTGTCGTCGTTGTCGAGCCCGAACACGAATGCGGCCACCGCCGCCATGCCCTTGTTCACTATGTTGCGGAGCGCCTGAGTGTAGGTCCCCTGCGTGTCGCCGGAGCGGGGAACCTTGCGGATCATAGGTTGCTGGTTAATCGAATCGAAACCGATGAACAGGCCGGCGCAGCCGCTCTGCTTGGCCAGCGTGAGCGTTTCATCGTCGAACGCGATGTGCCACGTCGACTCGGCAACCCAGCTCTTCCTCAATGGTGCAAGGGTCCGGAACAACTGCCTCGCGTACTCCTTGCTCGCATAGATGTTGTCATCGGCGAACAGCACGTTGTCTCCAGGCAGCGCACGGATCTCATCGATAACGCGATCGATGCGGCGAAAACGGGGTCTGTAACCCACGTAGGCATACAGCGAGCAAAACTCACAGCCGAATGGGCAGCCCTTGCTCGCCTGGACGACGTGGGGGATCTGATAGTCGTTGAGGCGCATCAGGTCACGCCTGGGCGGGGGGGAGGCATCCAGATCGGCCAGCTCCTCAGCGCGGTATACCGTGCCGAGCTTCCCGCGTCGGAAATCCTCGATGAGCTTTGGCCACGTGAGTTCCGCCTCCCCGATCACGATAGCGTCGGAATGCTCGACGGCCTCGTCCGGGTTCAGTGAAACGTGGATCCCCCCGAGAACGACCGGCACGCCACGACCCCTGTAACGCGCTGACAGCTCATAGGCGTAGGGCGCGGTCGGCGCCTGGACCGAGATGCCGACGAGGTCGGGGTCGAAGCCGTCACCGATGTCCTGGACCGACTCATCGACGACCTTGATCTCGAAATCCCGGGGCGTCAGCGCTGCCACGGTGAACAGACCCAAGCCGGGGTAGCCAATGCCCTGCCGCAGTCTTCTGCGGGTCTCCGCAGGAAGTGACTTGGCGGTAGTCACGGGGTCGATGAGTAGGAGCCGCATTTGCTGTCCTGTTGGTTAGATGTCCGACTTTCGCGCGACAAACGCGGCTATGCGCTCTACGGTTGCGAAATTCTCGGCAAACAACTCCTCATCTAGGATCTGTATTCCGAAGCGCTCTTCCAAGAAGAAGACCAGGCTCATTACGCCCGCCGAATCGACAATGCCGCCTTCGAGAAGCAGATCGTCATCGCGGAGGTTTTCATCCGGGTCTCCCGGCATGAAGCTGGAAAGGATGAACTCCCTTGTAGCCTCCGTAACGGCACCGGTCTCACTGCCGTGTAGGTGTAGCTCCATTTATCTCCTGCCTGATCTCGAAGAATGGTGACAGTAGTCCTGCCGCCGTGTACGATCGGATCGTGTCGGTCGAGCTCTTCCTCGCGGACCTCGCGGCTTGAAAACACAACCGGGCCCGCGCCTTGCTAGTGTCACAGCCCCAGTACTGGTAGCGAGGCTCGCCCCCGGCCAGGATCTTCAACTGGCGGACTCTGGCCAGCAGTTTCACGCCATCCTCGCGAACCTGCACTTCGCCGGCGGCCAAGAGTCGGCGGAAGGCGCCCGTTACGATCGTCTGCAAGCTCTCCCAGGTGTAGGTCTCCGGTTCCGATATGATGAAGACCTCGCCATCGGCGGTGTCGCGTTCGGCCGCCAGCAGGCAACTCTCGACGACATCGGCGACGTGACAGAGGCTTATCGTCCTGATGATCGACTTCCAGGGTCGGGGCGAGTGCTCGAGGAGTGCTCTGAGGTAAGTCGCGGCACGGGTATCCCCTTCTCCGTAAACGAACGAGGGCCTGAGTACCACAACCGGCAGCGACCCGGCGTGCTCCATGACCAGCCGCTCCGCGGCCAGCTTGCTTGCACCATATTCGCTCTCGGGGGAGCAGCGATCCGATTCGCGGAGTAGACCGCCGTCGTACCTCGGGCCCATCGCCGCGATGCTGCTCATGTAAACGATGCGCCTGTGGGCGGCCCCGACCGCCTTGCACGCCCGTAGCAGTTCCTCGGTTCCCACCACATTGGTGCGCTCGTAGTCGATTCGCCGCCGCGCCGCGAGAAGGCTGGCTAGGTGAAGGACATAATCCACGCGAGCGAGCGCATCACGGTACACAGCGCTCTCGCCGATGCCGGCCTTGATCCACTTCAGGTTTGGGTGATTCGGGAAGCGGGCAGGCGGGCTACGACTCAGACACCAGACGCGGTGGCCCGGCCCGAGCAGGGCCCGCACGAGATGCGAGCCCACAAAACCTGACGCCCCGGTAACAAAGTAGCTCGCCACGCAAGGTTCTCCGAGTGGACGATCCCCAGACCCGTCCCCCCACCTGGCTTATCCGTGCGAGTTGTGCGCCGGAAGTACCATATGATAGTACCTGTTCACGCCGCTATCCACGAGCGCGGCGCCCGGGTGCATTCCGGCGAGGACTTCCGCCCGGCAGCCGTCCGAAGACGACGCCGGAGGCCGGTGCAGGGCCCCCTTCGGTCGACACATCGGCAGCCAGTCTACGGCGCGTGGGTCAAGTGAGAGTCAAGCGATTGGCTGTGCCTTGCGCAGGCGGCTAGTCTCTCAGCCTCCCTATCTCCGACATCACGAGCCGGGCCATCTCTTCATATCCCTCCTTCTTGGTCAGAAGCCGGCCATAATCGGAAGCAAGGAGAGGCTCTCCTATTCGCACTCTTAGCCTACTCTTACGCCGCAGGCAATCACGCAAGCGATTACTGTTCTCGATGTACACCGGAAGTATCGGCACGTTTGTCTGCGCGGCGATGAAGGCAATCCCCCGACGCGGTTCACCGAGCCTGCCGGTCTTACTTCTTGTCCCTTCCGGGAACATCAACAGGGGCAGTCCTCTTTCTTTCAACACCTCGATGCAGGTCTTGATGGAGGAGATATCGGCTTCTCCACGCTGAATGGGAAAGGCGTTTAGCCTCTTGATGAGGTCCTTGACGAGGAATTGCCCAAACAGCTCTGCACGGGCGAGAAAGCACACCTCTCTCTTCAGCGTGCAACCGACGATGACCGGGTCAAAGTATGCGACATGGTTACTGGCCGCGATAAAGGGCCCTGAGCTGGGAACGTGTTCTACGCCGGTAACCGAAAGGCGAAACGCCAAACGGCAAATGACCCGGCAAGAGACGTAGCAGAAGAGGTAGAAAGGTCTCACTTGTGCTATGAAAAGCCGTATTGTTCGCCAGGCAGCGGTGTAATCACGGAACTCCTCAGCTTGGACGTGACAACCGCGTGCCTCAGCTCATGACGCCTTTCTGGGCAATGATTCAGGCTATCGAGATGGACTACAACGCAGTGGCGCGGCCCGAGCTGCTCTGCGAGGAGGAGGACTTCTCGATGGGATAGTGTGTGTCTACCGAGGATCGGCAGGCGAGCTCCCCCTCCGTAGAGTATCGCCACGTGGATTGGGTATGGCTGCAGGCAGGTCACGAGCTCTTTGGAATAGGTGGTGTCGCCGGAGACGAACGTACTCTCGCGGCGACCCTGTATCAAATAGCCCAGGCCGGGCTTATAGAGCAGTCTGCCCAAGCGCTCCGTGTGTTTGACAGGGGTGGCGAGGATCGTCAGGTCACGGAGCACGACTTGCTGACGCGCTCGCATGGGAACGATGTTCTGAAATCCCCTCCTTTCCAATCTTTTGGCCCCGTTCTCCGGCGTTACGACAGCGACCTGCTTCGGCAAGAGCCGGGCTGCGACTTCGTCGAAGTGATCGAAGTGATGATGCGTGATCAAGACGATATCGCGGTCGGTGAGCCCCGGTAACGCTCCGGGAAATTCCTCGAGCGGGTTCCGTCTGAGATCAAGGGTCGAAGGGATTGGAGGCAGGCTTCCCTTCTTCCTTAACATGGGATCGACCAGAATCCGTGTATCGTCGATCGTCAATAAGAACGTAGCGTGCCGGTAGAACTTGAGCTTCATCGGAACCTCGGGACTCAAGTTAGAATACTGCTCCGCACACTTGCAGGCTGGAAGGCACCGACACGATGAGCAGTGCGCCTAGGCAGGGCGCCAGACGCCAGCAACGCCGGGTGCAAGGCTGGGGGTCCGTTGCACGTTAGACTCATTCTGCCGTGATTCTCTTAGGCAGCGCCCAGGCCTGGTCCGGGTCTTCCATGTCCAGCTTGTTGATTCCTCCCGGGAACCGGCTCTGAATCCGGCTGTACTCGTTCTGCATGTCGGGGTCGGGATGCTGCCAGTCGTGGATGTAGACTACCCGTTCTACGCCCGTCTGTAACAGTTCCTTCGTACATCCGAAGCAGGGTCGCATCGTCGTGTAGATCGTCGCGCCTTCGACCGAGATCCCGAAGCGCGCCGC
>JBDHAS010000052.1:0-22711 GCA_039588015.1 Gemmatimonadota bacterium | reverse complement strand
GTGAGAATACGCAGGTTCTTCTTGGCCATCAGCCGTTCCATCGCCGTACTGCTGAAGCTGGGAGCCACGACGCACTCGACGAATAGCTCGGCGAGCGACTCGGCCGCGGCGCCGTCCACCTCGTGGGTGATGGCGATGACCGAACCGAAAGCGCTGGTCGGGTCGGTCGACAGAGCTCGCTTGTAGGCCTCGACCACGGTATCACCCATCGCGATCCCGCACGGCGTCGTGTGCTTGATGATGGCGCAGCCGGGGCGCTCCGACTTTGCGAACGGCGACAGCGACATCAACGCGCCATCCAGGTCGAGGATGTTGTTATAGGACAGTTCCTTTCCATGATGTTGCCGCAGTGCCGCGATGCCGCGCTGGCCGGATGTATCGGAGATCCGATAGAAAGCCGCCTCCTGATCCGGGTTCTCCCCGTACCGCAGATCCTGGAGCTTCTGGAAGCGAACCGTGAACTCGCCTGGGAATTCGCGGACGCCGGTGCTGAGATAGTTGGAGATCGCCGAATCGTATCCGCTCGTGTGGCGGAAGACCTTTACCGCTAACTGGCGCCGCCACTCGAGATCGCTGTCACCGGACTGGAGGCGCTCCAACGCCTCCGGGTAATCGGCCGGATCGCAGATGATCGTGACGTGCGGGTGGTTCTTGGCCGACTCCCGCAACATCGTTGGTCCGCCGATATCGATCTGCTCGAGCGCATCGGCAACGGTTACGTCGGGTTTCGCGACTGTTTCCTCGAACGGGTACAGGTTGACGGCCACGACATCGATGGGCTCAATCCCCTGCTCTTCCAGCTGTTTCATGTCGTCCGGGTTGTCGCGGCGCGCCAGGATGCCGCCAGCAATCACAGGGTGCAGCGTCTTGACCCGACCGCCCAGGATCTCGGGGAAGCCGGTCACCTCGCTAACGCCCTTCACCGGTACGCCCTCTTCTCTCAACTTGCGAGCGGTGCCGCCGGTGGAGATGATCTCGAAACCCAAGTCGACCAGCCCGCGGGCGAACTCGACGATGCCCGTCTTGTCGTAGACACTCAGTACGGCGCGTGGCACGTTGCCCTCCTGTTGATTATCGCTTCCAGGCCGGCGCGACGCTGTCCAGCGACGCGCCCTCTTCCGTCAACTGAAATCCGACGTCGCCGGTGACGAAGCCGCTCTTCCGAATCCGGCGTTCCTCGAGCAACTCTATCTCCCCGCGGGCCAGGGCTCCCAGCACGGCCGGATAGAGCCGGTGCTCGTACTTGAGCACCCGGGCGGCCAGCGTGTCCGGAGTATCACCGGGCAGTACAGGCACGGGCCACTGGGAGATGATCGGTCCCGTATCGTAGCGTTCGTCGACGAAGTGTATCGTCGGGCCCGAGACGGCGACTCCGAAATCGAGCACCGCCTCGTGGACGTGGTGACCCCACATCCCGGTCCCACCGAATGCAGGCAGTGGCCCGGGATGGATGTTTATGATCCGCCCTCGGAACGCCTGCACGACTCGCTCCGGCACCAGCTTCAGGTAACCGGCTAGGGCGATCAGGTCTATGCGATGCTCGCGCAAAGCGGCTAGCAGCGCATCGGCGAACGCGTCCGGGCTGTCGTATTCCTTCGGCCGCAGCACGGCCGTCGGCACGCCTACCTTCTCGGCCCGCTCCAGCGCTCCGATGCCGGGTCTATCGCTAACCACGAGGGCGGCCGGAGGCGAACACGGCAACTGCTGGGATACTGGACACTGCCGGCCTCCTATTCCGAAAGGCCTACCGTCAACCCTCGTTCTCACTCTTCAGGCTCGCCAGAATGCGATCCGCTGCTTCGGCGAGGTCATCGACGAACCGAGTCCGATCGACATCCGGGGGCGCGCCCTGACCGGCGGCACCCGTTCGTACGATGATCCCCGTGCCTCCCACCCGCTCGGTCACGGCCACATCGCGCCAGCGGTCACCGACGTAGAATGAGCGGGACAAGTCGAGCGACAGGTCTCGCTCCGCTTTTCGGTACATGCCTTCGCCGGGCTTGCGGCAGTCGCAGGACCCGGTGACGTCGGGATGGTGCGGGCAATAGTAGACGCGATCCAAAGAGACGCCCTGTTCTTGGAGCAGTTGCTCCAACCGCCGCTGCACAGCCTTGTAGTCCTCCAGCGAAAACAGGCCTTTGGCGATGCCCGACTGATTGGTGACGAGCACCGCCCTGAGGCCGGCCTCCTGAAGCCGGCGAACAGCTTCCACGGCGCCCGGTATCGGAAACACATCCGCCGGGTCACCGAGGTCTCCGCGTTCCTCTATCAGTGTGCCATCGCGATCGATGAACGCCGCTCTCTGGCCAACCGCCGCCCTATCCATCCCCTCTCAGTGCATATGCTACGACGTCGATGAACTCTTCCTCCTCTGCTCGCGATACGGTGCGCGGATCGAGCAACAGCGCACCATCGCGGACGCGGCCTATGACGGGTGGGTCACCCGCACGGCACGTCGTTTCCAACTCCTGCTCCGACCGGTCCGGCACCGTGATCCTCAGCACCCACGATTCGAGCTCGACACCCGGATAGGACCCGCCGCCGACCTCGGCCGTTTCCGCAACCACCTCGACAAGCGCCCGCGGGGCTTTCGACCGCAGCTTAGAGGCGATCTTCTCCGCACGCGCATGCAGCGATCCCGCGTCCGCGCCGATCATCGCGACCGCGGGGACCTCCGACCGGACCGTCTCCGGATCGCGCCACAGCGCCGCAACCGGTCGATCAGGTCGGCACGCCCGAGGATCACGCCGGCCTGCGGGCCGCCGAGCAGCTTGTCGCCGCTGAACGTGACGAGGTCGGCTCCGGCCCGAAGCGACGCGCGCACGTTGGGCTCCCACGGCAGCCCTAGCGCCCGATCGGCCTCGAACAGCAGGCCCGAACCTAGATCGTGGACGACCGGCACTTCGTATTCCCGGCCGATCCCCGCCAACGTCTCGATGACCACTTCGCTGACGAACCCGGACTGCCGGAAGTTCGAGCGATGCACCTTGAGCAGCACGCCCGTTTCGGGACCGATTGCCACCTCGTAGTCCCGCGCGTGGGTCCGGTTCGTGGCGCCCACCTCGCGGATGCAGGCACCGCTCTTCGCGATGATCTCCGGCACCCGGAACGATCCGCCGATCTCGACCAATTCGCCGCGCGACACAACTACTTCACGCCCTTCGGCCAACTCGTTGAGCGCGAGCACGACGGCTGCCGCATTGTTATTGACGATGAGAGCGCCACCGGCACCGGTGAGCTCGGTGAGCAAGGAAGCGCAATGGTCGTGCCGCGAGCCGCGTGCCCCGCGCTCGATATCGTACTCGAGGTTGCTGTAGCCGAAGGCCGCCGCGACCAGCGCTTCGCGGGCTACGGCCGAGAATGGAGCTCGGCCCAAGTTGGTGTGCAAAGGGATCCCGGTGGCGTTGATGACCCGGCGGAGAGATGGGCGGTCCATGCCGCGAAGCTCTTCCCGCGTCGCCTCCGCAAGCTCGGCCTCGTCGGGAGGACTCGCGCGCTGCCCCGTCGACAGATCGCCGCGTACCCCATCGAGCGCGCGCCTCAGAGCACTCAAAACCAGGGAACGCGGTCGGCTCTCCAGCAACTCGATGAATTCGCTCGACTGAAGCAGTGAATCGACGCTCGGAATTCGCCGGCGTGGCTCGTCCATGAGAGACGCTCTGTGCGGCCTCAGCCGCGTGGTCGGCCCGGCGGTTCGGGCGGTTGCTCGGGTTCTTCCGCTTCCGGTTCTATCGGCTCGAAGGGCTTCTCGCCACCGCCTTCGAGCCCGTTGAGGTTCACAAGCCTTCCAACGAGAACGACGTGCGTGCCGGTTGGGATGCGACCGCTAGCTACGATGTAGATCCGTTTATCCGGCAATCTAGGAGGTTCCTCGATCTCCTGCCTTTCCTCCGGCCCGGCCTCGGGCGCTACCTCTGCCGCGGGCGGCGGCTGAGCGGGTGCAGCCTCGGGCTCCTGCGCCAGAGTGTCGGCTCCCGCTGCCAACGAGTCGGCCAAGGCCGCAGCCAGCGAATCGGCAACGGCCACCGTGTCGACCGCAGCCACTGTATCGGCCGCCGCCAATGAATCGGCCAACGCCGCCGCCAGCGAATCGGCTAATGCTGCTGCCGCCGAATCGGCTAACGCTGCTGCCACCGAGTCGGCCTCCGCCCGGCGCGCCTGTTCGACCGAATCCCGCCAGATCGTGTACTGCCAGGCGTGTAGAACCTTATCGAGCGGGATCGGGATGCTGTCCGCCAGCGAGAAGATCTCCACGTCGTCCGTGCTGAGCGGGATATCCGGATCGAGATAGCCGTCGAATTGCAACTCGACGATCATTGTATCGACCGGCTGCACCTCCGCTAACTGCGGCCCCACCGTGTCGTGGTGAAAGACCTGGAACTCGAGAGCCAGTGTGTCCGTCGCCCCGAGGCTGACGCGAACGGTGTCCGAGCGGTCGAAATCGTCAGCGGTCTGATTGTTGTTGACGTCGTCATAGCCGATGGCCAGGTAGTCACCCTCGGGAAGGGTGCCGAGCCCGAAAGCGCCTATGCTATCTCCGACACCGCCGTACCGCAGTGTGTCGGGCAGCCGAACCATGTCTATGCGGCCGCCGCGCAGCGGTTCGGCGGTGATGCGATCGTATATGATTCCCTGCACGCGATTCCCGGTGATCGGGATGCCGGTCGAGATCACGTGTTCGATCGGATCTTCGATTCTGTTCTGGAAAAGGTCGGCGATGACCGGCTCGACGCGAATATGGTAGATTCGGTCGGCGACCCAGCCTTCGCGCGGACGTACGCGAAGCTCCCGGCCGCCTTTCTTGGCGCGCGTTCGATCACCGAGCGGATACACCGTCGTCGAGCCCTGGATACCGCGCTCCGAGATCGTCTCGTCGAACGTGAACCGGACATCGTCCTCAAATCCGGGGACTACCGAGAGACTGTCCGGCTCGACGGCAATCAGCGTAGGCGGCATCGTATCCTCGGGGCCGCCGGGAGGCGCCGCGACGTGAGCACAACCGTCCAGACTCGCGAGCGCCGACAGAATGGAGAGGGCAACCGCTCCCACGACTAGAGTGGCCCCGGTCGCCCCGGTCCGCGGCCTCATGCACACGGGCTATTCGCCATCCAATGACCTGCGCTTCTCCGTCACCCTCTCGAGCTGCTCCTTCAAGCCGCGGAGCTTTTCGCGTGCCTGCTCCACCACGTCGGCCGGAGCTTTGGCCACGAAGTCCTGGTTGGCCAGACGACGCTCGGAGCGCTCGACCAACTGCTGCAGCTCGTTCACCTGTTTGTCCAGACGCGCCCGTTCGCGCTCCAGATCGACGAGACCCTCCAGCGGTACATAGACTTCCGCACCAGAGGTGAGCACCGCTGTCGCGCCTGCGCCCGACTCTCGCGCTTCGCCGTCGAGCTTCAGCTCGGCGATGCCACCCAGCCTCAGCGTCGAGTCGCCTTCAGCCGCGATCGCCTCGCGCAGCCCCTCGTCGGCGGAGTGTACCTCGACGCCGATCTTGCGGCTGTGCTCGACGTTGTATTCGCTGCGGATGTTGCGTACCGCGCTGAGCATCTCCTGGAGGATCGCGATGCGTGATTCGGCGGCCGGGTCGTCCCACTCGGCACGCGGCTGCACCCAGGCGCTGATCATGATGCTCTCCGCCTCACGGTTGGGCAGCCGCTGCCACAGCTCCTCCGTGATGTACGGCATGATCGGATGTAGCAATCTCAGGATGCGATCGAGCACTTCGCGCAGCACCGAGCGCGCCACTTCCCGACCTTCGCCATCGGATTCGTCGTATAGACGTGACTTGACGAGCTCGAGGTACCAGTCGCAGAACTCGCTCCAGAAGAAGCGATAGATCCCCGCGGCCACTTCGTGCAGCCGAAAACGCTCGAGGTTCTCCGTCGCCTCGCGCGTGACCCGGTTCAAGCGCGATAGGATCCATCGATCCGACAGCTCCAACTCCTCACGACTCGGCACGTCCGCGACGGGGCCGCCATCCAGATGCGGCAGCGCCAGGCGCGATGCGTTCCAGACCTTGTTCGCGAAGTTACGCCCAACGTGGAACGACTCCTCCAGGTCTTGGTAGTTGAGCTGCAGGTCGGCGCCTATACCCAGTCCGTTCATCAACGTGAAGCGCAGCGCGTCGGCTCCGAACAGGCTCACCACCTCGAGCGGATCGATGCCGTTGCCGATCGACTTCGACATGCGCCGGCCCATGTGGTCGCGCACCGTCCCGTGCAAATGCACATCCCGAAACGGGACATCCCCCATGAACTCCAGGCCCGCCATGATCATGCGCGCGACCCAGAAGAAGAGGATCTCGGGCGCCGTGACCAACGTGTGACCGGGGTAGAACTTCTTCACGTCGTCGGTCGCTTCGGGCCAGCCTAGCGTACTGAACGGCCAGAGCGCCGAGGAGAACCAAGTGTCGAGGACGTCGGCATCCTGCTCGATGTCGCCGCCGCATTCGGTGCAAGAATCGGGGTCCTGCTTCCGGACGAACATGGCATCGCACGACTTGCAGTACCAGACCGGTATCCGGTGGCCCCACCACAACTGACGCGATATGCACCAGTCGCGCACATTCTCGAGCCAGTGCTCGTACACGCCTCCCCAGTGCTCGGGTGTGAAGCGCACGTCGCCGTTTCGGTACGCTGCTAGCGCCGGCTCGGCCAGCGGCTGCATGCGCACGAACCACTGCTCGGACACGCGCGGCTCGACCGCTGTGCCACAGCGATAGCAGTGCCCGACCGAGTGCTCATGCCTCTCGATCTTCTCCAGTAGCCCCCGTTCCTCCAGTTCCTTCACCACCGCCTCGCGGGCCGCAAAGCGGTCCAAGCCCCGGAGCCGTTCGGGCACCGCATCGCCGAGCGACGCGTCCTCGTTGAATATGTCGACCTGAGGGAGGTCGTGGCGGAGCCCGATCTCGAAGTCGTTCGGATCGTGCGCCGGCGTGACCTTGACCAGGCCCGTGCCAAATTCGGGATTGACGAAATCATCCGCGATGATCGGGATCTCGCGCTCGGCGACGGGTAACAAGACGTTCTTGCCGACGAGGTGCTGGTGACGGTGGTCCTGCGGGTGGACGGCCACCGCGGTATCGCCGAGCATCGTCTCGGGCCGTGTAGTCGCCACGACAACGAAGTTCGACTCATCGCCTATGATGGGGTAGCGCTGGTAGTAGAGCTTCCCTTCCACGTCCGCGTGCTCCACCTCCTCGTTGGCGAGCGCCGTCGCACAACGAGGACACCAGTTGACGATGTAGTTGCCCCGGTAGATCAGACCCTTCTCGTACAGGCGGACGAACACCTCGCGGACCGCTTTGCTGGGGCCGGGATCGAGCGTGAAGCAGGTGCGGTCCCAGTCGGCCGAACTGCCGATCGCCTTCAACTGCTCGAGTATCGTGCCGCCCGTCTCGTGCACCCATCGCCAGACGCGCTCGACGAAGGCTTCTCGGCCGAGGTCCCAGCGCGTCTTGCCCTCGGCGGCAAGCTGACGCTCGACGACGTTCTGCGTGGCGATCCCTGCGTGGTCGTAGCCGGGCACCCAGAGCGTTTCTCTGCCCTGCATGCGGCGCCAGCGGATCAGCACGTCCTGAATGGTGTTGTTCAGGCCGTGCCCCATGTGCAGGCTGGCCGTCACGTTCGGGGGCGGCATGACGATGACGTACGTATCGCTGTCGCTGCCGGCGTCGGCGCCGAAGTAGCCCCGCTCAAGCCAGCGTGAGTAGCACGCGTCCTCGAACGACCGCGGGTCGAATCGCGAGGGTAGCTCGGTTCCGTTTGCCTTTCCCTTTTCCATCAAGTCGCCACTTTCCTCGGCCCTTGTACCCCGTGCCCAGCGGTGCCAGCACGGCGCCGCCGAGACGTGTAATAGGTGATGAAGCTCTAACTTATCTTGAAAGGACGGCGTTGCAATCGGTAGGGCTTGAACGCGCAGCTCAGCGGGTTTTCGTGGTGTCCCTCTTGGCCTCTTCTCGGGCCTTCTCTTCTCGCTCGCGGATCGCCTTCCTGCGGTCATCGAACGTCTCGTCGATCGCGGACTGACCGGCCTGGCGCTGGATCGCGTCGTAGTCCCGCAGCATGCCCTCGGCCTCGCGACCCGGGCCCACGTAGAACGGCAACGGTAGTGTAATAGGCCCCAGATGGATCTGTCCGGGCGAGACTCCCCACTTGTTCCCTTCCTCGCCGACGGTCCAGTCCATCGCCTCGGCCTGGCGAATGATCTCCGCGGCCACGCTGTCGTCGTACGCTTCCAGCATGGCGTACAGCCGCCGCCTCACCTCCTCCGCCCGCTGTTCCGGCGTCAGGTCCGGACGGTTGCGCACGATCGGCGTGACCAGCCAGAGCCTCCAGTCGCCGATACGCGGACGCAGCCGCTCCGCCGCCGTCAGCCTGGGCTCGGTCACGGCTTCGGTCACCTCTGGCGCCGGTTCCTCGGGCTCAGGCTCCGGTTCGGGGACGGGCTCCGGCTCGACCTGTGGCGTCTCTGTGATTCGGTAATCGATGGCCCGCATCCCCTCCGGCTGGACCGTGACGATCGGGGGCGGCGGGAAGCCTACCGGCTCCATATAGCGGATGATCAGCGGCGAAAGCCGAACCACGAGGATGTGGAAAAGAACGGACAGGATCAGGCCGGTGGAGACCGCAACCCTGTATCGGCGTGCCCGCTCGCGAGTTACGGACAGCGTCTTCCGCTCAGGCTCCACGTCACCAGAGGTAGACTTCTCGGGAGGCGCGCCTGGTGGCCCAAGAAGCGTTGAGAGGATCACGGTTCCTGATACTCCAAGCGCGCCATCCTGTTCCGGTTAAAGTACTTTCGCCACGCGCTGGGCGGCTTCGCGCAGACGCTCGGCTGGTTGGGTCAGCGCGACCCTGAAGAACCCCTCACCTCCCTCTCCCATACCGGTGCCCGGGAAGAGAACAACGCCGGAATCGATCAGGATCCGCCGCGCGAAGTCGACGGACCGCTCCCCGCCGGGAATGGGAACCCATATGTACATGGTCGCTTGCGGACAGTCGACCTCGAAGCCCGCCTCACGGAACGCCTGCACGGCCGCGTCACGCCGCTCCTGGAAAATCGCCACGTTCTTGGGGACGAAATCTTCCCAGACGTTCAGGCTCGCCACTCCGGCAGCCTGTACGGCAAGGAACACGCCCGTGTCGTAGTAGACCTTCACCTTGGTGAGCGCCTGAACGGTCTCCTTGTGCCCCGCCACCCAGCCGATCCGCCATCCTGTCATGTTGAAGGTCTTCGACAGCGAGTGAAATTCGACGGCGACCTCCTTGGCGCCTTCAAACTGTAAGACACTTGGAGGTCGGTATCCGTCAAAGGCGATCTCCGAGTAAGCGTTGTCGTGCACCAGCAATAGATCGTGACGGCGGCAGAACTCTATCGCATCCTGGAGGTATTCTTCCGGCGCCACGCCGCCGGTCGGGTTGTTCGGATAGTTGAGATAGAGGATCTTCGCGCCGGGCAGCTTGTCAGCCGGCACCTGCGACCAATCGAGCAAATACCCGGTCTCGCGTGTCAGCGGCACCTTGATCACTTCTGCGCCCAGCATGTGCGCGCCACCGAAATACGGATAGTAGCCCGGGTCCGGCACGATTGCGCCATCGCCTTGATCGAGGTAGACGAGCGGTAGATGCGCCACCCCTTCCTTCGTGCCGATTAGTGGCAGCAGCTCGTCATATGGATCGACATCGATACCGAAGCGCTTGTTCATCCACTCGGAGATAGCAACGCGGAACTCGGGCAGACCGCGTTGGAATGGATAGCGGCTGTACTTCTCTACCGTGACGGCCTCCTGGATCGCCTCGATCGTCTCGCGCGGCGGCATCTGGTCGGCGTCGCCGGCACCCAGATCGATCACGTCAACGCCCTTCTCGATCAGTTCCGCTTTGATCTTCGGTACATCGGCCAGAGCATAAGGTGGCAAGGAAAGAAACTGCTCTGAGAACTTTGGCATCTGGTATACCTCTCCCGTCGAACATGGACGATTAACCGCGCCGGGTCCCAGTCAGAGAACCAGCGTCAGAAACGGCCGTGGCCGAGTCCTCCCAAACCATGAAAGCTATCTGTCAGGCGCAGTATGGGCTAGTCAGGTCTTCAGGTGCTTCTTCTTGGCGGCCGGGAACAGGACGTTGTTGAGGATCAGGCGATAGCCAGGCGAATGTGGGTACAGATCGAGGTCCGTGGGCGGGTCACCGATCACGTGTTGGGGGTCCTCAGGGTCGTGGCCACCGAGGAAGGTCCAGGTTCCCCGGCCGTAGTTCCCATGGATGTACTTCACCCAAGGCGCGCCGGGCTCCTCCGCCAAGACGATGACCGAAGGTTTCAGACGGGTTCTGCGGAAGCTGGTCGTCAGGCCGTAGTAGTCACGGATGACACGCTCGTGGTTTTGGGTGAGCATGCTGGCTACCGGGTCTATCTTCGCGCTGAAGTCGAACAGCTGGAAGTTCCCCAACGGTTGGCGCATCGGCGTGTTCACTAGATGGCCGTCGATGTCGCTGAACGCCGAGACGGACGGGTTGTTGAACAGATCGGCGCCCTCGAAAGCGAAGGTCCCGTCCCAATCGAGTCGGATCTGAGCGTCGGGATCCACGCCGTCACCGTCCGCATAGCCGGCGGCGATATCGACGCCGATCGCGGCAAGCGCCAGCTCGATGGTCTCCGTGGCGGTGCACATCGCGAACACGAAGCCGCCGCTCTCGACGTAGTCGCGGATCTTCGCGGCAACTCCCTTCTTCAGCGCCGGCGTATCGGGATAACCGAGCGCCGCAGCGAGGCGGCGATTCCGCATCACCTCTTCCTGTAGCCACCCCGCTCCCGCGTAGGTGAGATAGAACTTCGAGAATTGGCCGGTGAAGTCTTCGTGGTGTAGATGGAGCCAATCGTACTGGGGTAGCTCGTCCGCCAGCACCTCCGGGTCCCACAACCTATCGTACTCGATGCCCGCGTAGGTCAGGCCCAATGTGACGGCATCGTCCCACGGACGCGCGCTGGGAGTCGAGTAGACGGCAATCTTCGGCGCTTTTTCCAAGATCACCGTTTCCATGTTCGACGACTCCATCTCCAGCCGCACCGCCGCTACCGCACCGGGGCCCAGCGGCTCTACTGTCACCCCACGCAACGCCGCTTCGCGCCGCACCGCCTCGCCGTCCGGGAGCAAGAAGGAGCCCGCGCGGTGATTGAGCAGCCACTCGACTCGCTCGCCGCGTTGCAGCGCCCAGTACGCCAGACCATAGGAGCGGAGATGGTTGGCCTGTGCACCGTCCATCGGCGCCAGCAGATACTGGGCGTGCGCGGGGCTGGCCGCGACCAAGCCGAGCAGGAGCCCGAGCCACGCAAGCCGGCTCACGATCGCGGGACCTCCTGCCTCAGCTCAGCGAGCCGGCGCCTACCCAACGGCGTCAGAGCGGAGTCTGGGTAGTCCAGGATCAGCCGTTCCAGCTGTTCGATCGCTTCCGGCTGCCGGCCGGCGGCGACCAGCGTCTCCGCCAGGCGGATCAGAGCGATCGGGGCCTCTCCAGAACTCGGGTACGAGTCGGGTATGCCGCGCAGCGCCTGCTCGGCAGTTTCCAGCGCTCCCGCTGCGACGGCCAGTTCGCCTGCCCACAGCAGAAGCGCCGGGCGGGCCGCGGAGGCGGGACCGGTTTCCAGGCCCTCACTCAGCAGGCGGGCAGCTTCCCGCCCACGCCCCTCGATCATGGCCCTGTGTGCGGCGGCCACCGCTTCCAGCTCTTGCCCGTTGGCGCTACGCAGAAGTCCCAGCAGTCGCAGCACTTGTCCGCGCTGTTCTCCCGTAAGCGTCGCCGCCGCGACCTCCAGCTCCGCGCGCGCCTCCTCGTAGAGTCCGGTATAGAGCGCCAGATAACCGCGGCTCGTCGCCAGCTGCGCCAACATCGTCCGATCCAACCCACCGCGGGGAACGAGATCCAAGACGGCGCTCGCCTCGTTCAGACGCCCGCGCGCGACATTCGCCTCGGCGATGGTCAATGCGAGCTCGGGAAAGTCCGGATCCTGCGAGTAGTGGCTCGCGTAGGCCCGGAAGTCGTGCTCTGCATCCTCGAGGTCACCCCGCGCCGCCTGCAGCCGGATCAGCATGCCTGAGGCCCACCGATGGCCAGGCGTGCCGGTATCGCGTTCATCGACCAGCCCCTCGAGCACCTGAATCGCCGACGCCGTATCACCGGCGCTCAAGTCGTTTTGTACGATACGCCGGGCCAGATCCCAGCGCGTCGTATCGCCGGGTACATCGAGCAGCAGTTGGCGATAGGCCCAGGCGACAAGTCCAGGCTGGACTCGGTCGGCGGCGACCTCGACGAATCGGTTGATGAACGCCTGCCGCTCGCGCGGTTCGAGCTCGAGAATAAGCGACTCCGCTCGCTCACGCGCCTCCCGCGGCTTGCCGGCGTAGAGCGCGGCGATAGCCGCAAGCTTACGCTCGTCCTCCCGCTCGTCCGACAGTTGCTCGAGCAGAGCCGCAGCGGCCTGGCCCGCGTCCGGGCCGGCCGACTCGAGCTTGAAGTTGATCAGATCCCAACCGAGGCTCGGTGACGCGCGGAGGATCATGAGCCACTGTTCGGCCATCTCCGACCAGCGCCCCTGATTGAGGTAGAAGTCGGCCAGCTTCGATGCCATCGCCACAGGTCGATCGCTGTTCTCCGCTCCCAGCCGCAGGACACGCTCCGCCTCGCGCGCGTCGCCGATCCGCTGGAGTGCCGATGCGAATTCTTCATAGGCGGCATCCGATCGCGGCGTGAACACGAGCCAGCGCTCGCCCGCTGCTCGCAAGTCGTCAGTCCGGCCGAGCTCGGAGAGCACTCTCAACTCGACCTGCCGCAGCAACACCGACCCCGGATCGGTCTCGATGGCCCTCGCGACAAAAGGGAGAGCACGCTCCAAGCGGCCCAGCCTACGGCAGACGCGCTCGTAGGTGAGTATGGCACCCGGCAGCGCGGGCTCGAGCCGCAACATCTCCTCCAGCGCCACCGCGGCATCGTCCAGCTGGCCGGCCCGTTCCATCGATTCGATCCGGCGCAGCTCCAGACGCAGGTCCAATTGCCGGTCGGTCTGCGCCGACGCTACGGCCGTGGAACCAAGAAGCAGCGCCAGGGCGAGGGCCGTTCTAGTCGCCACCGGAACCGCCCCGCCGGTTGAGTCGATCGAAGTACTCGAGGATGAGGCGCCTGAAGGCTGGCGGGTATCGACTGAGCTCGGCTTCGCCGGGAATTGCGATCTCCGTTCTTTGCAGGGCGTCCGCCGGGAGCTCTCCCGGACGCAGTACCTCGACGCTTTCCGGACGTTCGGCCCGCCGCTCCTTGTCAAACTCATCGCGCTCCAAGGTGCGACCGGCGTCCAGAAGCCGCTGAAAGAGTCTGTTCTGCCTTTCGATCAGCTGTTCGTTCAACCGTCCTCGGTCCAACTCGCGCGCCAGGTCCTCGGCTTCTCGAGCCATATCGTCGAGCTGACCTAACACCTGGCCTCGCGGCCCAAGCGAGCGATCAAGCTGCTCCAACTCCTGCGCTATGCCCTGCTGCGTGCGCGCGAGCTCGTGCAGCCTTCGCAAGATCAGATCGCTCACGTCCGCCGGGTTCAGGCCGCCGGACTGCGCGTTGAGTTGACCCTGCTGCTCCGCGAGCTGGGCCAATTCTTGGAGCGCCTCCTGCAGGCCGGTACCGGACTGAGCGCTGGAGG
Source organism: Gemmatimonadota bacterium (assembly GCA_039588015.1). Classification (GTDB taxonomy): domain Bacteria; phylum Gemmatimonadota; class Gemmatimonadetes; order Palauibacterales; family KS3-K002; genus JASFMO01. Next base: position 9,028 of record JBDHAS010000052.1, on the reverse strand, counting down.
CCGCCTCCGAGGCCTGCATCATCCGATACGCCAGTTCGTTGAGCGACTCGCTCACCTGCTCGCCCAGCGCCGGGTTGGTCCGGCCGCTGCGCGTACCGTCGGCCATCTGCCCGAGCAGCTCCTCCATCGCTTCACCGATCGTGCCGGCGGCTTCCAAAAGGGCCGGATCGACCAGCAACGTCTCCCGCGCCGTACTCTCGAGTTGCGAGGTCATCTGGTCGACGCCGCGCTTCAGCGCTACCTCCTCCGACCGTGCCTCCGAGCGTTCGCGTGGATCGGAGGAAGCCATCTGTTCGTTCAGCTCTTCCTGCCTCTGAGCGAGCTCCAGCGCCTCGGTCGTCGCGCGTTCGAGCGCCTGCACCGCCTGCTGGCGCCACTGTTGTTGCATCTGCTCGCGGCCCTCTTCCAGCGCGGACGCCGCGCTTTCCATCTGCGAGGCCGCCTGCCGGGCCGATTCCCCGGCTTGCCGCGTTTGGCTCCCCATCGCCTGGGCGGTCCGCCGGTCCGCCTGCGCAGCCGCGTCCGTCGCCTGCTGGGCCAGCTGCGCCAACTCCGCCGCCGTCATCTCGCCGGCACGTTCCAGTTCCTCGATGAGCCGACGGACTTCCTCCGACAAGTCCGTGGCCTGTTGCGAGAGATCTCTCGCGCGCTCATCCAGCGGCGCGCTGGCTGAGTCGGGCGGACTCGTGGCAGACTCCTCGACCGCTTCAGCCAGTTGGTCGTGCGCTTCGCTCAGCTCGTCGGCTTCGGTCTCGAGCGTCTGGAATTCGGCTTCGAGCGCGGCCCGCTTCAACAACTCGAGACTCTGCTCGACGCGCTGGCGGAAGTCGACGCTACCCTGCGCCAGCTGCTGAATTGCCTCCTGTATGCGCTCAGCGTCCAGCTCGACCAGCGCCTCGCGAAGCTTCTCGATCGCTTCCTCGAGCTCCGGTGTGAGGATGCGCTCGTACAGCGACTCGATCTCGCGCAGGCGATCCAAGACGCTCGTATCGTTCAGGCCGGATCGCTCGATGCTCTCTTGCAGCTCGCGAAGCGACTCCTGGACCTTTTCGGCGTCCTGCAGCAGGCGATCGGCTTGATCGAGCGCCTGGCGAGCCGCTTCCGTATCCTTGAACTCGACGCTGGCCCGGCTGCGCCCGCTGCGACGTTCGGGTTGCGGCGTCTGCTGAGTCTGAGATGAACGCTCCAAGGCCTGCGTCGACTCCTCGTGCTCGCGTGCCCTTTCGGCCAATCGCTCCGCATCGTTCACCAGGTCTCTCGCCTCTGTGACGGTGCGTTCTCGCACTTCATCGAGTGTGGGCAGGCGCAACACGTACTCGCGGCTTCTGCCCATGTGCGGCTCGGGCGCGTTGTCGAGGGCGCGGACGTAGTAATGCAGCGTGTCGCCGGGCAGAAAACCGCGATTTCGCGCATCGAGAAGCGGCGCGACACTAGCTCTCGGCGCGCTATCGACGAGAGCGACCGGCTCGACTTCGTCCGGCCATCGTTCGCCCCAAGCCGAAACGCGCCAGCTTACCAGTTCAACCTGGGAAACGCCGTAATCGTCGCTGACCTCTACCACGAGCTGCTGAACCATCCGCGAACTCATGACGGTATCGACGCCTGGAAAGACGACCGTTACCTGCGGCGCGCTGTCGGCGTGTGTGACGAAACGAAGCGAGTCCGGATCACCCTCCAACGCTTCGCCGTTGGACCCGACGATATCCCAGCCCCAGGTGCCCGGCCGAGCCGGAAACGTGCTGCGAAACCGGCGTTCGCCAATTTTCGCGAACGGGATCGTTCTGCCCGCGGCATCGCGCAGGGCGACCCGATCGACCGGAAGCGACGCCGACCCGATCAGCGCCGCCCGGGTGCCCTCGGGTACCGACACGAGCGGCCACGGCCGGGTCAGCACCTCGTTATCGCGTCTCGTGTGCGGCGGGAAGAATAGGGTCAACTGAGCGTCGAGCAGGAGGAGCGGATCGACGGGCATCACGCGGAGCGTATCGCTCACCGCTCCGTCGAGAGCGCTGGCCCACACGAGTGTCGGCGCTTCCACACGCGGCACGACCGCGCGCGCAGAGTCATGAGCGACCACGAACCAGCGTCGCTGCGGGACCAAGCCCGCGGGCTGCCAGTTGAGGCGAACGGAGTCACGCTCCGGTGCCTCGACCGTGACCGGGAAATCGCGACCGCGCCGGACTTGCTCGTCGCCGCCAATGAGACGCAACGAGGGAAGCGGGAGAGGGCTGAGGTGACGGACCGGATGGAGTACCGCGGCCCATGCATCGGACGCGGACTGGCGGGCGCCGAGCCAAAGAGCGGCGGAGGCCGACAGCGCCACCGCAGCAAGCAGGGCGGTCACCAAGGCGAACGCACGGGCGCGCCTGTACAGAGCGGCGCCCAGGTCGGCCACGCCCTTCCCCTGCAGCTGTCTGGCCACCCACGCGCGATGAAGCTCCACCAGCGAGCGAGAGATCCCGATCCGTTCCACTCCAGGCTCAACCGCGCCTTGGACGGACCCCTTAGGGAGGCCTATCCGCCGCTCGATTTCGGACGCTGCGGAGCCCAGGTCCCAGCGGCGAAGCCGGTGCCCAATGCGCCAAAGCAATAGCCCGGCGAAGCCGCCGGCCACCAACCAGAGGAAGAGCGGGAACACCGACGGGCGTTGCCAGAGCCTGGTATCGCGCAACAGCCAGCCCGCGACCAACAGCACACCGCCGGCCGTTGCAAGCCCCGCCATCGCTGCGGCGCCGAGATTCGCCGTGACGCGGCGCCAAACAGCGCGCACACGCGATTCCGGAAGCCGCGACGGCATGGTCATCGTTGAACGCCTCACAACGGCTTGCGTTGAGCCACGGCGTAGGCGAAGAGGTTCACGCCCATCTTCAGCGCCCAGTCACGGACCTGGGCCGGATCGTCATGTACGTCCGAGTCCTCCCAGCCGTCGCCAAGATCAGACTGATAGCTGTAGAAAACGACGAGCCGGCCATCGCGAAAGATACCCAGCCCTTCGGCGGGAAGACCGTCGTGCTCGTGCACCTTCGGCAATCCATCCGGCAGGAGGTGGACGATCCGATACACCGCGTGATCGAACGGGACGGGAACCAGCTCGCTCTCGGGAAGCAGCCTGCCTACTTCACGGCGAAACGAAGCGTCCATGCCGTAGTTGTCGTCGGCGTGTAGGAAGCCGCCCGAGCTCAGATAGGCACGCAACGCGGACAACTCATTCTCGTTGAAGCGGACGTTGCCATGACCGGTCATGTACAGATACGGGTAGTCGCGGAGATCGGGGCTGAGCGGAGTAACGACCTCCTCGCGTCGGGCGACAGGGATCCGAGTATCGCTGGCAATCCGTTCCAGCAGGTTGGGAAGCGAAGACGGATTCGCGTACCAATCGCCTCCACCATCGTAGTGTAGCCGAGCGATGGTCAACCGAGTCGTGTTCTGTGGAGGCGTGCCGTACGACTGGCCCAGCGCGGTCGCCGCGCAAGCCGCCGCTGTGAACACGATAGCGACTAGGGCACGTTGTTCACGGATCACTCCGCCTCCACCTCCCCCGCCTCGAGCGCGATGTCGTATGACCGGTTTCTGTCCAATCCGAAGCGTTCGCGAAGAGCCCGCACGATCTCCTTCGATGTGGCACCTTCACGCGCCAGCGAACGGGCGTGAGCGAGCACCTCATCCTGCGCAGTATCCGTAAGCGAGTCTGGCGCTGCTGCCAAACAGATGACGACCTCTCCGCGCGGCGCGTGTTCCCGATAATACGCCGCCGCCTCGCTCAAGGTCCCGCGCATGAACTCCTCGTGCACCTTGGTTAGCTCGCGTGCCACCACGGCGCGGCGGTCGTGCCCGAGCGTCTCCGCGAGCTCCTCGAGCGTGCCGACCAACCGCTGAGGCGACTCGAAGAGGACCGAGGTGTGCTCGAGCGATGCGAGGGTCGTGAATAGCTCGCGTCGCTTGCGCCCGGACCGTGGTGGAAACCCGAAGAAGGTGAACGGCTCCGGATCGAGGCCGGAGGCGACCAGCGCTGCCAAGGTCGCGGAGGCGCCGGGAACCGGCACGACTTCGGCCTCGACGTCCAGAGCCGCGCGCACCAGTCGCAGACCCGGGTCCGACACAAGCGGCGTGCCAGAATCGCTCACCAGCGCGACAGCACTACCGGAGGCCAATCTGGCGTGAACCTCCTCCGTGCGGGCCGCCTCGTTGTGTTTGTGAAACGACTTGAGCGCCCTCTGCGCGATATCGTAGTGATCGAGCAGGATCCGGGTCCGCCTCGTGTCCTCCGCCAAGATCAGGTCGCACGAACGCAGCACTTCCACGGCTCGAAACGTGAGGTCGCCCAGGTTCCCGATCGGAGTGCTCACGAGGTAAAGGACACCCGCTTCTGACATGCTAGCCGTGCCTCTTTCGGCGCTACTAGTTCGAGTTCGAGTGGCCAACAAATAACGCCTCCGCAGCTGCCCTCGCCCGCGGAGGCGTCACCCTATTCTATGGCGGCCGGCGATTGCCTATGGGGCGCAGGCAGCGTCCGGCCGCGAATCGCCTACACCAGGTGCTGCTTGAGCTTCAGCTCCAGCTGCTGCTTCGGAACCGCGCCGACGACCGTATCCACGTGCTGTCCGTCCTTGAAGAACAGAATACTGGGAATAGAGCGGATGCCGAAGCGCATGGCCGTCCGCTGACTGTTATCCACATCGAGCTTCAGTACTTTGACCTGGCCTTCATACTCCCTGGCCAACTCATCCACGATGGGTGCGACGAACCGGCAGGGACCACACCAGGCAGCCCAGAAATCGACCATCGCCACGCCCTGGTTCTGTTCAACCTCCTCGGCAAAGTTCTCGTCCGTGACCTCAAGAACCGCTGACATTTGGATCTCCCGTCCCTCGCTGTAGGTAGCGACCCTGCTGCGGACCGCTGCTGTTGTCTCCACACGGCCTCTTCATCGTCGAGGCAATATATACTAATCTATCGCGACAGCCGGTGCACCCCTCGGCCGGCGCGTCACACAATGCCGGCGGAAGAACACTCACCCAGGCGAGAGAGTTCCCATGAATTCCGAGGTTCGCATCGAGCACATCGCCATCGCGGTCAAGGATCTGGAGGAGGCCGTTTCCGTCTTCTCGTCAATTCTCGGCAATCCCGACTCCGGCCGTGAAGTCGTCGAGTCGGAGCAGGTCAACATCGCCTTTTTTGACCTGGGATCCGCGCGGATCGAGTTGCTCGAGCCGACGGCCGAGGCCTCCCCCGTCGGCCGATTCCTCGAACGCCGGGGGCCCGGCTTGCATCACATCGCGCTCGCAGTCCCAGATATCGAAACCGCGCTCTCTCGCTGCCGCGCCGCAGGGCTGCAGACGGTCGGCGAAGCGCCAAGAATCGGCGCGGGCGGCCGCCGGGTCGCTTTCCTCCATCCAGGCAGCACCGGCGGAGTACTGCTGGAACTCTCTGAAGTTCTTTAAGGGGCGAAGACGAAAACGACATTCAGCCCAGCGATGATGGGCTTCAGCACGACATGTTCGACACGTCTATCTGCTGGATGAACCACCGCTCGCCGCGGCCCAAGACGACCCGGAACGGCAGCGTCAGGCTCTGCTGGCCGCGAGTCAACTGGACGCTCACAACGGTGCTCTTCGTTTGCCAGGCCTGCGGGTCGGGCTGCGTTATGATGCGGAACACGGTCGGTCGCATGCATGCTGAGAGCACGAGCATCCGGCTGCGGACCTCCTCGGCCGAGAAACTGCGCCTGATCGAGCCTTCCTCGGTCCCGAAAACGCTCGCCATCCGCTCGTAGGCCCGGTCGGCCGTCGTGAACTCGCCCGCCGCCTTCGCTCTCTGCGCCTCGGTCGCCGAGGACATGAACAACTCCACCGCCTGCTCAGGCGACGCGGCGCCTTCGCTCTCCGGAGACGGCGCTGCACCTCCACCACTGCAGCCGCCCAGCGCCACCGCGAACACGGCTGCTACCGCCACTCGATCGATAACACGCACCTGTCGTATCTCCCGGTCAAAGGGAACGGGGGTGCCGACTGCCGGACTTGGCACCTCCAGCCTACTGCACGTTCGCCGCGGGCTGTTCTGCCCGACGGAAGCTCAGCCCGCTCTCACCCGGCAGGCGATCGACGAGGATGCGGTCGCCCTCACCAAAGTTACCCTCGAGCAGCGCCGTGGACAGCGGGTTGAATAGCAGACGCTGAAGCGCGCGCTTCAGAGGCCGGGCTCCGAACGCGGGGTCGTACCCCTCCTCGGAGATCAGGTCCCGGGCCGCGTCCGTCACCTCCATAGACAACTTGCGCTCGGCGAGCAGCCGTTGCCCTTGCACGAGCTGGAGGTCGACAATCCGACGCAGTTCCTCCCTGCCCAGTGGCTTATACACCATTATGTCGTCCACGCGGTTCAGGAACTCCGGCCGGAACGTGGCGCGGAGCCCGTCCCAAACGCGCTTCTCGATCTCGCTCCACTCCTCCTGGTCCTGCAACTCGAGAATCCACTGGCTGCCGATGTTCGACGTCATGATCAGTACTGCGTTTCGGAAGTCAACCGTTCGGCCGTGACTGTCGGTCAGCCTTCCGTCATCGAGCATCTGCAGCAGGATGTTGAAGATATCCGGATGTGCCTTCTCGATTTCGTCGAACAGGATAACGCTGTATGGGCGTCGCCGCACCCGCTCGGTAAGCTGGCCACCCTCCTCGTAGCCGATGTAGCCCGGCGGCGCTCCGATGAGCCGTGCAACGGCGTGCTTCTCCATGTACTCCGACATGTCGATCCGCACGAGCGCACCCTCGTCGTCGAATAGGAACTCCGCCAGTGCCCTGGCCGTCTCGGTCTTGCCGACGCCGCTGGGGCCGAGGAAGATGAAACTGCCGACGGGCCGGCCGGGGTCTTGTAGCCCCGCGCGGTTCCGTCGCACCGCGTTTGCGACAGCCACGATCGCCTCGTCCTGGTTCACCACTCGCTTGTGCAGGTGATCTTCCAGATGCACGAGGCGCTCGCGATCGCTCTCCATCATCTTGGTCACCGGAATGCCGGTCCAACGTGAGACGACCGCCGCTACGTCCTCTTCGGTGACCTCCTCCTTCAGGTACTTCGACTGCTCCTGCAGCTCTGCCAGCTTCTCGCTGGCGGACGAAAGTTCCTTCTCCATCGCCGGAGTCTTGCCGTAGATGATTTCGGCTGCCCGTTCGTTCTCGCCAGCCCGGGTCGCCTGCTCGGCCTGGGTACGCAACGTCTCGATCAGTCCCTTGAGCGTGCGGATGTTCTCGATCGCTTCCTTCTCGGCCTGCCACTTCGCTTTCATGCCGCTGGAGCTCTCGCGCAACTCAGTCAGCTCCTTCTCGAGCCGCTCGAGCCGCTTGCGGCTCTCTCGGTCCTCTTCCTTCTGCAGCGCCTGTCGCTCGATCTCGAGCTGAACGATTCGCCGTTCGACCTCATCGATCTCCAACGGCATCGAATCGATCTCGATCCGCAGCATCGAGGCCGCTTCATCGATCAAATCGATCGCCTTGTCCGGCAAGAACCGATCGGCGATGTACCGGTTCGAGAGGCGAGCGGCGGCTACTATCGCACCGTCGGTGATCCTCACGCCGTGGTGGACTTCGTACCGCTCCTTGAGGCCCCGGAGGATTCCCACGGTGTCTTCCACGCTCGGCTCGGACGTGTAGATCGGCTGGAACCTACGCTCCAGCGCCGTGTCCTTCTCGACGTGCTCGCGATACTCGTTCAGCGTGGTGGCGCCCACGACGCGCAACTGGCCCCGGGCCAGCAGCGGCTTCATCATGTTGCCGGCATCGACGGCGCCCTCGGCGGCGCCGGCACCGACGATATTGTGGAGCTCATCGATGAACACGACGTACTGGCCTTCGCTCTCCGAAATCTCCTTGAGCAAGGCCTTGAAGCGCTCCTCGAATTGACCTCGATACTTGGTACCGGCGACCATGCCGCCGATGTCCACCAGGATCAGCTGCTTGTTTCGAAGCGTCTCCGGTACGTCACCGTTCACGATCCGTTGAGCCAGACCTTCGACTATCGCCGTCTTCCCCACGCCCGGTTCGCCGATCAGGACCGGGTTGTTCTTGGTGCGCCGGGAGAGAACCTGGATTACTCGGCGGATCTCTTCGTCGCGCCCGATCACCGGATCGAGCTTTCCGCGCCGTGCCATATCCGTGAGGTCGATCGTGTAGCGCTGGATCGTCTGGTACTTCTCCTCAGCCTCGCGATCGGTAACCCGATGAGGCCCACGCATCGCCTGGATCGCCTGCAGCAGGTTGTCGCGCGTCGCACCGAGCTCGCGGAGCAAAGGCCCCGTCGTACTCGCCTTGTCCGACGCCAGCGCCAGCACCAGGTGCTCGCTGGAGATGAACTGGTCCTCGAGTCCGCGCGCTTCGCTGTCCGCGACGTCGAGCACCTGGACTAGCTCCCGCGAAGGCGCCGCTGCTGCACCGCCCTCCTGACGAGCCAAGCGCTCCAGCGCCTCGTTCACACTGCGACGCAGCTCGTCGGAGCGGACCCCAACCCGACCTAGAATCGGCCCCGCCACACCGCCTTCCTGGTCCAGTAGAGCGGCAAGCATGTGGACGTCCTCTACCGCGGGATTCCCACGACCCGCTGCAAGCGCGATCGCGGACTGCAGAGCTTCGCCGGCTTTGACGGTCAATCGATCAAACGGGATCATCTATGTTCACCCTCCTGGGCTGCTGTGCCAGAGGCGTCCTGGTTTTCGTGCAAGGCCGCGGCGGGCCATTATATCGCGTGGCGTTTCGGCACTTTTCCGGTGGCTGGAGGGGCAACTCGCGTGCCAGGTTTTGCTGTCAATTTGGCAGGCATCCGCGTGGGAATCTTCGGTGGCTTTTACGTCGCGGGCTCGGGCGCGGGCGCGGACGAGACGTCGACGAGGGCACCGAGACAGCCACACTGCAGGTGCGGATCCAACGGGGCGGGAGGGGATTCTCTGGCTCCCTGCCGCCCGCTGGATTTGATTGTTGCCGATCGCGTGAAACGCGATATCAGTCGACTTTGACTTGCTGGGTCTCGTCGGCGGCGCCGATTTTTG
>JBDHAS010000051.1:0-31226 GCA_039588015.1 Gemmatimonadota bacterium | reverse complement strand
TGTGGGGCTGTGGATCCGGTATCGGGATGGCCGACCTCCGAGCACAGATCCCGAGTATGACCGCGAACGCAGCGTCGAGAACACGATCGAGTTCGAGGAAGGCGATCGCTTCGTCTGGAAATCGTCGATCTACCTCGCCGCCGAGGCGCGCGGTCGAGAGGACGACCCGACGACGACGGCCGGCGAAAGCTATCGGGGAACGTACACGGTGATCGGCACAGTTCTGGTGCTCAAAGGCGAGGTGGGTCAGCGGGCTGTGGCGATTTCGTTGGAAGGTAACCGTCTGGAGATGGAAGGGGCGGTCTACTACCGGCGGCGCTAGAGCGACGTGGAACTCAGCTCCGCGAGCTTCTCCCGTGCTTCGCGGGCAGGCTTGTAGACGGTATCGGCATCACTCCAAACCTCGAGCGCGGTCCGCAGGTGTTCCAGAGCTTTCTCCCGATCGCCGCTGTCGGCGTAGACGAGGCCCAGCTCGTAGTGGGCCAGCGGATTATACGGGCGAAGCTCAAGCAGCCGTGTCAGGTGGTCCTCAGCTTCATCGAACCGCTGGAGCTTTCTGTAGCACCGCCCGATGTCAACGAGTGCCACCTCGACGCTGGTTGGCCAGAGTTCCAGTGTTCTCCTGTAGCTGACGATCGCTTCCACACAATCGCCCCGGATCTCGAGCACGCGCCCTTGCGCCCTGATTGCCATTGGGCGCGCGTACTCGAGGCCCCACGCCTCGATGAATCGATCGAGTCCCTCAATCGCTGCCTCCACCGAGTCCGCGTCTTCCAGAGCCAGGTAGAGATTCAGTTGACCTAGCGCGAGTAAGACGTCGTTCGGTGGTGATAGTCGCGCTGCGATCGAAGCGAGCGTGTCCTTCGCGACGTCGGCCTGTCCGGCCGCGACATAAGTGTGCAGGTTCTGTAGCTTCTGCTGCAGCGTGTTGAACGGGCCCGCGTACCCCTCCATCTCGGCAAAGCGACGATGCATGTAGTCGATCGCCCGATTTGGCTGCCCGCGCACGCCGTGGTAAAATTCGTAGGCAGCATAGATCCCGGCGCGTTGTTCCGCGGTCACCGCTGCAGCCAGCGCCTCGTCGTAGCCTCGCAAGGCGCTCTCGAAGCTGCCGAGATCTCTGTCGATGTCGGCGATCGATGTCATCGCGACGACATTGTCCGGATCTACGATCAAGGCCCGCTCGTATTGACTCTTAGCGGCCACATGGTCTCCGCGCGTCCGGTGGAGGCGGCCGAGCCTGATGAATGCGCCGGGGTCGTTCGGTGACGCCGCCGCGTATCGCTCGTAGTTGTTAAGCGCTGCATCGAACTCGCCCGCTTCTTCGTGCATCCCACCGATGTCGAGTAGTACATCGACCCGGCTGGGATCGAGTTCCAGAACTCTCTCCAGGGCGGATACGGCTCTGGCTACCTCGCCCCGGGCAAAGCGGAACTGAGACAGCAGTAGATGCGCTTGGATGTCCTCCGGATACAGCTCTGAGTACATGCCGGCAGCGGCCAGCGCCCTATCCGCTTCCTGTCTGACCAGCCAGTAGTAGTATGCTTTTAGCTCGAACTGGCTCCGCTCCGGAAGCTTATAGATGAACTGCATCCCTGCCTGTGCCGCGGCGCGGGCTTCATCCATTCTATTGAGGTTGAAGTATAAGCCGAAGCGCATGAAGTGGGCGTCTGCGAACTGGGGGTCGTGTGCAACGGCTTGCTCGAGGTGCGTGACCACCACATCGAGATCTTCTGCCATTATGCTAGCACGGGCCGCTTCTACGTAGGATCGATAGGCGGGGATCGACTCGGTGAGCAACTCGGATACGGGCAAATCTCTGCCTTCTTCGATGACCTGCGTCGGGATTCCAAGGTCTCGCCTGAGTTGAACGCTCATCTCGTCCGTCAGCGCGAAGAGGTCGTCTCCTGAGAACGTCCGCTCTTGTATCAGCTTGCCCCGCCGCGTCTCGTACAGGCGCGTAGTGACCGCCAATCGGCCGGCCTCACGAGTGACATCTCCGGCGATGAAGTGGGCGACGTGCAATTGGGATGCTATCTGGCGCTTGAGTGGGAGCGGTACTCCGAGCCCGTCGGCCAACAGCGGTACTCCGAGCCCGTCGGCCAACCCTTCTTCTCGCAGACGGGTTCGAGTGTCGCCGGCGGTTCGAACCCCGATGAAGATGTCCTGAGCAAGGTCGCTCTGCAGAGTTAGTGGGATTCCGTACTGCAGCCAATCGAGGGCCGTATCGCCCGATACGTTGTCGAAGTAGAACGAGGCGATGTTCTTGCGGAACTCGCCTTTTGGCACGGTGCGCTCCACCGTCTCGCCCGTCTCATCCTCAACCGTCACCGACTCGGTGGCCGCTCCAAGGTCTCTGCCTCCGAACACGGCGCCGAGCAGCGCCGCGGCGACGACAAGATTGGCGGGGATACCGAGCTTTTCGAACTTGGTCCACTTGTCCCGTCCCGGCGCTCCGTGGTACCAGGCGAGCATCAGCACCGACGGCACCAGCAATACCCAGGCGAGCATGGAGAAGTCGATCAGGTGTGGCGAGAGCACGAAGCGGTTCACCAGGAAATCGGTGAACTCGAGCACGGCCCAGCCAGCGGCCAGGTAGACACCCAGAATCTGGGGAACGCGCCGCCTAAAAAGCTCCTTTAGAATTCCGGAGGATGTCATCGAGTTTCACCTTCCGCCCAGAGCGATCCAGCGTGATAGCTACCTGATAGGATCCTGATACACCTGACCGGCACTTGATAGCCACACGATGGCTGAGAGGATCACGCGGGCGCCGCCTCGGTCGCAGCTGCGTGCCCGGATCGGTTGATGAAACCACCGACGAACAGCCGGTGCAGATGATCGGTCAGCCGTTCGACGGGCACGTTCGTCTCGGGAAGGTACCAGGCGTAGATCCAGTTCATCATCCCGAGCAGCGCGGAGGTGGCGATGTTGAGCGGTACGGCGTCCGCTGCGCCACTCGAGCGGCGCAGTTCCCGCAGTATCTCGGTACACGTGTTCGAATACTGGAGTCGCAGCTGGCCGATTCTGGCTCGGAAACGGCCTTTCAAGGCGTCGTATTCGTGATTCAAGACTCGCATGGCCGACATGTTGAGTGCCGTAAATTCCACATGATTGTGAATCACGGTACGGAGCTTCGCCTCCGGGTCCGTGAGCCCGGCGAGCTGTTCTTCCAGTCGCGATAGCACGCTGCGGAGGCTGCGCTCCTGAATCATGAACAGCAACTCGTCCTTGCTGCTGAAGTAGTAGTACAGTCCGGACAGGCTGACGCCGGCCTCGCGGGAAAGGTCACGAATCGAGGCGTGATGATAGCCCTTATCGGCGAAGATCTCGGCAGCGATGTCGAGCAGCCGCGCGAGCTTCTCCTCGTGCTCTGTGTGTGCGGACAGGGCGTTTTCTGCCATTATCGCAAGCTAGCGAAACTTAGCGGGGGACGCTGTTTCAATTCTATCGAACGCTAGGTCGGCCAACGTATCCGGAGGAACGCGTCACTGTCAAGCGGCCTGGAAGTCACTTCGCTTCTTGCTGCCGTTCTCTGGGTTCGGATGATTCGATGCGGCCAGCTGGCAATGAGGCGGCAGTGGCTCGCCGGGCGATGGGACGAATAAGGCGTTTCGACGTGTGTAGTAGTTCATAGAGCCGTGGCATCGGGTGAAGGCAGCCCGACGGACGCTTCGCGTTGCCGCTCGATCGGGCCGGACATAGATTCCTATTGTAATCACCAGCCTTTGCGCCGACCCGATACCTGGCCGTGCAATTGGAAATCACTCGTACACGGGTTATCAGCATGGATCTTCAGGGACGTATTCTCCGGCTTGCCTGTGTCAGCGCACTGGCGCTTGGGTTTGTCCCTGCGCCTTTGGCCGCGCAATCCGAAGTCTACCGTATTCCCATCGAGGGTACGATCGATAAGGGGCTCGGTCCGTTCGTCAAACGCAGCCTCGAGACGGCCTGGGAGATGGGCGCGCCGTTCGCGGTCATGGACATCAACACGCCGGGCGGTCGAGTAGACGCAGCTTGGCAGATCGTCGACGCGGTGCAAGAATCCCGTGTCCCGGTGTACGCCTACGTGGATCGCGCGCTCTCCGCGGGAGCCATGATCGCGCTGGCGGCGGAAGAGATCTACATGCGGCCGGGCGCGACCATCGGAGCGGCGACGCCGGTGACCGGGGAAGGGCAGAAGGCGTCGGAGAAGATGGTCAGCGCGATGCGATCGGAGTTCCGGGCGTTGGCCGAGGCTCGGGGGCTCGATCCTCGCGTCGCCGAAGCGATGGTCGACGAGACGATCGAGATACCGGGAGTCGTGGCGGCGGGCGAGTTGCTGACGCTCACGGCAGACGAGGCGACCGGTCTGGGCTACGCGGAAGGGCTGTACGCCAATCTCGATGACTTACTGGCAGCGTTGGGAGAGCGGGGGACAGCGGTGACGACGGTCAGCCCCAATTGGGCGGAGCTGATCGTCCGGTTCCTGACTCATCCCGTGGTGGCTCCCCTGCTGCTTACGCTGGGTTTTCTGGGGCTGCTGTTCGAGGTCAAGACGCCGGGCTTCGGCTTCGGTGGACTGGCCGGTCTCATTGGCTTGGCGCTGTTTTTCGGAGCGCACCTGATCGTGGGGTTGGCCGGCCTGGAGGAGCTCATACTCATCTCCGCCGGCCTCGTACTGATTGGGGTGGAAGTATTCGTCATACCTGGCTTCGGCGCCGCCGGCGCCCTGGGCATCTTGGCCCTGGGGGCCGGATTCGTGCTGTCGATGCTGGGCCGATTCCCTACGCTTATGGATCTGACCACGGCTTTGATGGTGGTGTTAGTGGCATTGGTTCTCACCGGGGTGATCACCTTCGCGTTTCTGCGACATCTGCGCTGGAGCCGCGGCATGGGCGGCGTCTTCCTGCGTGAGGCCACGACGAAGGAATCTGGCTACATCTCGGGAGATGTACGCCCCGACCTGATTGGCACGCAGGGAACCGCTGCCACGGACCTGCGGCCCGCCGGGGTCGGTGTGTTCGGTGACGAACGGGTCGATGTGGTGAGCGAGGGCCCCTGGATCGAGGAAGGTCAGCCGATCGAGATCCTGCAATCCGAGGGATACCGTCACGTCGTGCGCGCAGTGAAGGAAGTGCCGGAGACGACGGACGAATAGAAGGACCGACGCGAGTTCGGGGAAAAGGTACAGGAAGGAAGAACGACAATGGAAGAGCTACTCTCGGGCGTGACGCTGTTCTTCGTGATCGCCGGCTTCGTGCTGATCATGTTCATCTTCTGGATGGTGCCGGTTCGGCTGTGGGTCACAGCGCTGGCGTCGGGCGCCTACGTGGCGCTTACCACCCTGATCGGCATGCGACTGCGGAAGGTGAGCCCGTCGACCATCGTCTGGCCGCTCATATCCGCCACCAAGGCCGGGCTGAAGCTCGAGACCAGGGAACTGGAGGCCCACTACCTGGCCGGCGGAAACGTGGTGAACGTCGTCAACGCGCTTATCAGCGCCGACAAGGCGAACATCGACCTCGACTTCAAGCGCGCGGCGGCCATTGATCTGGCGGGCCGCGACGTGCTTGAGGCTGTGCACGTGTCGGTCAACCCCAAAGTGATCCAGACGCCGAAGGTAGCGGCGATGGCGAAGGACGGGATCCAGCTCATCGCCACCGCGCGGGTGACCGTGCGGGCGAACATCCACCGGCTGGTGGGTGGCGCGGGCGAAGAGACGATCCTGGCCCGCGTCGGCGAGGGGATCGTGTCCACCATCGGCTCGGCCGACAGCCATAAGGCCGTGCTCGAGAACCCGGACTCGATCTCCAAGACGGTGTTGGAGAAAGGCCTCGACAGCGGAACGGCATTCGAGATCCTCTCGATCGACATCGCAGACGTAGACGTCGGCAAGAACATCGGTGCCGAGCTGCAGGCCGACCAGGCCGAAGCGGACAAACGGGTCTTCCAGGCCAAGGCCGAGCAGCGGCGCGCCATGGCGGTAGCGGCGGAGCAGGAGAAGAAGGCGCTGGTGGAGGAGATGCGCGCGCGCGTCGTCGAGGCAGAGGCGAAAGTGCCTCTGGCTATGGCCGAGGCCTTCCGTTCGGGCAACCTGGGGATCATGGACTATGCGCGCTACCAGAACATCGCCAGCGACACGGCGATGCGCGAGTCGATCGCCGAGGGCAGCCGGGAACTGCCGCCTGGCGGCGACGAGGCTACATAGTAGCCGTGTAGCGAGGACGATTCCGTGGATGAGATCATCGGGTTCGCAATCCTGCTGATCATCGCCAGCATGCTCGAGCGGTTCTTCAAGGCGCAGAAGGCGAAGACTCAGCAGCAAAGGCCGCAGGAGGCCGAGCGGGAGGCGACGGGGGAGGAAGCGGACGATGTCGGTCGGCAGCCCGCCAGCCTCCAGGAGCTGATCGCCGAACAGCTGGGGCTCAATCTCGAGCGCCTCCCCAAGGTCGAAGAAGAGCCGGAACCGCCGCCCGCGCGCCCGGTTGCGGGACCACCGGCGCGACCAGGCCCGAGCCAACCGGTCGCACGACCCGGGCCGACGGGTCCGCCCGTCCGCCGGCCCGAAGCCCCGCCCGCGCCGGAGCTGGAGCGCGTCGTCTACTACCCGACGCCGCGAGGCCCGGAACCCGTGTGGGAGGTGAGCGAGCGGGCCGCCTCGGTGCCAGAGCAACGGAGCGCGGCGCCGCCTCGGCGTCGGCCCTTGCGTGAAGAGAAGGCGACGGTCGAGCGGCGACACCCCGACTCGCTCGAGCGGCCGCGACGGCCGGAAGACCACGATCGCTTCCACGAGCGCTACGGGCTCACCGAGCCGGTCAGCTCGCACGCCGAGTTCCACGACCGGTACATGAAGCCGAAGCGCCGAGCGGCGCCGAGACGGGCCAGCGGTCCGCTGCCGGATCACGCCGAATGGAGTCCGGCGCAGAAAGCGATTATCTGGTCAGAGATTCTGGGGCGCCCGAAAGGGCTGGAGTAGTAGCGGGTTTTCGAATATCGAATGTCGAATGTCGAATATCGAATGATGAAATAGATCTTTGATATTCAGTGTTCGGTGTTCGATATTCGTTATTCAGAACACGAGGAAATCCTTTGCCGCGCTGGACCATGAATGAGGCGGTGTCCGCGCTCCGTCGCGACCCGGAGCTTCGCTCCATCATCAAGGAGCTTGGTTCCGTTGAGTTGAAGGCGCGGCGCCCCTACTTCTGGCTGCTGTGCAGTGCCATCATCGCCCAGCAGGTTTCCGGAGCCGCCGCCCGCACGATCACCGGCCGCGTGCGCGCTCTGTATCCCGACCAACGCTATCCCAGCCCCAGTTCGATCCTCGCCACTTCGCCGCAGGCTCTGCGGGCCGCCGGGGTCTCGCGTCAGAAGGCGCGCTACCTTCGCGCGTTGGCGGAAGAATTCGAGCACGGCCGGCTGAACGGAGTGCGGTTCTCGCGCCTAGGCGACGACGAGATCATCGAGCGGCTGACGGCGGTGGTGGGCATCGGTCGCTGGACGGCTGAGATGTTCCTGATCTTCTCGATGCGGCGTCGGGACGTCTTCCCGGTGGACGACCTTGGGGTGCGCAAGGGGATGCAGCAGCTGTTCGGGATCACGGAAGTTGCCGACATGTTCGAGCGCGCCGAGCGCTGGCGCCCGTACCGCACCGTCGCGTCGCTGTACCTTTGGAAGGCGCTTTCGGCATTGCCGACCTAGCGCCCCCGCAAGTGCTAGTGGTCAGCCACACGTAAGGCGGGCTTCGAATTGCGAACATCGAATATCGAATGTCGAGTTTCCAAGAACAGTTCTTCGTTATTGGCCAATCGATATTCTGCCTTCGATATTCAAAGCTGGCAAATACAAGGCGGTCAGTCGGCCGAAGTCAGGCTAAATGCTTCGTCGAGGATCAACTCGAGTCGGTCGGGACCGAGGGCGGGATACTCGCGGTTGATGATCGACCATACGTCGCCCCGGGGCGCGCCGCAGCCGGCCAGCTCTACGGCCCTGTCGCGGGCATGGGCATAGAACTCGTCGATGACCTCCTCAGAGCACGGCCCGCCCGGATGACTCGAGCAGCGGGAATGCCCGAGCTCGCATTGGTGGAGGCGAAGGGTGCGAGCCATGATGTTGTGGCGATTGAGCCACGTGCCCAACTCTTTGTCTGTCGAAGGTCGTTTCGGCATCTTACTCCACCACAGTACTTCAGGCCTGCCTTCCGCTGGCCTGTCGAATGAAGATGTACTAGGAAATTATCCTCATACACCCACCCAACTGTCAAGTTTGCAAGTACAAGGCCATCCCCGCCCGCGGGGTTTGCGGAGTGCGGGTCGAGAGGCGATCTTTGGGACCGATCCTGGCGGGAAAAACTTTCCACTAACGTCTGACTCGATGCCTTCGGCAGCGTGCAGCGCGGAGGTTCGGGCTTCAGCGGCTCTGAGGAGGAGCTAGATGGGCTGGAAACGAGCAGTCACCGGTCTCGTCGTCGCCGTTTGCCTGGTAGGGGTGTTTCCGGGCGCGGCCAGGCCACAAGAGGCTGAACAGCGGCGGCGGACAGTAGAGCACGCCCCCGACCGCGGCCCCGATGAAGGTATGGGTCCGTTCGAGCGGCTGATCATACGCGGTGCCATGGTCGTGGACGGGACGGGAGCGCCCGCCCAGGGCCCGGTGGACATCGTGATCGAGGGGAACCGGATCGCCCAGATTCGTAGTTTGGGCGCACCCAACCTGCCGATCGACCCCGACAGGCGTCCGGGGAACGCCACGTACGAGCTCGATGCCCACGGCATGTTCGTGCTGCCGGGATTCGTGGACACTCACGCGCACACCGGTGGACGCTCGCAGGGAACGCCGGCGGAGTACGTCTACAAGCTCTGGATGGCGCACGGCGTTACGACGATCCGCGATCCCGGTTCGGGCAACGGCGTGGATTGGACTCTGCAGGCGCGATCGCGGAGTACGGCCAACGAGATCGTGGCGCCACGGATCTTCGTCTATGTCCGGCCGGGCGCGGGCTGGGAAGGCGGGCCGATCAACACGCCGGAAGCGGCGCGGGAGTGGGTACGCTGGGCGGCGAAGAAGGGCGTGGACGGGCTCAAGTTGGGCGAAGAAGAACGGCCTCGGCACCCAGGCGCACCTCGGTCAGATGGGCGTAGCGCGGATGGACGCTCTGGACGCCGCTCGGCTGGGGCTCGGATCGCTCGAGCATTGGTACGGACTTCCGGAGGCGCTATTCGTCAACCGCACGGTCCAGGACTTTCGCTACGACTACAACTATAACGACGAGTATCACCGCTTCGGCCAGGCGGGCCGGCTGTGGAAACAGGCGGCGCGGCGCGGCAGCAAGAAGTGGGGGGCGGTGATCCACGAGTTTCTGGAGTTGGGCTTCGTCATCTCGCCGACCATGACGATCTACGAGGCGAATCGCGACGTGCAGCGAGCCCGTGACGCTGACTACCACGACATATACACGCTCCCCTCGTTGTGGCGGTTCTACCAGCCGAGCCGCGAGAGCCACGGCTCGTACTGGTTCAGCTGGACGACCCAGGACGAGATCGAGTGGAAGCGGAACTTCAAGATCTGGATGAGCTTCCTGAACGACTACAAGAACGCCGGCGGCAAAGTCGTCACGGGCTCCGACTCCGGGTTCATCTACAAGCTGTATGGCTTCGACTACATCCGTGAGTTGGAGCTGCTGCAAGAGGCCGGCTTCCATCCACTGGAGGTGATCCGCTCGGCTACCCTGTACGGCGCCGAGACGCTGCACGAGCCGAAGGGGATTCCCATCGAGTTCGGCATCATCCGGCCCGGCCTGCTGGCGGATCTTGTGGTCGTCGAGCACAGCCCGGTGGAGGACCTGAAGGTGCTGTATGGTACCGGCACCGTACGGCTGAACGACGAAACGGGTGAGGTGGAGCAGGTTGGCGGAGTGAGGTACACGATCAAGGACGGTATCGTCTACGACGCGCCTCGCCTGTTGGAGGACGTGGCGCGGATCGTGGAGGAAGCCAAGGCGGAGGAGCGGACAGCGGCGGGCTCGTGACGTAGGCCGATCCGCTTCAACGGTCGCGGGTCGCGCTCGGAGGCTCGAAGGCATGGGATTCGGATTGCGTCGGTCCTTGTTCTTTGCAGGCTTTGCCGCTCTGGCGGGCGGCATCGGCCTTCCGGGGTGCGCCGAGGCGCCGGAGCCAGCCACTACGACGCGCCGGGTGAGGAACCTGCGGTTCGAGCGGGCCAAAGACTGAGTTTCGTGCGACGAGCGAGGGATTGACAGGGTCTTGACGAGGTGGCGTTTCAGGTGGGATAATGTTAACGGAACCGCAGCGGGCGGGACCCTAACAGAG
The DNA here is from genome assembly GCA_039588015.1 of Gemmatimonadota bacterium. Classification (GTDB taxonomy): domain Bacteria; phylum Gemmatimonadota; class Gemmatimonadetes; order Palauibacterales; family KS3-K002; genus JASFMO01. The sequence goes on along the minus strand of JBDHAS010000051.1, from coordinate 20,922 downwards.
AAGCCCAAGAAACGGCTGGGCCCCGGTCGAAGACCGGGGCCCGGACAAACAGCCGCACTATGAATTTGTGTGGCAGCTGACTCGGCACCGGGAGTAGGAAGCCGAGCCGGATGGAGGGACTGTTCCTACCTGCCGCCCAAAGCAGGCGCCGCCACACATCTGTCTTTTAGCTCTTCAATACACCTCTCGTTAGACGCCGCGAGCGCACAAATGGTTGCCCTTAGCTCGAGACCGCCCACCGCGGCGGAGTCCACCCGGCAGTTGGCATCAAGCAGGTAACGCGTATCCGGTTGATCAAGTTCCCGGCAGAGTGCTCGGGCTTCTCTGTCCCTACGCAGGACCCCGCGCGCCGGTTTCAGGGTCGGGGGCGCCGGCGGGCTCAGGTCTCTAGCGTCTCGATGCCCGCCCGCACGTAGTCGGGGATCGGTGCGACCCTGCGGACCGTGTAGTCGAAGGAGACCACGATGCTCTCGCCGTCGGCGACGATGGCCTGCTGCTGATCGGAGACCATCCGGTAGACCAACGTGAAGCGGTCCTCGCTGACGTCGACGGCCCGTGTGCCGACGATGGCCGTGTCGGGGTAGAAGAGCGAGGCGCGGAAACGGCAACTAGTGGAATGGAGGATCGCTCCCACCTTGTCGCGTTCGTACGCCTCGAGGAAACGACAGCGATCCAGAAAGAGGACGCGCGCGGTCTCGAAGTAGCGGAAGAAGACCGTGTTGCTCACGTGACCGTAGGCGTCCATCTCCCCCCATTGGACTGGGATTCGCACGACGATGGGGAAGTCGGAGAGGAAATCGTCGCTCAACGGTCTTCTCCCCTTGAGGGACTCGCTGTCCGGATGTGGCGTCCGAGCGGTGGCGCGGAGAGACGGAGGCCGAGCCGAATTCCGCAGAAGGCGACCCGGCGACGCTTACTTCCTGCGCTTCCGGCGCTTGTGCAGCTCTTTACGTTTCTTACGGCCGATCTTGCGACGGCCGGACTTCTTCAGCTTTGGCCTCTTGCGACCCATCTGCCCACCAGTCTGGGATTCGGTTCATTAACTGACCGTGCTGCTGCGGCTTGCGAATATACACAAGACCGTCTAAGTGGCAATGTCGGCGCGAGCTACGCAGACTAGCCCAGCTAGCGTGGAATGTAGGCGACGAGAGTGTCGGGCCGAGGGTAGGCGCCCGGGCCCGTGTAGGTGATCGCGAGGGTTACGCGCTTGGCGTCATAGCCGCTAACGGTCCAGGCGAGGTGATAGTCACCCTCGTTCCTCTGACCGTCCAGCACCAGGTCGTAAGGTGTGTTCTTCAGTCGCTCCAGTTGGTCGGCCGCGAGCAGGGAAATCTCGGTGTCGATGCGGCCGCGCTGTAGCTCCCTCGACGCCAGGGCCACGGCGGTTGCGAAGGCCAAGACGCCTATGGAGACTATGAGGACGGAGACGATGACCTCGGTGACGGAGAATCCCGCGCGCGCCAGGGGCAAACGGCTTCGGCCCGCGCTATCGGTGCGCGCGCCATGGGCCCGGACGGCCGGCCGGCTGGGGGATCCTCTTCTCATGAGGCGGTGCCTTACCTCGTCCAGTTGTACTGCGGTGAATGGGCTACGTCCCCCCAACCCGTCCGCCAAGATAGCGCCGATGTATGATGAATTAGTAAAATGCAGATAAAAGTCAGATTCCGCTAGACTCTATTGCTACAAGGCGTGTGACGGCAGGAAACATTTGGTGACGGACGCAGGGTTTGAGGCGGTAACGCCATACGCGGCGATCACAGGCGCCTTAGCGGTGCTCCTGGTCCTGACGGCGTGTGGCACGCCGCAGGCCCCAGGCCCAGTGTCGCCTCCCGTTGCTACCGACCCGTGCGCAATTCTTCCCGGGCCCGCGGAGCGGCGGGACTCAGTGCTCGTCGGCTTTTTGAAGAGGATCGATCCGGGACACGCGCCGCGGCCCAGCAACTATGACGAGCAGTTCCTGTTTCGTCACCTGTACGAGACGCTCGTTCGGGTAGACTGCACCGGCGAAGTCCTTCCGGGCCTGGCCGAGTCGTGGAACCGATCGGCCGGCGGCCACCGATGGCAGTTGAAGCTGCGTGAGGATGCGCGATTCTGGGACGGCGAGCCGGTGCTTGCGGAGGATGTGCTCGCAATTTGGCGAATCGACGGGTTAGAGCGGGAGACCCACCTGGCCGGTATCGATTCGATGCGGGCAGAGGACGACCGAGGGATCATCATCCATCTGGACGGTGACGCGGACCGGCCGCCTCGTGTCCTGGCAGAGCCGATATTTGCGGTCGCCCTGCGTTCCGGAGACGCGCCATGGCCGGTGGGCACCGGCCCGTATCAAGTCGCGGGCGCGGGCCAGGAGCCGGAAGTCGAGGGTCTTGATGTGACGCTAGCGCTGCGTCCAGGCCCGGGTAGCCGCGGGCCGCACATAACGCTCACATCTGAGCGCGGCCTCGACGGGCGCGATCTGCTCGATCGTGGAGTGGACATGTTGGTGACCTCTGACCCAGCCGTAATCGAGTACGCCGGCCGAGCGGGCTACGATCGTGTCGCTCTGCCGTGGGATCGGGTCTACGTCCTGCTATCGACGACCCGCGTACAGACACTGCGGCTGGGCGGCACGGTCGAGGGGCTTCCGCAGGATCTCCTCGATAGGATGGCTCAGGATGCGGTGCGCGGCGATGCGCGGGGTCACGTGCTGGCCGACGAATCGGAGCGTGACCGCTGGGACCGGGGCGGGAAATGCGGGAACTTGTCGCACGTGGTCGAAGGGTTGCCACCCGTTCCGCGCGGCGCATACGAGCGCAGTGGCCCGCGGCGCATCGTGTATGACGCGGACGATGCGGTCGCTAAGGACCTGGCCGAACGGATCGTAGCGCTGGCCGGCCGCGGGTCCCGGGTCGCGTCGGATGCGGCGTCGCTGGCCGACGCTGTTCCAGGGTTGGGTGACCGCGAGGCGAATGTCCTGGCGGAGGGCCTGGGGCCTGTGCAGTTGACGGAATCGCTGCGCGACGGACATGACTTCGCGTACGTCGCAGCGCTTCCGCTCGATCCGCTAGATGCCTGTTACGAGCTACGCTCGCTGGTCGATCGGGTCCAGTGGCTGGCAATCGAGGGCATGGATCTTCCGGCCGCGGTGCTGCCGCTGGTAGATACGCGACGGCAGGTTGTCGTCCGAAGCGGCAGCGTCGGTCTCTCGGTGGACTTTGACGGTACCGTACTCGTGAACAGCGAACAGGAACCGGAGAGGTAGCTTCGCGTGTCCTTTCGTGCTCGTTTATTGTTGGCCTTTGTCATGGTAGTCATCGTCCCCGTCGCCATCTTTGCGCTCGCGGTGCGAGAGGAGATGGGAGACCGACTGACTACGCAGTACCGTCAACGGGTCACCTCGATGCTTGCGGTCATCGAGGAGGACTTGACCCAGGAAAGCGCGCTGATCGCGAGGACGCTGGCATCCCTGGGTGAGACCGTCGTGGCCGACAACCGCTTTCGCCGCGCCGCCATCGGCGGAGGGGAAGCCGACCGGCAATATCTCCTGAACTACGCTGGGGAGGCCATGCGGCTCACCGGGCTGGCCATGCTGCAGATCCAGGACGAGTCCGGTCGAATCATCAGCTCGGGACACTTCCGCAACGAGTACGACCGGATGGAGCCCGAGCTTCCGCGCCTTCTTTCCGTGGCGCCGGGCGGAGTGGCGCTGGTCGGGGCACGAACGCCGGAGGCTCCGTTCGTCGCGCTGGCAGGCGTGGACTCGTTCCGCATGGCGGGGCGGCGGTTCACGCTGGTGGGCGGCGTCTCGACCGCGCGACGACTGCTGGACAGGCTGGCCAGAGAGGCGGGGCTCTCCGTTTCGCTGGTGGTTCCCGGTGTAGTGATCGGCTCGGATGAAGCGGCGATCGGCGATGACCCGCTGACCGCGCGGGGAAGCGACCCGGAAGCGGCGGACTCGGTCCTGGTGCAGGAGCTTGCCGTGCCGTTTGTAGATGCGGCGCGGGGCGAAACGACGGCTGCGTACTTTCGCGTCACCTACCCGCTCACCGAGCTGCTGGCACTGCGCCGAAGCATCGACATTTGGTTCGCGATCGCGGTCGGCGTGACCGCGCTGGTCGCGCTCGTCCTCGCCGGCTGGCTTTCGGCGCGCATGAGCCGGCCGCTGGCGGATTTGGCCGGGAAAACGTCTCGGATCGATCTCGACCGTCTCGACATCGACTTTCGCAGTGGGCGCAAGGACGAGATCGGCTCGCTTTCGCGCCTGCTGGGCGCCATGACCGAGCGCTTGCGGGCCAGCGCCGGCCGCATCAAGGAGGCGGAGCGCCGCGCCACGTTGGGCGAGCTGGCGCGACAGGTGAACCACGACATCAAGAACGGCCTGATGCCGATTCGGAACGTGTTTCGCCACCTGGCGCAGGTGACGCGGGAAACGCCTAACGACGTGGCTCGTGTGTTCGACGAGCGGCAGGGGACGATCGATTCCAGCATCGCCTACCTGGAGGATCTCGCGTCGAACTACGCGCGACTGTCTCCGCGCTTCGATCATCAGCCGTGCGATGTGAACGCGGTGGTGCGGCAGGTCGTGACCGACGCGCGCGGGTCCGGCGCGGCCAACGTGCGGATGGCGCTGTGCGACGGCGACGCCGTGGTGAGGGGCGACGCCGTGGCGCTGAGACGAATAGTCGAGAACCTGGTCGACAACGCTGCCGACAGCCTCGGGTCGGCTAGCGGAACGGTCGAAGTCTCTACCGATCTCATCGCTGGGGCAGAGGGGCGTCCGATCGTTCGCCTTACCGTGGCGGACACCGGGTGTGGGATGAGCGAGGAGCAGGCTGCGAAGGTCTTCGATGACTTCTACACCACGAAAGCAACCGGGACGGGCCTGGGGCTCTCGATCGTGCGGCGCCTGGTGATGGATCTGAACGGCTCGGTTCGGGTCGAGAGCGAGCCGGGTGCGGGCAGCCGGTTCATCATCGAGATTCCAGGCGTGAGCGGCGAGCCCGAGATTGGGTCGAGCCAAGCTGGGGGAGGAGGTCCATAGGGTGGCTCTGGTACTGGTGGTCGACGATGTGCCCGCGATGGCGGAGCAGTACGCCTACGATCTGCAGCGCGTGGGCGGCTACGAGACGCTGATCGCCAACGGCGGCAAGGAAGCTCTCGACCTGGTGACGGCCGAGGCGGTGGATTGCGTGATCCTCGACCTGGAGATGCCCGGCGTCGACGGCTTCGAGGTACTTCGCACGCTTCAGGATCGCCGGATCGAGACCCCGGTCATCGTCTACACGGGCACCGGCAACTACGACCGCTGCATTCAAGCCATCCGACTGGGAGCATACAGCTTCATCGACAAGGCCGAATCGATGGAACGGGTGGTTCGGGAGGTGGAGAACGCGCTCGAGCGCACGAGGCTGTTGGCGGAGGTGGCATCGCTCAAGCGCGGCCAGGAGGCGGAGACCCCGCTGGTCGGCTCGAGCCCCGCGATGCAGAAGCTGAAGGAGTCGATCGCGCGCCTGGCGCCGATTCCGAGTCCGGTGCTCGTGGTTGGAGAGAGCGGTTCGGGCAAGGAACTGGTGGCGCGCGAGCTGCATCGATTGGGCAGGGAGCAAGGCAAGCCGTTCGTCGCTATCAACAGCGCCGCACTGCCGGAGAACCTGGTCGAGAGCGAGCTGTTCGGACACGAGCGCGGCGCCTTCACCGGGGCGAGCCGGACGCGGAAGGGCGCCTTCGAGAACGCCAGCGGCGGTACGCTGTTCCTGGACGAGGTCGGCGAGCTGCCGCCCCCGGCGCAGGCGAAACTGCTGCGCGCCCTCGAGGAGGATCAGGTGACACGCGTGGGCGGCGAGCGAGCGATCAAAGTCGTTACGCGGGTGGTCGCCGCCACCAATCGCGACTTGGAAGCGGAGGTGAGCGCCGGGCGCTTCCGTCAGGACCTGCTGTACCGCCTGAACGTACACGTGCTCGCCGTTCCGCCGCTGCGTGACCGACTGTCCGACGTCGCCGAACTGGCTGACCATTTCCTGACGGCGACCTGCGCGCGTTTCGGGGTCCGCACCAAGCGGATCGACGGGGAATCGCTCCGGCTACTGATGTCGTACGACTGGAAGGCGAACAACGTGCGCGAGCTGCGGAACGCCATCGAGCGGATGATCATCGCCACGGAACGTGAGGTCATCGGCCCGGAACACGTGCCGGGCGAGTTGCTTCAGGGCCACTCTCCTGTGCGGGAAGGCGCGGCCCCGACGAGCTTTCAGGAGCTCAAGGCGGAAGCGGAACGCCAGATCATCGTGGCCGCCCTGGAGCGGAACGACTGGCACATCACGCGGACCGCGAAGGAACTGGGGCTAGCCGATCACGCCAGCCTGCTGAAGATCATGCGCCGGCACAACTTGAAGAGGGAGTGAAGACGTGTCCCTCTGGACACACCGCCCAGTCTGACATCGTGTTCGCCCGAACACAACTGGCCAGTTGCCACCTCTCAATCGTTCTGATCTGAACGTCATATTTCACTGTAAGTCATGTAGATAGCATTCTTCACCTAGCCTGGCCTCCGGGTTGGCATCGGGCCTGCCTTTGGTAGACGCGAGAGCCGATCTATCAAGGCGCCCTCGGGGGGCGCGAAGCGGGAAGGAGGCGCAGGATGTTGAATCTGAGGTTTAGGACCGGGGTGGTCTGGAGTGCGGTGGCCGCAGCTCTGTTGGCAGCGCTGCCGCTGTTTGGGGTGGCGTGCGGCGGTGGTGAGCCGCCCCGGTCCGAAAAGAGCCACGACGAGGAGGTCGGCAAGGTGGCCGTGCAGTTGCCGCCGCCGTTGCCGGCGATCGAGACAACGGAGCCCGAGGAGATTCCAGTCGTGGCTGCTCCCGAGGTTCGCGCCGAAGTCTCGTACGAGGACGCTGAAGGTGCGTTCCTCGAGCGGCGTTACGATGAGGCCGTGGAGATGTTCACGCGCTACACGGATCGCCGGCCCGCGAATCCCTGGGGCTATTACATGCTCGGGCTGTCGGCGTGGAAGGCTGGGGATTTCGAGGTAGCCGAAGAGTCGTTCGATGTCGCGCTGGAGCTCGACGCGCAGCACGTGAAGAGCTGGCTCAACCTCGGCCGGGTGCTGCTGGATACGGGCCGACCCGAGCAGGCTCTGGAGACGATCGATGAGGCGCTGGCGATCGATTCGGAGTCGGGCGTCGCGTATCGGCTGCAGGGGCGTGCGCATCACCAGCTGGGCCAGATCGAGGAGGCGATCGACGCCTACCGGCAGGCGATCCTGATCGACGACGAGGATCCTTGGTCGATGAACAACATGGGGCTGATCCTGATCGAGGAGGGCCGGTTCGGGGAGGCTATGCTGCCTCTGGCACGGGCCGTCGAGCTGAAGGACGACGTGGCGTTCTTCCAGAATAACCTCGGGATCGCGCTCGAGAACATCGGTCACCTGAAAGCGGCGCAGGAGGCGTACAAGTCGGCGGTGGCAGTGGACGGCACGCACGAGAAGGCGTTTACTAACCTGGCTCGCGTGGAGGGCCTCGAGGAAGACCCGAGCCTGGATCCGGTGGACCTGGGTGAGCTCGCCCAGAGCTTCATCGCGGAGGTCGAAGGCTGGCGCGAGGCCGTGGCTACGCTGGATGCCCCGGAAGTCATCGAGTTGGAGCCGGTCATCGTCAGCGCGGCGGACACGACGGAGATCAAGGTCAGCGCGGCGGACACGACGGAGATCAAGGTCAGCGCGGCGGACACGACAGAGATCAAGGTCAGCGCGGCCGACACGACAGAGATCAAGAACTGATCGGCGAACCTGGTCCTCGACCCCGGGCAACGACCGGGTGGGTGGAGCGCGGCCGCGGAGTTTCAGCGGCCGCGTTTCGCATCGGCGGTCGAACGCTTCGAGGGCGGCTTTGTGACCTCGCGGGCCCCTCCGTCGTCTTATGAACACCAAAGGGTATTCACGAATCGAGCACGCCACACGATAGGGTTCAAATCCGTGCTACGAACCCCAAAACGCGTTTCATCGCGCATCGGCCAGGGCGGTTTCACCATTACGGAACTGCTCGTTTCCGTCATCATCGTGTCGATCGGTGTCGTCGGGTTCACGTCCGCCGTTGGGCTCGCCTCGACGGAGTTGTGGCTTGGGCAGCGAGACAGCGAGATCTCGATGCTCGTCGCGGACCAGCTGGAACAGCTGAAGGCGATGGGGCACGATGCGGTCCAGCCCGGGCAGCGGGTGGAGGGATCCTACCAGCTGGACTGGTCCGTGGCCGGGAGCAATCCCAAGAGAGTCGTCATGACGGTCGAGTACTCTCGCGGCAACGGCAACGGCACCAAGACCGACACGCTGGTCGCCTACGTCCCACGCTGATTCCTACTGGGAGGCTTTGCTCCTCCGCGTTCGCTTGACAATCTTAGCAAACCCTCAGCCGCTTGGCGGAGCCAGCAACCGTGCGTGAAGCCAATCGGCGTGATTGTAGTCTATGTCGTCGCCGATAGGCAGTACGCGGAGCGAAAGCTCCTGTATGCCTTCGACGGCGATATCGACGTCCAGCGCTTCACGGCCGTTGTGGATCGGCGCGCTCGACCATAGACGGCGGCCGTCTCCCCAGATCTCGAACACGACGCTGATCTCCGCCGGCGGTTCGACTTCGTCATCGATGCCGACGCGTGCCTGGAAGCGTTCGAAGGCGCCGAAGATCCTGTAGCGCAGCTCGGACCGCGCATGTGTGCCCAGCCCCTTTTCGGCCACTTCGCCCGCCACCGTGAGCCGATTGCCATCCACCGAGATATCGCGGCCCAGGCTACCCCAATCCTGCCGCGCGAACTGGGGCTCCAGGTCGGAAAGGTGCACGACCGGGGCGAGTTGCGGATCATGGGTGACCTCCGCGACATCGTCGCCGACCGAGCCGTCGTACCAGACGGAACGCACGCCAATTCGATAGGTCTCGCGTGGATCCAGGCCGCTGATTCGTGCCCTTGGCTGGAACGCAGTGCCCAGGATCTCGCCGTCCAGCTCGACGACGTAGCCCGCCTTGACGTGGTACTGGGTCGGCCAGCTAAGGGTCGCTCCCGACAGTCCCACCTGGGCGACACGAAGGCTGCCGGGGGAAACGATCGGGTAGATGTACGGCTGCGCCGGCTCGAAATCGAGCTCCCAGGCGACCGCCTGCGAGGCGGGACTCTCGATAGTCACGGTAGCGTAGCCCTGATGCGTGTCCCAGGCTACGCGCAACGCTGCGTCCCGGCGCTCTCCCGCCGTTCTGACATCCGAGAGGCGGAACGTGGAGGCACCGCGGGGCAGTCCGACTGTGATCGTGTATGGATCACCGCCAACCACGGAGCTGCGTCCGGAGAGCGTCGGGCGCGTGAGGATGCCGCCTTCCTGCAACTCTAGCAGGTCCACCCATCCCTGGGTGATATGGCGGCTGGTGGAGACGAGCACGGGGCGCGGCTGCTCGGGAACCAGCGTGATGACGCGCGCGTCTGCCGGCGGTACGACCAGGAATACGCCTCTCTCCCACGACCCGAGGTACATGCCCTGCCAGAAGTCGTAGACGTGATAGGTCTGGTTGGGTCTGAGGCCGAGCTCTTCCCAAGAGATGAGCCGGGTGAATGCAGCTTTGTCGTCATAGTTGATGAGCGCGACGATATCGTATTCGCGACCGAGGTGGTTGACTTTTAGATCCCAAACCGGCTTGCGAACGTTGTCGGGCTTGTACAGGTCGAGCGGCCGGATGTCGACGGCGGGATAAATCCGCTTCAGCATATCGAGTCGAGAGGCAGGGAGGTCGGTCATCCGATCGCTGGCCATCAGCGCCTGGCCGCTGAGCCCCTGGACCGTGGCCCAGGCCCTCGCCATCCCCTCCGTGAGCGGCGGCCGCACGAGGATCACGTCGGGGTCGGAGTACCAAGCGACGTTGTGGAGGAAGTTCCAGCGCTGGATCGCGTCGTTCGCGACCAGGAAGCCCTGCCAACCCTGGTAGATGTCTCCGCCGGTGCGCGAGCCGTTGAAGATGCCGACGCCGGGCAGCGGGGTGCCCCAGCAACCGAGCAGGTAGGAGTCGTCGCCGATCGCGCTACGGATCGTGCGCAGCGTCCCCCGGTACAGCTCGGCGGCCGCGGCGGCCGGCTCGCCCTCGGGAGGCGAACCCGTCATGTGCTCTTGGACCCGGGCGAACTCTCGCAGCACGATCGGCTGCCCATCGATCTTGAAGTAGCTGTATCCCCAATCCCGCAGAGTCGTGAAGAGGCCGGTCAGGTACTCGTGGGCCGCTGGGATGCTGGGGTCCACGAGATACGTGCCCTCCCAGGTGCTCGAGGCCGAACTGTCGTCGGGCGCCCAAAGGAAAGCGCCGGAGCTACGCGCGACCTGCTCGTTGCTCTGGCCGTGCGGCGCCAGCCAGATACCGGCCTCGAGGCCGAGCGCGCGGATGGAATCCGCGATCGCGGCCATGCCCGGCTGGCGGAAGCGAACGTCGATCGTGGTCCAGTCCCGGTTCTCGCCCAAGCCATGCCCGGTACCCTGCCAGCCGTCGTCGATCTGGACGTAGCGAGCGCCGTAAGGGGCCAGATTCTCGGCGATCCAGCCCGCGTTGGCCAGGATCTCGGCGGCGTCGATCTCCTGATAGTAGTAGTACCATGAGCACCAGCCGGATGGCGGCAGCGGGAAGACCGACTTGTCGAGCGGCTCGAAGAAGGGGACCTCGAGATGCTGCTTGTAGTAGTCCTCGATTACCCGCCCGTCGGAAGCCGCCACCCTGTCGCGCGCCGGGTCGAACGTCCCGTCGGCCAGCGGGGTCACGACTTCGCCGAGCGTCGTGACGAACAGCTCGTCCCGACCGTCCGGCCGCAATCGCACGGGGATAGGCCGCGGCCAGGCTGTGACTTGTCCGGCCGCCAGCGTGCCGGGAGTGCTGGACCGGCGTTCCATCACCGAGCCTCCGGTCAGTATCGGTACGGCCGCCGCAGCGATGGCTGCGGCTGCGAGCGTCATGTATCTCGTTCCGCGCGTGGCCCAACGGTCCACAGTCCGACTCCCGATCCAATGTTCGAGCTGCTCTAGCTTCTCATTTCTAGTATGACTGAACAACGAAGCTAGCGCGGGTGTGCCTGCGTGGCGAGGCGGACGGCGGAGCGTGTCGCGGGTGGGATGCGGTCAGTTGGGCTCGCCCTGGCGAAGGTCCCGACGCGGTCCCAGACCGCCGTGGTAAGTCTCCCAAGCTGATCTGATCTCGAGCAACAGCTTGCCCTCTTCGCCTTTGAACTTGCCGTCCGCGCCGGCGATGCTGACCAGGTCGTCCAGCGCGGTAACGCGGCTTGCGGGATCGATCGCGTCGGCGACGACTAAGATCGAGGCCGGGAGGTTGTCCTCGTTCTCCTGCACCTTATCGCGGCCCAAGGTCGAGACGGCCGTCATCACGATCTCCATCAGCTTGCCGGCATCTATTTCGGTGTTCCATTGGTGGAGCTTGCCGCTGAGAACTTCGAGCTCGTCGCTTGAGATCGAGCCGTCGCTGGAAGCGATTGCGGCGTACACGTACGCCAGATGATGAAGCGGGGTCCAATCTTCGCGGTTAGCCATAGTCGTCCGGGCCGGAATATGACACTGTGGGGTGAATGGATCAACAGCCCCGGCGTGTCAGCGGAGTCTGTCCGTCGGACGCCCGGGCTGCCGGCTGGAGCGGGCCTTTGCGGGTCCGCAAAAGCACGACTATCATTATCAAGACCACCAAAGAATACTCGAGCGTTCGAGGGGGAGATGGCTAAGACATTGCTTGCCGCTCTTGCGGCCCTAATGCTGATCGGGGTGCCCGCTCTCGCGCAGGAGCCGACGGCCGAACCGATCGAGTTGGGCGCGGTCGCGCCCGAATTCTCGCTGCCGGGTGCCACGAGCGAGGGAGTCCTGGACGCGCCGCTGAAGCTGAGCGACTTCAAGGGCAGGACAGTGGTGCTCGCGTTCTTCTACAGAGCCAGGACCAAGGGTTGAACGATTCAGATGCATGCGTACCGTGATCAGTACGCACAGCTGTTCAACGGTGGTGAGGGCGTGGTCCTTATCGCGATCAGCGCCGATCCGATCGAGGAGTTGGCGTCTTGGGCGCGGGACGACGAGTTCCCGTTCTTGATGGCGAGCGATGAGGGCGCCAAGGTGGCCAAGCAGTACGGCGCGCTGGCCCGCCGGCCGGGGATGACGAATCGCAATCTGTTCGTGGTCGGGCCCGACGGGAAGATCGGTTACCGGGCCATTCCGTTCCGTGAGGTCGATCCGACGGCCTACACGGAACTGGGTGAGGCGGTCGACAAGCTCGCCGGCGTGGAATAGCAGTCACTTAGGCCGCGGCCGGCCACGTGAGCGGCACGCACGGCCGCCGGCTGCACGCCACGAGGGGCTTAGCGCGGGGTGGCGACGGCTATGGATTGGCAGTCAGCTTTCTCGCGCTAGCGCTTTTTGGATCGCAGCCTCGATATCTTGATCTTTGCCCAGGCCGGTGTAGGCCACCTTGCCCGTCGCATCGAGCACGACGATGTAGGACGTCGAGGGCGCCTGGAACGCTCTAACCGCCGCTCCTTTGCCATCCCAGAGTAACTGCCCTGGTATGCCTTCCTCCTCGAAGTGGCGGCCCACCCTCCTTTTGCTCTGGTTCACCGCGACCGCGACGATCAGGAACTCGACTTCGTCGCCGTACTTGTCGTGCGCGGAATGCATCTGCGGTTCCAGTGCTTCGCAGAGCGAGCACCAGGTTGCCCAGAACTCGACCAGGACCGGTTTCTTGCCGATATAGTCGGCGAGGTTTACCGGGTTGCCTTCGAGATCCTCGACTTCGGCGGATTCGGGGGTCGAGCCAACGGCGATTCCGATTTGGTCTTGGGCGTGCAGGACTCGAGAGCCGAGGGCGAGGGGGAGGGCGAGCGCGAGGGCGAGGGTCAAGCCGCGGGCGCGGGCGAGGGCGAGGGCGCGGAGCGGGGCGTTGACGTCGACGTCGACGTCGACGAAGGACAAGAGGACCCTTACTAGGCGTGATCTATTCATCATAACACCATTCCTGCTTGGATGAAGTAATATTGCGCTACGCCGAGCATGATCAGCCCGGCGGCTTTCTTGATCCAGACCATCCAGGGCCCGGAGCGGGGAAGCGCCGCGAGGGCGCCGGAAGAGAGGCCGACGACCACCAATAGCGTCGTCATGCCGATAGAGAACGCGAACAGGTACACGAATCCGAGTACCGCGCTGCCGGTTCCGGCCACCCAGGTCAGCACGGCGGCGAAGGCCGGGGCGCCGCAGGGAGCGGCCACGATCCCCGATGTGGCGCCCAGCACGAAGACCGCCAGCAGCGAGCCGCCCCGCAGCCGCGAGGTCCAGGCGACCAGCCGCTCCGGCGCCGCGACTGGGATCACGTCCAGCATGGCCAACCCGAAGACTAGCAGCAGGTTGCCGATGACGATGCGTGCCCAGGGGCTGGCGCTGATGGTCCCGAAGAGCGATCCGGTGAGCCCCGCGATGACCCCCAGCATGGCGTAGAACATCGCGAGGCCGGAGACGTAGGTCAGGGTGAGCAGGAGCGTCCTGCGGCGCGTGGCGTCCGGCCCCGCCGCCCCTCCGATGATTCCGACCGTGATCGGGATCATTGGGTAGATGCACGGTGTCAGGCTAGTCAGCACGCCCGCGCCGAACAGCAGGCCCAGCGCGACCAGCGGGCTGCCTTGGAGCGCGTCGGTGACACCCTGAACCGCGGCAAATGAAGGGAGGAATTGGCTCACGCCCTGCTATCTAAGGCTGCCGATTCGGCCGGGCAAGGCGGCCGTGGCGAGTTCGTCGGATGCCGGTGTCCTAGTAATCATTCCAGCCCAAAAACACATCCGCATTGGACACAGTTCCGACCGTATGCAAGTGCAGGAAGCGTGAGCGTGAAGGGCATCGTGCACGTGTTTTAGATTACTCGCCGATCGGCGTCGCCACGCTGAAGAAGAGCTTCTGCGATGTCGTGCCTGTCGCCCCCTCATTATCGGTCACCGTGAGCGTCACCGTGTAGTAGCCCGCTGCCGCGTACGTGTACAGTGGATTCGGTAGCGTCGAGGTCCCGCCGTCACCAAAGTCCCAGCTCCACTCCGTCACGGTGCCGTCCGCATCGCTGCTGGCATCCATGAAACCTACCATCAGGTCCGCTGCCATCCACGTGAAACTCGCCTTTGGTGCCTGGTTCGGGGGCGCGACCTCGATGTGGATCCCGATCACGTCGTTGCTCGTCAAGCCATGCGCCGAGCCAAACCAGTACGCCGCGTAGGCGCACGACGTGGTCGAGCCCAGCGCGCCCGGTTGGCAGACAATGATCTCAGACGCGCCGCCGCTGACGTCCGGGACCGCAAACGAACCCCGGGTGCTGATGTAGATGTCCCCCGCAACATCGTCGATCCATACGCCAGCCACATCCTCGTCCGCCGAGTCGTTGAGATCCACATCCGACCCATCGAAGTACAAGGACCAGCTCGCACCCCCGGCATCCAGGGCGATCAGATCTTCGTCTCCACCGGATGCCCCGGGCACGCTGAAAGACCCCGCCATGCTGACCACCAGCCGGCCGTCGGGCGCAAAGCCGATCGCGTCGATGCGCTCGCCGGCAAGACCGACGTCGGCTCCCCTGAGATACCAGGAGAACGTGCCGCTCGTGTTGGGGCCAGTCGAGCCGCTGAACCGCACGATGTCCGAGGGGTCCACGTTCCCCACGTCCGGCAGGGTCGTCGCGCCAAAAACGCTCAGGAGGATGTCGCCGTTCGGGAGTAACTCGAAGGCACGGACGTCCCGGTCGCTGGAGCCGTCCAGGCCGACATCGCTTCCGTCGAAATACAGGGACCACGTATCGCGCTTGCCGTCGTAGGCGAGGATGTCCTCGTCCTCGAAGGCGACGCCGCCCACGCTGCCAGGTCTCGTGGACGTTATGTAGATGACGTCACGCGTCGGCAGCCCCAGGCCGACCGAGACCGTTTCCGACCTCTCACCCGTCGCCCCTTCATTATCGGTCACCGTGAGCGTCACCGTGTACTCTCCCGCGACCGCGTACTTGTGCGACGGGTTTTCCAGCGTCGAGGTCCCGCCGTCGCCAAAGTCCCAGCTCCACTCCGTCAGCGTCCCGTCCACATCGCTGCTGGCATCGGTGAAGTCGACGGCGAGTCCACTCGGCGCCCAGGTGAAGTCCGCCGTCGGCACCTGGTTCGGGGGCGCGACCTCGATGTGGATCCCGATCACGTCGCTCGTCAGACCATGCGCCGAGCCAAACCAGTACGACGTGTAAGTGCACGACGTGGTCGAGCCCAGCGCGTCCGGTTTGCAAACGAAGACATCCGACGATCCGCCGCTGACGCCCGGGACCGAAAAAGCGCCCGCCGTGGTCAGGTAGACGTCCCCGCTGGCCGCATCGATCAAGACGCCGGCCACATCCTCGGACGAAGAGTCGTTGAGATCCACATCCGAGCCATCGAAGTACAGCGACCAGCTCGCGCCGCCCGCATCCAGAGCGATCAGATCCTCGTCCGCGCCGGAAGCCCCGGGCACGCTGAACGATCCGCCTGTGCTGACGACCAGCCGGCCGTGGGGCGCGAAGCCGATCGCGTCGATGCTCTCGCCGCCCAGGCCGACGTCGGCTCCCCTGAGATACAACGAGAACGTACCGCTCGTGCTTGGGCCGGCCGTGCCATTGAAACGCACGATGTCCGACGCGTCCACGCTCCCCACGTCCGGGAGCGTGGTTGCTCCATTCACGCTCAGCAGGATGTCGCCGTTGGCGAGCAGCTCGAAGGCGCGGACGTCCCGCTTGCTCGAGCCGTCCAGGCCGACGTCGCTGCCATCGAAGTGCATGGACCACGTGTCGGTCTCGCCGTCGTAGGCCAGGATGTCCTCGTCCTCGAAGTTGACGCCTCCCACACTGCCGCCGCTCGTGGACGTGATGTAGATCGTGTCACGCGGACGCGTACCCGTTCCCCCCTCGGTCATGACCACAAACTGGTCAACGACCTCGCCGTCGATGTTCTTGAAGTAGCCCCGCGCCTTGTTCGGATCGCCATCCACGTGGAACTCGATGAACAGGGCCCCGTACTTAGCGCCTTGGTCCGATGTGTAGATCGACGCCCACTCGCCGTTGCAACCGTACGGGTAGGTTGTCGGCAGGCAGCGATCCTGGTTGCGAATGTTCGCCCCGGCGGCCCCAGAGACGAAGACGAAGGTCGCGCCCGGCACGACCCGCAGGTTCGCGGGGTGCGGCCAGCCCGGGTCGACCGTCTGTTGTTCCGTGCTGATGAGCGTCTTCGTGCGATGGTAGGAGTGCTCATGCGCGGTGGCGATAATCGCGCCTAGCTCGCGGCACGCCTCGTAAGGGCCCCAACCGACCTCGTTGCCCTTGCCACCCACCTGCATCGCGTTCTGGTTCTTGTGCCACGAACAGATCCGCCAGGTCGAGTTGTCCGCCTCCAGCTGCTGCCGGATGTAGTCCTCGTGCCCGCTGCCCAGCGTGCCCACACCCGAGAGGATGAAGAACAAACCCTCGTACTGGCAGGCGGAGTTCACCGCCAGCTCGCCCGTGCAGGTCGCCCCCGAGACGCGGCTCAACCGCCGCTCCAGCTTATCCTGATACCCGCCCGCGCCGTAGAACGCGTCCACGTCGTGGTTACCGACCGAGGCGAAGTAGGGGAAATCGGCGCCGAGGACGCTGGTGATCTGGTCGTCCCACCGGGTTGGGTCGTCGTGGTAGTCGAAATCCCCTTGATGGAGTACCATGTGAGCGCCCTCGTCCTCGATCAGCCGGAGGACGGCGACGGCATCCGCTCTGAGCCCCTGATCGCCGATGAAGGCGACCTTGAGATTTGGTACGGTGCTCCCGGAGAACTCGGGCGCGGGACTTCCCGGCTTGTCCGGTCCTGGCTCGTCCGGGGTCAGCGGCGCATCCCGATCGCAGGCCGAAAGGGTGAGGAGAACGGCGGTCAGCGGGGCGAGGGGTGCCCGCGCGATTCCTGCGACTACCACACGCGGTCTCATCGGCGCCTTGCCACTACGGTGATGCAAACCTGCGACGACTAGTTGACTTCGCTAAGCGATCGTTGTCTAAGCGGACTTGGCAGACGGTGTGGTTTCCCGGTCCACGCCGCCTTGCAACGAAGGCGCCAACCAAGGGCGGCCTCCGTGCTCCGCTTACGTGCTATCCTCGGGGATCCCGAGTGCCCGGCACAATCTGTTAACGTCAATCGGCGACTGGAATTCGAGCGCTGCCTCACTCGCTTCTGAACTATCACGAAGTCTACTCGAACTCCGCGCCGTACCCTTGTCCCGGCTTGCCTGAAACGCACGCCAAGCCCTCGGCCGGGAGCATCCTGGAAGTGCGCGGGGCCTCAATTTGAGGGCTAGACTACTGACACGTTACGCAGGAAATATTCCAAGATAGTCCAGGTGGCGAGACCAGCACCCGCCACCTGAGAAAGTCCGTCGACAGAGCGCTAGGTCTTGGGGACAAGTAATCGGAATTGCGACAGCTCCGAGTGGCTGATAATGCAGTACATGGTCAGTGGCCGAGACCCTACCGAGGCCTGGTAGATGTTGATATGTTGATGCCGCCAACACAGAATACGTCAGCTACCTTTGTGGTGGCCTCTGAGGTCGGATCATGCCCGGGTGGCGGAATCGGCAGACGCGACGGACTCAAAATCCGTTGGGCTTCGGCCCTTGAGGGTTCGAGTCCCTCCCCGGGCACTTAGACTTACGGCGTTTACCTCAAGTCGCATCTTAGCCTGACCTTCACTAGTCCTTAACCGTCACGCGCGCCCTAACCGTTTCGCTTCTCCAAATCCCTAGTAGCGGAACGGCGGAACGAGTCCGAGCCGTAGAGTTCGGACAGCTTCTCGCCTGCCTCCTCCAGCATCGACCGGTCGATGATTGCGTACCGCTTGAACACGCTGGCCGTCAGGTGCCCGGTGAGCTGCATAGCTACGAGTTGCGGGATACCCGCGCGGACGAGGTTCCGAACGGCGGAGCGTCGGAGGTCGTGGAACAGCAAGCCGGGATGACCGGCCCGCTTGCATGCGCCCTCCCAGGCACCGCGAAAGTCGCGTATCGGCTCGCCGTTCCTGCGGAAGAATAGCGAGTCAACGATACGGCCCGTCTTGCGTTCGATGTCGCGCTTCCGTTCGTACTGGCGCTCGATGACCTCTCGGAGTCGAGGTATCAGCGGATAGTTGCGGCCCTCGTCGTTCTTAGTCTCGCCCGGCTCCAGTCGCAGCCATCCATCCTCGAGGTCGACATGCCGCCAGCGTCTCGATAGGAGTTCACCTTTGCGCCAGCCTGTCACGTAACCAGCCTCGGCGACCGGCCCGGTGTCCTCGTCCAGTTCCTTAAGGATGTCGACCATCATTTGGTCGTCCGCGAAGCCCTTGCGGACGTTCTGCTCGTCAAGCTTCTCGATGACCGGCACCCGCCCGACCTCTTGCCACCGCGCCTTCCGACGACCGCATACGCCTCGTTGTAGGGTCCCGCCTGCTGGACGTCGCGCCCGGTACATTGCCGGAACACCTCGAGACCGCTATCGCTCAATGGCAACCCGAACAGCGCTGCCAGGAACACCGACCACGACCGCCACGACTCGCCCTCGAACTGCTCGCCGAACAGCTTCAGGTCGTTCATGGTGTCAAGAACCGTCAGCTTGCTGGCCTTCTCGTTGGCCACCATATTCACGCGACTCCTCGTGCTCCCCGCAACCGCAGGAGCAGCCCGATGAACGTCATTGCCAAAGCAATCCTCTGGATTGCCCGTATCTTGGGCACCTTAGTTCTTGCTTTCCTACTGCTCTTTGTTCTCGGCCATGCCCGTATCTTGGGCACCTTAGTTCTTGCTTTCCTACTGCTCTTTGTTCTCGGCCATTTCTTCAAGGAACGCTCTTTCGGAACCCCGTACATATTGCCACTCGTCATAGTTGTTGGCCTCGGCCTTGCTTTGAAGTGGGAAGGCTTGGGTGGCTTGATAGCTACATTAGGCAACGTTATTGGGTTTGTTCTGGACCCGCGCCTAGACCTCATTGATAATCCTTACGTGATTGCCATGTGGGTTCCGGGGCTTTTGTATCTCATCTACTGGGTACTGGCAAAGCGGCGTCCTGGTCCTGTCTATCAGGCGGCTGAGACCCACGACCCCAATCAAGACGAACCCTGACAGGCACTCCACGAAGCGGACTAGTCCGCATATCGCTCCTCGATGTAGGCTGTCAGGTCTTGCGAAGGTGGAGAACGCCGCTCCAGGCCGAGCGCCGTCAGGTACTTCGCCAGCGAGTCACCGACCCGCCGCAGCAAGTCGATAGTTTCCTTCTCGAGCTGGCCGTCGCCCGCCTCGGCCACGACCTTCACCCGCAAGCCCTGGTAGAGGAACCAGAGCGTAGCCGCCATGTCGAGGAACGTGAGCTGGCCGGTCGTGACGTTCTCCAGGCCGCCGAGGTCCTCGATATACGCATCCTTCCAAGCGGCGAGGTCCTTACCGGCGCGGGTCCGCATGTCGAGCGACCGCGTGCCGTACTCGGCGAGGAACCGCCGTGCCGCGTGGTAGCCGTGCGTCTCGCGGGCGTTCGTTCTCGGCCTCGGTGACTTCCCGTATGCAGTCCCGTCCTTCCGCCGCGCCATCTCTACGCCCGTCTCGCGGTGAAGGTTCGGTTAAGGTCAGTTTTCAAGTCGTTATTCCTCACTGAGTTAAGGACACTCAAAGGATTAGAAATCCCTTGCGCCCTCCAGACAGCCGAATCCGCTCCAGCTCGAGGCCATGTGGTCTGCGCGTTCCCCCGTGACTGGTACTTGTCCGCACCACCCTATTCATCGTGTGGCACTGAAGCGGGAGGCCACGATGAAAGAGTTCACACGGCGTTTCATACTGGCCCTGTCCATCATAGCGCCGGAGACTACAGGTGCGGTCGGGATTAGCCCTTCTACATTCCGCCCGAAGGGACCAGCGCCGTTGGGCGAGACTTTGGACTCCCTTCGACGCACGAGGGCCTCACCTTCTCCTTAGCTTGCTCGTTTCGCTTCTCCGCCTACAGGGTTTTGGAACAGCGAAACAAGGGTAAGAACTACCCTTGAGTAGCTTCTTTGGAGAGGATAGGGTTGCGCGCGGAGCCGTGACCTTAACTTGGCCTTCACTGAAAGCACGGTACTGGGTAGAAATTGAGGCAGTCGGTCGGGTAGGGAAGGTCAGGTTTTGTGCGGTATTTTCTACGTAGTGCCCTGTAGTCCCGGGTCCTGACTTGGACTCAAAATCCGTTGGGCTTCGGCCCTTGAGGGTTCGAGTCCCTCCCCGGGCATTCTCTATAACATATTGGCAGTAAATCACTTGCGGTGGCATCAAGTCCTGTCGCGTGGTTCGGCTTCGTTGCCTATTAGTGTCCCCATCGGGGATGGTGGAAACCCCTCGCCTTCAGGCGAAGCAAGTTTTCGTGTAACCTGGTCGCGTGCGACACTATCGCCTTGGAGCGCACACGAAGAATGACCTGAAGGTGCACGTGGTCTGGGTTCCCAAGTGGAGCGCACACAAAGAGCGACCTGAAAGTGCACGTGGTCTGGGTTCCCAAGTACCGCAAGGCGGTGCTGACGGGCGAGGTCGCCGTTCGTGTGCGCGAAGTGATCCGGCAGATCGCGGCGGAGCATGAGTTGGAGATCATCTCTGGGAAGGTGGCACGCGACCATGTTCACGTCTTTCTGTCATATCGGCCGATGCAGAAGATCAGCCAGATCATGCAGTGGCTGAAGGGAACGAGCTCGCGGGTGCTGTTGCAAGAGTTCCCACATCTGCGCAAGAAGTTCTGGGGCCGTCATCTATGGGCTCGCGGCTATCTGGCAGTCAGCTCGGGGACCATCACGGATGAGATGGTCCAGGAATATATCGACGAGCACGAGGGCGAGCAGATCGCTGACGACAGTCGATTTCCAATCGACAACCCTTAGAACCCCTCG
>JBDHAS010000050.1:0-20764 GCA_039588015.1 Gemmatimonadota bacterium | reverse complement strand
GAGCATGGTACGGCCCTCCCAGCGGGCGCGGCTATCGGCCAGCGGCGGGTGTCGCTTGATGATCTCATCGGCGTCCGCCGAGATCAGGTGGTTCACGACGATGTCGCCGGTGCGCTCGAACCACCACAGCGATAGCTGGGTCAGCACTTGCCCCTTGTATGGGATCGGCTCGTCCATCACCACGTCGTGGGCGCTGAGCCGGTCGGTGGCGACCAGAAGCAGGTCGTTACCCAGTTCGTAGACTTCGCGGACTTTGCCCTCTCGAAAGAGCGGCAGATCGAGACCGATTTTGCTAAGAGGCTGCGTCATCTGTTCGTCGTCGGTTTTCGTTTCTTTCCAATTCGACCTGTCACACGGAGAGCGCAGGACTGGCCGCGTCGAGTTCGTCTTTGTACTTGTCCAGGACCGGGTCGACCCAGTCGGCGATGAAGCGATCCACTTGTTCGGGCGCCCGCCCGACCATCGCGCGCGGGGCCAGTGTCCGCTCCAGTTCGGCTCTCTCGACGCCGATCTCGGCGTCGCCGGCCAGGCGATCGATCATGTCGTTCGATTCGCCTCGATGCACCCGCTCGGCCGCAGCGACGGCATGCCGCCGAATCCGCTCGTGCAGCGTCTGGCGGTCGCCTCCGCGTTTGGCCGCGTAGATCATCAGCGGCTCGGCGGCCAGGTATGGCATCTGCTCGTCCAGCCGACGCGCAGCGATCTCGGGGAATACCGAAAGGCCTGCCGCGACGTTGTGAGCTATGAGCAAGATGGCGTCCGTCGCCAGATACGCCTCCGGCACCGCGATGCGCTTGTTGGCGGAATCGTCCAGCGTGCGCTCTAGCCATTGAGTCGCCGCGGTGATCGCCGGGTCCTGCGCCACGACCATCACGTGGCGCGCCAACGCGTTGATCCGCTCACACCGCATCGGGTTCCGCTTGTGCGGCATGGCGCTGGAACCCACCTGCGCTTTGCCGAACGGCTCCTGCAGCTCGCCGAAATTCTGCAGCAGTCGAATGTCGTTGGCGAACTTCGACAGCGATTGGGCGACCTCGGAAAGGGCGCCGAGCAGAGAAGCGTCCACCTTGCGAGAATAGGTCTGCGCGCTGACGCCGTAGACATCCGCGAACCCCATCCTGTCCGCGATCATCCGGCTCAGCCGCTCGATCTTCTCTGCATCGCCGTCGAAGAGGATGTTGAACGAGGCCTCCGTGCCGGTAGCTCCGCGCGCTCCCCTAAACCGCAGGCGCGCGATCTCGAACTCTAACCTCTCGAGATCGAGCAGCAGGTCTTGGATCCAAAGCGTGATGCGCTTGCCCAGTGTCGTGGGCTGCGCCGGCTGCAAGTGCGTGTAGCCGACCGTTGGCAGATCGCGGTGCTTGATCGCCTGATCCTTGAGCGCCGCGATCACGTTCAGCAGGCGATGGCGGATCAGCACCAGCGCTTCCTTGTGCTGAACCAGGTCGGCGTTGTCCATCACGAAGGCCGACGTCGCGCCAAGGTGAATCACGCCTTTCGCCGCCGGGGCTACCTCGCCGAACTGGTGGATGTGGGCCATGACCTCGTGGCGCACTTCCGCCTCGATCTCGGCGATACGGGCCAGGTCGATCTCGTCCACGTGCGCCCGCATCGCGGCGATAGCGTCCGATCCAACGTCGAGCCCGAGTTCACGCTCGGCCTCGGCCAGCGCGATCCACAGCTCGCGCCAGATCCGCGCTCTGTGCAGGGGCCCGAAGATCGCCGCCATTTGCGGCGAGGCGTAGCGCGTGATGAGTGGGTTCTGGTAGTAGTCGCCCTCCACCGGCCTAGTCCTCGTTCGAGATTCGGAAGGACGACCTCCAGGGCCGGCCGTCCCTCTCATAAAAGACGTGAATACCGCCGCGGCCGGCAAGGTAGTCCAGCATCTCCGCGACGTCGTCGGCGGTTTCGATTCGGACGCGGTTGATCTGGACGATCAGATCGCCTTCTCGAAGGCCGGTGACACTCGTCACGTAGTCCGATACGCCAACGATGTAAGCACCTGCCCGGCTGGTGAGCGACCGTTCGGCCCGGATCGCCGGCGTCAGCGTGGCTAGCTCCAGCCCCTCCAGCACCTCGATCCGGGCGGCTCGCACGGAGGGAAGCTCCTCAACCGTCAGCGTGACGTCCCTCTCGCGACCCGTGTCGTCTCTGACCGTGACATCGACGGTCTGCCCCGGCGACGCCACCAGCAGCTCGGCCTCCCAATCGAGCGGCGACTTCACCAGCCGGCCCCGAATCGCGACCACTTGCATGCCTACCCTGAGATTAGCCTGCTCGGCCGGCGAATCCGGCGCGACGCGTGCGATCGTGGCGCCGCGGCGCCGGCCTGTACGGTCGCTCTCGGCGGGCCCCACATCGAGGCCGACCCAGGCACGCTTCACCTCGCCGTAGGTGCGCAGCTGGTCCGTGATTCGGAGCGCGCGGTTGATCGGGATGGCGAAGCCGAGCCCTTCCGAACCGCCCGTCCGCGAAAAGATCGCCGAATTGACGCCGATCACCCGTCCGTCGGCGTTGACCAACGGACCACCCGAATTGCCGGGATTGATCGAGGCGTCCGTTTGGATCATGTCGGCGTAGATCGTCTGGTCTTCCTGGCCGCCCGCCGCGAAAGCCGAAGGCAGGATGTGTCGTCCGGTTCCGGAGATCACGCCGGCGGTCACCGTGGGCTCGGCGTTGGAGAGCAGGTAGCCGAACGGGTTGCCGATGGCGATGGCCGGTTCGCCGATGACTAGATCGTCGGAGTCGCCAAACACCGGCACCGGGATGTCAGACTCGATCTTGAGCAGGGCCAGGTCGGAGATCTCATCGCCGCCGATCAACCGCGCCGGGAAGTCGCCGCCCGCGGCGGTCGAGACGACGATCTCGATGGCGCCTGCTACCACGTGAGCGTTGGTGAGGACGTAGCCACCCGGCGCGATCGCGAAGCCGGAGCCGAGCCCCGCCACCTCGCGCTCGTAGCCGTAGGGGACGAAGTTCCAGAGAGAGGGCCGCACCCGCTCGCGCCGGATCACGTTCACGCTGACGACGGAAGGAACCACGCGGTGCGCGGCGGCCACGACCGGCGTTTGCCGTGCCGGAGACAAGTGCGAGATGTCGCGTTGGTCTAACCGCTCCGCCGCCGTCTGGGAGACCGGGATGAAGCCGGTCGCCTCCGCTCCGCGTCCGGCACGGGACTCGCCGGCCGCCAAGGAGTTTTCGGGCTCGTCGGCCCCGGTCAAAAAGCGCGGCGGCCCGAAGATCAGCAGGCCGAGCGCGAAGATTGCGGCTCCGAAACCAGCCACCCAGCCGGCGATGAATGCCTTGCGCATCCTGCGCCTCCTACCCCCTTGCTATGCCTTAGCATCCTCCAGGCTGGGGATCTCGATTTTCGCCTTCTCGGCATCCTTCAGGAAGGCTTCTATCCCGCGGTCCGTTAACGGGTGCTCGAGCAGCTTCCAGAGCACCGCAGGCGGTACGGTAGCGACATCCGCGCCCAGCATCGCCGCTTCCACGAAGTGGAGCGGATGGCGGATAGACGCGACGAGGATCTCGGTGTCATACCCGTAGTTGTCGTAGATCTCGCGGATCTGAGCGATCAGTTCCATGCCCTGATGCGAGATGTCGTCCAAACGACCAATGAACGGCGAGATGAATGTGGCGCCCGCCTTCGCGGCCAGCAGCGCCTGGGAGGGAGAGAAGCAGAGCGTGACGTTCACGCCGATCCCCGCGGCCCGCAGTCGCTTGCAGGCGACCAGCCCGTCCTCGGTGAGCGGGACCTTGATCACCACGTTGTCGGCGATCCGGGCGAGGTCTTCACCCTGCGCCAACATGCCGTCGGAGTCCAACGCCAGCACCTCGAGGCTCACCGGCCCGTCCACCGCCTCGGCAACTTCCTTCATGTAGTCGGCGATGTTGGCATCGCCCACCACCTTGGCCATCAGCGACGGGTTGGTGGTGATTCCGTCGATCAGCCCGGCAGCAGCGGCACGGCGGATTTCCGCCAAGTCGGCGGTGTCGATGAAGATCTTCATGCGCTCTCCTCTTCGCCTCTCGCTGGTCGTTCTATTGTCTGTGACCCCTCAACTATAGTCGACGCGCGTCAAAAACAAACCCTCCGCCGGCGCCGGCGGCGCGCTCCTCAAACCCGCCTCGTTCTTCAGCAAACCGGCGATGTCGTCCACCGGCCTCAGGCACTGCCCAATCTCCGCCATCGTTCCCACCAAGTAGCGGACCATGTGGTGCAGGTAGCGATCGGCAGTGATCTCGAACTCGAGCATCCCGTCCATCGTCGTCGAATACTCCCAGCCGGCAGCGAACACGTGACAGCGCACGCCGCGCTCCGGCTGACCCGACTTGGCGAAGGCGCTGAAGTCGTGCTCCCCAATACTCTGACTGGCAGCCTCCGCCATCCGTTTCCGGTCCAGGGCGCGGCCCAACGCCCAGCACCACGGGGCGCGGAACGGAGAGCGCGAATCCGGGGTCAGGCCGACCTTGTACATGTAGGAGCGTGATACCGCGTCGTAGCGGGGGTGGAAGTCCGCGTCCACGGGTTCCGCCGACTCTACCCAGAGATCCGGCGGGGCGAGCGCGTTCAGGGCACGTTGAAGCTCCTCCGGCTGAAAGCGGTCGGGAATCAGCGCGGAGGCCACTTGGCCGGTGGCGTGGACGCCACGGTCGGTGCGGCCGGCAGCGGTCAGCTTGCTCGAGCCGTCGCCACAAATCCGAGCCAACAAAGCCGAAAGCTCACCCTGCACGGTGCGCCGGTTGATCTGGGACTGCCATCCATAGAAATTCCGGCCTTCATAGTGCAAGACGAGCTTCACTCGCCAGTAGCCTTCTGGGTGCTCTTGAGGAGACACGGGCGAGAAACTAGGAGGCGCCGTTAGCGTGTCAAGCAACTACGATCCTCTCGCGGAAGCGATCCGCCGAGTGGCGCAACGTCAGGATCTGACGGCCGCGCAAACCGAGGCCGCGCTGGCGGTCGTGATGGGCGGTGGGGCCTCGCACGAACAGATGCGCGAGTTGCTGACCGGCCTTCGCGACAAGGGCGAGACGTCCCACGAGGTGGCCGGAGGGGTGCGCGCGCTCCGAAAGGCGATGATCCCAGTCAAGGTGCCTGACCCGGATGCCGTCGTGGACACCTGCGGCACGGGTGGCGGCTCGCTGACCACGTTCAACATCTCGACGGCGGCGGCATTCGTGCTGGCGGGCGGGGGTGTGCCCGTCGCGAAGCACGGGAACCGCTCGTTCAGCTCTCGTTGTGGCAGCGCCGACGTGCTCGAGGCCTTGGGTGTGCCTATCGCGGAGACCCCTCGCCAGATGGAGGCGGTCTTCGAGAAGGTGGGGCTCAGTTTCCTCTTCGCGCCCTATCTGCACCCGGCCATGAAGCACGTCGCACCCGTGCGAAAAGAGTTGGGCGGCCGCACGATCATGAACATCTTGGGGCCACTGACGAACCCAGCTGGCGCGCGGCGCCAAGTCGTCGGCGTGCCCGATCCGACGCTGTTGCCGCTGGTGGCGGGCGCCTTGTCAGAGCTGGGTCACATCCGTGCCCTCGTGGTCCACGGCGAGCCGGGGATGGACGAGCTGTCGCCGTTGGGCCCGACGCATTGCGTGCGGGTCGAGAACGGCGCGCTAGAGCAGTTCGTGTTCGATCCGGCGGCCGAGCTGGGCTGGAAATCCCTGGACCCCGCCGAGCTCGCGGGCGGCGAGCCGGAAGACAACGCCCGCCTGATCGAGCGGGTTTTGGCGGGGAAGGGGCCTCCGGCGGCGCACGCGGCGGTGTCGTTGAACGCGGCGGCGGGCTTCCACGTCAGCGGAACCGTCGATACTCTGCGCGAAGGTTTGGACAGGGCGGAGTCTTCGCTCGAGGAGAAGAAGGGTCTCGAAGCGCTGGAGCGAACGCGCGAGGCTGTTCGATCCGCCTTGTAGCTCCGTTTCGGCGCGTCTCGGCTGCAGGAGCCAGAAGACCGACCCCACCGGGCACGAAAAACCGGCAACACGTCCTCACCTTCGATGGGATCTTCACCGACCCCACCTCTTCCCGAATGCTCCCATCCGGCCTGCGGGCTGGAGGGCCGAAAGCGTCCGTGCATATCAACTAACATGTCAAATAAAGATCACTATCTATTTGACACATAAACACTTACGATGCTTGACGTATAGATAGTGATCAAGTCATGATCATGTCAATCAGGCAGCTAACAGGTGGGAATCAGAAGCCGGCGCAGGCGGAGTCGGCTGGCGGTGGGCAAGGGCGGCGCCAGGAGTAGGGAGCTCCGGGCTTGGGAAACGCTCGGAAGACGCCGCCCCGCCGTCAGTATCGGCGGATCACGCCGATGACGACGCCGCGAACCTGAACGTCGCGCTCGTTGTAGAGTTGGGGCGCGTGATTTTCGTTGGCCGGCTGCAAACGGATGCGCCCGTCGCCTTCCCGATAGAACCGTTTGACCGTCGCCAACTCTCCGTTGACCAAGGCGATCACCATCTCGCCGTTGTCGGCGGCCGCGCGGCCGTCAACGACGACGCAGTCGCCATCGCGGATCTGGTCATCGATCATTGAGTCGCCGCGGACCCTCAAGACGTAGTGGGGACCTTGGCCGGTAAGCATGTCCTCGGGAACGCAGACGGTCTCGTCCTGCTCGATCGCCTCGATCGGGGCGCCGGCGGCCACCAGCCCGTGCAGCGGGACGGCGGCGGCCGCAAGGTGGCGCTCGGCCTCCAACGGTTCCACCGAACGGCTTTCATTGTAGTTCCTACGGATGTAACCTTTTCTTTCGAGGTTCGAGAGGTGCTCGTGCACCGTCGCCAGTGAACGGTAGTTAAAGAACTTGGCTATCTCCTCGAAACTCGGTGAGTACCCGTAGTTCTGGATGAAGCTCTCGATGAAGTCGAGGATCTCTCGCTGCCGCTTCGTGAGCGCCATGCAGCCTCCGGGGTTTTGACATCGAAGCTGGCGACCTTCGCGCTTGGCCGCCCTGAATGTGGTGGCCCCGAACAGGAGCCGAACCTACGATACCCGAAAATGCACCGAAGCGCAACCCCCGGTGCGACTTGCCGGGGCGAGGAAGGCGTGCAATTGAAGGACGACTATCTAACCGAGATTCTGAAACGGAAGCAAGCGGAGGTAGAGATCTTCGCGGATTGGGCGGCGGAACTAGCGGCTCAGGCCGCCTCCGCTCCTCCGGCTCGCCCCTGGGCGTTGCCGCTCAAGAAGGCAGAGCGTGTGGCGCTGATCGCGGAGATCAAGCGGCGGGCGCCGTCGGCCGGCTCGTTGCGACCGGACCTGGATCCGCGCGGCTTGGCTCGGACTTATGAGGAAGCCGGCGCCGCGGCGATCTCGGTGCTCACGGACCAGGACTTCGACGGGAAACTGTCCGACCTTGAAGCGGCCCGGGACGCCGTGAACCTACCGGTCCTGCGCAAGGACTTCATCCTCGACCGGGTGCAGGTATACGAGTCGCGTGCTGCGGGCGCCGACGCGGTGTTGCTGATCACGCGGGCTTTGTCGGATGCGCAGCTTGTTGACCTGCTAGGCTTGGCGAGGGAAGTCGGAATGGGGGCGCTGGTCGAAGTGCACGACGAAGAGGAGCTGGGGCGGGCAGTAAACGCGGGAGCGCCGGTCATCGGCATCAACAACCGTGACCTGAGGACGTTCACGACCGACCTCGATATCACGCGGAAGCTGGCGAACTCGGTGCCGCCGGACCGTATCCTCATCTCGGAGAGCGGGATCGAAGCTGGCGAGCATGTCAGCGAGTTGGGTGCGCTTGGCGTCGACGCGGTGCTGGTAGGTCGGGCGCTGGTCTCGCAAGAAGATCCGGCAGCTTTGGCGCGAGAGTTGGCTTCGCAGCCAAAGGTGGAACGAGCGTGAGGGTCGAAGCGAAGATCTGCGGGCTGGGCTGGCCGGAGGACGCGCGTGTCGCGGAGGAGGCAGGCGCCGACTACCTGGGCGTGGTCTTCGCGCCGAGCCCGCGGCTGCGCAGCGAGCGAGAGGCGCGTCAGATCTGGCAGGGTACGAAGGCCAAGCGCGCGGGCGTGTTCGTCGATGCCGAGGAAGAGCAGGTGCTCGAGATCGCCCGTAACCTGGACCTCGCCGTGGTCCAGCTGCACGGTTCGGAGAGTCAAGAGACCTGTCAGCGACTGGCCGAAGCGGGGAATTGGGCCGTCTGGAAGGCGCTGCGGATCGTATCCGATACCGACCTCGAGGCGGCGCTCGAGCTTTACGGGCAAACCGTCGGCGGCATATTGCTGGAGGGCTGGAGCGCGCACGGTCACGGCGGGGTGGGAGCGAAATTCGACTGGTCACTGGCCGAGCGACTGCGTGACGCTTGGCCGCCGGATGTCCGCCTGGTTCTGGCAGGTGGGCTCAACCCCGAGAACGTGGCCGAGGCGATCGAGCGGATGCGCCCCGACGTGGTGGACGTCAGCTCCGGCGTCGAAACGTCGCCGGGGATGAAGGATGCGGACGCGGTGTGGGCCTTTGTCGAGGCCGTGCGCCAGGCTGGCGGTTAGCGGCCCTCCAGCCGGACTACACAGAGGATGACACAAAGCCAACCCCCGAAGATACCCAGCCGCTTCGGCCCCTACGGCGGCCGCTACGTACCGGAGACGTTGATCGCGGCTCTAGACGAGCTGCGCGAGGCGTTTGCCGGGGCTATGGCGGACGAATCGTTCAGGACGGATCTGGATTCGCTACTGAGGGACTACGCAGGCCGGCCGAGCCCGCTGACGCTGGCAGAGCGCTTGGGTGCCGACTTGGGCGGCGTGACCGTCTATCTCAAGCGCGAAGATCTGAATCACACCGGCGCCCACAAGATCAACAACACGCTCGGCCAGGCGCTTCTGGCCCGGCGGATGGGCAAGAAGCGGCTAATCGCCGAGACCGGTGCCGGTCAGCACGGCGTAGCGACGGCGACCGTGGCGGCGCTGTTCGACATGGAGTGCTGCGTCTATATGGGCGAGCGGGACATGGAGCGACAGGCGCTGAACGTGTTCCGAATGGAGCTAATGGGCGCCGAGGTCCGCCCCGTGAGCTCGGGCAGCCGGACGCTGAAAGACGCCACGAGTGAGGCGATTCGCGACTGGGTGACGAATGTGGGGGAAACACACTATATTATTGGGTCAGTAGTTGGTCCGGACCCCTACCCCTGCCTGGTTCGTGAATTCCAAAGCGTCATAGGTCGAGAGGCGCGCCAGCAAATCTTGTCTCGTACCAATCGGCTTCCAGACGGCGTCATCGCGTGCGTCGGCGGCGGGTCCAATGCCATCGGCATGTTCTACGGCTTCCTTTCCGAAGGAGGGGTCGAGCTAGTAGGGGTCGAGGCGGCCGGGACCGGACTCGAGAGCGGTCGCCACTCGGCGTCGCTGGCCCGCGGCCGGCCGGGTGTTCTGCACGGATCGTTGAGCTACCTGCTTCAAGATGATGACGGCCAGGTCCAGGAGGCGCACTCGGTCTCGGCCGGACTCGACTATCCCGGTGTGGGTCCAGAGCATTCCTTCCTCAAGGACGAAGGCCTGGCGAGGTATGAGTGCGTGACCGACGCGGAGGCGCTGGAGGCTTTTCGCGACCTGGCCCACTTGGAAGGCATCGTTCCGGCTCTGGAACCAGCGCATGCGCTTGCCTTGCTGAGGAGAGAGGCGAGCGACTGGCGCGGCAAAACGGTCCTGGTATGCTTGAGCGGAAGGGGAGACAAGGATGTGGCGGAGGTTGCGCGGCTGGAATCGGGTGGCGGCGCGCATTCTGGGGGGTGAGCGGCGATGGATGAGAAGTACGGTAGCGGTCTGCCGAATCTGAGCGAAGGTCAGCCCGAGGCTGGTCCGGGGGAAGAGCTTCAACGGGCCGAACCGTCCGTACCGGACTCGGACTCGGACTCCTTGAGCTTCGACATCGATCTGCCGGAATCGACGGCGGACCCGCTGGTCCCGGAGGGGCCTGCTGTCGTGGAGGGGGACGACTTGATCGATGAGGAGCTCGATCTCTCCTTCATCGGTCCGGACGTCGAGGAACAGGAGCCCGAGGTCCACAAGGAGGTCCGAGACTTCTTCACGGCGTTCATGAAGACGATCAGAGCTGCTCACCTCTACGTGCAGGGCAACCCTCTTCTACACCGGTTCTACGACGATCTGGGCAAACGCCTGCAATCCGCGTTCGCGGCTGTCGAAGTCCTGACTTTCTCGATCAACGAGGCGGAGATCATTTGGGAAACCCGCCCCGTGTACAAGGGCCGGCCCGGCGGCCAGGACAACCTCGCCTTCCAGCTTTACAAAGACGGCATTCGGAGGATCGAGTTTCATCCCGGCGTCGAACAACACGAGATGCGCAAGTTCATCGACGTCCTGCGCATATCGAGAACGGTGCAGAGCGAGGAAGAGGACCTGCTGACGCTGATGTGGAATGCGGACTTCGAGTGCATCCGCTACGAGTACGTCGATGTGCTGGGAGAAGAGCCGCCGCTGCCGGCCGGCGGAATCGAAGCGACGGAGATGGACGCGGAACTGCCGATGCTCCCGGAGCTCGAGCTTCCCACCGAGCTGCAAAGCCCGGTGCTGCGCGAGGACTTCGAGCCGTCGCTCTACTTCTTGGGAGAAGAGGAAGTCGCGCAGTTGCAACGGGAACTGATGCGCGAGTGGGAGCGGCCGGTTAAGCGCGAGGTCATGCTTGCCGTGCTCGACCAGTACGAAATGGGCGACGAAGAGCGGCGCGGCGAGATCGGCACGATACTGCGGCAGATGCTACCGCACGTGTTGGCGGAGGGCGAGTTCGGGGACGCGGCGTTCATCGTGTCGGAGCTTAGGGGCGTTGCGGAAAAGCAAGGCGACGAAGACGTAGCCCAGCAGGTAGACAGCATCGTGGCTGAGTTGAGCCAGCCGATTGTGGTGGATCAGCTGGTGCGGGTGATGGAGGACGGATCTCTCGATCCCAAGTGCGACGAACTGGCGACGCTGCTCAATGCGCTCAAGCCGCAGGCCATCGAGGTGCTGATTCAGGCGCTACCCTCGATAACCAGAGCGGAGGCGCGTGAGCAGCTTACCACGACTCTCGAGCGACTGGCCGCGATGAACCCTGGGCTCGTGGCCGGGTTCATTCGCTCGGAGGACCCGAGGGTTGCGTCGGAGACGGCGCGAATCGCCGCGCGGCTCAAGATGGTCGAGACGTCGGACGCCATCGCCAGCCTGCTCACCCGGCCGAGTCCGGAAGTACGGCTTGCGGCGGTGGAGGCTCTCGTCGGCCTGCGCTCGTCAAAGGCCGGCAGTCCATTGATGAGGGCTCTGGACGATGAAAGCCGGGACGTTCGCCTCGCGGCGGCCAGGGGCATTACCGACCTGAAGTACAGCCCTAGCGCCAAGAAGCTGGAGTCTCACGTCACGCGCAAGGATCTGTTGCACCGCGATCTGACGGAGCAGTTGGCTTTCTTCGAGGCCTACGCAATGACGGCCGGCGAGGAAGGCACGCGGCTACTGAACCGCATGCTCAATGGCAGGCGCTTCTTCTGGATCAAGTATCCCAGCCGCATGCGCGCCTGCGCTGCCCGTGCTCTGGGCCTAGTAGGCGGTGAGGAAGCGAGGAAAGCGCTGGACATAGCGGAGCGTGACCGTGATCACATGGTATTAAGCGCTGTCCATGCTGCGCGTCGCGGCGGCGTGGATGAGGGGGAGGCATGATGTCAGTCCGCGACGATGCCCTGATAAAGGACACCAGTAGCCTGCTGAGCGGCGAGGGCCGCAAGCTTCTGACGACGCTGTATGCGACCATGCGGTCGTTGCGGCTCTACCCACTCGAAAACCAGGTGGTACAGAGGGCGCTGGCCGAGGTCGACGCCAACGTGCGCG
Organism: Gemmatimonadota bacterium; assembly: GCA_039588015.1. Taxonomy (GTDB): domain Bacteria; phylum Gemmatimonadota; class Gemmatimonadetes; order Palauibacterales; family KS3-K002; genus JASFMO01. The sequence continues at coordinate 8,950 of JBDHAS010000050.1, read as the reverse complement.
GCGTGTTGAACCGTGAGGGGCGCGCTCAGTTCCGGGTGGCCGGCGACTTCATCTTCTTCAACGACGTTCGCGTCCGTCTCGACCTAGGCAACTACGCCAGTTTCGTGTTCATCAGGAAGGTGCTGGAGGACCACGGCATCGGAGACATCGAAACGAACCGTCAGGTCGATATCCGCGAGTGGACTACGTTCCTCTCGTTGCTGGCGGCGGATCCGGTCGAGAGCGAAAACCCTCTCGACGCGTTCCGCGATCGGATGGACCAGGCCGGAATCGAGAACATTGCGATCGGACCGCCGGCGGCGCTGGTCGAGGCGATGAGCCTGAGCGACGAGGCCAGGGAAGCGGCGCGGCGTACGTATGCGCGTTCCGTTAGCGTGGTGAAGGAAGTGATGACGAGCGTGCGCCTGGGCAAGGCGTGGAGCGGGCGGCGCGTCAAGCGCGTCGTTCTGGGCATCGTCGATCAGGTCCTGCACGAAGAAGCAGCGATCCTCGGCATGACCACGTTGCGCGACTACGACGAGTACACGTTCACGCATTCGGTGAACGTTTGCATTCTGTCGGTGGCGTTGGGGCAGAAGCTCGGCTTCACGAAGATCCAGCTGTTCGAGCTCGGACTGGGCGCGCTGTTCCACGACGTCGGCAAGTCGCGCGTTCCGCACAGCATATTGAACAAAGAGGGCCGGCTGGACAAAGAGGAATGGAGAGTGATGAGCCAACATCCCGACTTCGGGCTCATTCTTCTGTTCGACCTGCACGGCTTCGAGGAGCCGCCGTACCGGGCGATGCTGACGGCGTACGAGCATCACATGCGGACCGACTTCTCGGGGTATCCGAGGGTGCTGCGCAAGCGGTGGCTCGGCTTCTACTCCAGGATCGTGGCGGTGGCGGACGCGTTCGACGCCGCTACAAGCAAACGCAGCTACCAGTACATACCGTTCCCTCCGGACGAAGTGCTGCGCGAGATGCGGGATAACCCATCGCGCGGGTTCGACCCCACCATAGTCAAGGCGTTCGTGAACATGATGGGGATCTACCCGATCGGCACGCTGTGTATTCTCGATACGGGCGAGTTAGCGGTCGTAGTGGCGCCGAGCCCCGACCCGGAGGAGCTGCACCGGCCGCTGGTTCGGGTCATCTCGGACGCGAGCGGTCGCCGACTGCCTCAGCCGCCGCTCGTGGACCTGTCGGAGGCGCACATAGCGACGGGCCGTCCGGCGCGGACCATAGTGAAGACGACCGATCCGGAAAAGTACAACGTCAAAGTCTCCGACTACGTTGTCTGAGCCATCGGGCGGCGTAGAACGGTTGGGAGCGGTCTTCCGGCGGCTTGAGCAACACCGCAAGCGCGCATTCATTCCTTACATCACGGCCGGAGACCCGGCCCCCGAGATGACCGTCGACGTCATGGAGATGCTCGTCGACGCCGGCGCCGACGTGATCGAACTGGGTATCCCTTTCAGTGATCCGCTCGCCGATGGCCCGACGATCCAGGCGGCCGCGTGGCGTGCATTGGGCCGCGGTGTCGACGTCGAGCGGGTGCTGGCTTGGACTCGCGAGTTCGCGTCCAGGCGCGATGCGCCGGTTGTACTCTTCAGCTACCTGAACCCGATACTCCGCTACGGACCCGAGCGCTTCGTGCGCGATGCGTTGGAAGCAGGCGCCGCGGGGCTGCTGCTGACGGACCTGCCGGTCGGCGAAGACGGGAAACTGGAGGCTGCTCTGACAGCGGGCGGCATGGAGTTGGTGCGGCTGGTCGCTCCGACGACTCCGGCGGATCGTTTGGCGGGGATCCTGCGAGCCGCTCAGGGGTTCGTCTACTATATCTCGCGAACCGGAGTGACGGGCGAGCGCGACCGTTTGCGATTGAGCCTGGCGGACGAAGTCGGGGCATTGCGCCGGCGGACGGACCTTCCTATAGCGGTGGGGTTTGGAATCTCTAGCCCGGAGCAGGCGCAGGCGGTAGCCTCGGTGGCGGACGGCGTGGTCGTCGGCAGTGCTCTGGTGCGAACTCTGGCGGAAGAGGGGATCGATGCGACCCGCCGTTTGGCCGGCGCGCTGAGAGCTGCGATCGATGAGGGTACTCCCTGATCTGAGAAGGACTAAGACGGGATGGCTTGTTGCCGCCGCGGTGGTGGGACTGATGGCGGGCCATGCCGTGCTCTCATGGGTCGCCAGTCCGGCAAGCGGCCAGCAGCGGTCGGTCCTGGCGGCGGATCTCGATGAAGCGCTGCTCAGAGCGGCGCCGGGCGAGCGGGTTCAGGTCCTTATCGAGATGAGCCGCGAGAATCCTCCTTTGCCTCTGGCGCTCGACAGGGAGCTTCGGGCGGCCGAGCACGCCTCCAATCTCGCCGGGCTCTATCTCAACTCGCTCGATCGACTACAGCGTGAGCTGCCGACGTCACTGGCGCTCGATCTCGAGGCACGGCGGGTACTCTGGGTCGGCGGCGCCGTGGCGGCGGAGCTGACTCCCGAACAGGTGCGGTCGCTGGATGGCCAGCCCGGGGTGAGGCGCGTTCACTACGACGGGCTCGTTCAGGTAGACCTCGCCGCGGGGCCCGGGGCGCCGACGCTGCTGCGCTGGGCGCCCGGTTTGCCGCCGGCCCAGAGCGCGCAAGGCGAGGTCCCTTGGGGTCTCGAGGTCATCGGGGCGCCGACCCTGTGGCAGGCTGGGGCCACCGGAGAGGGCGTGGTCGTTGCGACGCTCGATAGCGGCGTCGACGGCGATCATCCGCTGTTGTGGCGGAAGTGGCGGGGCCTATCGACGTCGCCGGAGCTGGGCTGGTTCGATCCGTGGGGGCTGACGGAGTCTCCCAACGACGACACCGGGCTGGGCGGTGTCGGGCATGGCACGACGGTGATGACGGTGGTTTTGGGAAGCCTCGAGCCGGGAGACACGGTCGTCGAGTCGGGCCAGGAGCGCATCGTCGAGGACGAGTTCGATGTGGTCACCGGCGTGGCGCCGGGTGCCGAATGGGTTGCCGTCAACGGTTTCGAGGGGTTCGGCGGAGCGGACTACACCCGCCTCTCGGTTCTGTTGCAAGGGATGCAGTGGGTGCTCGACCCGGACGGCGACCCGGCAACGGCGACCGATGTGCCCGACATACTGAACAACTCCTGGGGCTTCCGGCCGGACGGATGCGACGGGATTTTCGACCGGGCCATCGATGCGCTGGAGGCGGCCGGGGTGCCCGTGGTCTTCGCGTCCGGCAACCGGTCCGCCGGCCTCGACACCGTGGCGGCGCCGGCAGACAGAGCGGACTTGCTGCTCAACGCCTTCGCGGTAGGCGCCGTCGAGCTCCGCGACGGGGAGATCAGAGTATCATCGAACAGCCTGGGTGGGCCGCCGCCGTGCGCCCCGGGTTCCGTGAAGCCCGAGGTGGCGGCTCCCGGCGTGACACCCCTCGTGCGCGGCCTCAGCCCGCATAGAGCAGAGTTGAGAGGGACATCGGGGACGTTCACGTCCTGGGCGGCACCGCACGTTTCGGGCGCTCTGGCCGTGCTCAAGGGGCTCAACCCACGGGCCGGCGCCAACGAGCTGAAGGACGCGCTCTTTTCCACCGCCGAGGATCTGCCTCCGACCGGTCTGGACAATCGAAGCGGTGCTGGCCTGATCGATCTCGTGGCGGCAGCGGACGCTGTCGGCGGTTTGGGCGGCGTTCGCTTGGCCGTCGATCACGTCGAGTGGGACTCCGCCGGCCTCGGGCTGAAGCTCGAACTGTTCAATCGAGGCGACCGCTCATTTCCTGGCGGCAATGCCCGCCTGCTCAGCGCGCCCGCGCGAGACACGTTGGCGACCAGCGAGGTGGCACCGATCGCTCCGAGAGAGAGGCGAGAGGTCACCTTCGAGAGGCTACCTAGCGCCAGCCGCGACGCCGAGAGGTTCACGCTCCTGCTGGAGAGCGAGAGCACTTGGCTGGGCCTACCGGTGGTGTTGCGCGTGGCAGAGGAATCGAGGGTCACGCTCGCCGACGGCGAAGTCCGCTTCTCGCTCGACGCGTACGGTCGTCTTGGGCGGGTTACGCGCGGCGCCGGCTTCGTCTTCCAAGGTAGCGATTGGCTGACCGGGGGAGCGCTTCTGTTCGCCACGGCAGGCGGAGTATCGGATGCGGCGTACGTGGACGTCCTCAAGCAGCCGGCGCTGAAATCGAACCCCGTCGGCTCCGACACCGACTGGCGCCGGACCTCGCTGAGCGACTCGGGCGCGAGCGCGGAGGTCGCGTTCGCGGATGACAAAGCGCTGTATCCGCTCGGTGTCTCGGTCCAGCAGGACGTGGAACTGGTGTCCCTAGGCGATACCGCCGTCTTCGTGTCGTTGGCCGTCAGCATCCAGCACGGCGGCGGCCTGGGCACGCCACTGGTGGGGCTGCTGCTCGATTGGGACTTTGCCAGCGGCGACTTCGTAGGCTGGGACGACATGCTCGGCGCCTCCGTGATGGTCCCGGCGGACTCGGCTGGCCCGTGGATAGCGGTCACCACGACGCCGGTCGCTCCTACAACCCATGCCCCGGTTCCGCTAGGAGAACCCGAAGGTATCCGTTACCAAGAGGGGTCCGGCGTATTGGCACGTACCGATGGGTTCACCGATGAGGAAAAGGCGCGCTATATGGCGCTGGGCGGCGAACGAGCGTCCGACGGCAGCGCCTCGGACTGGGCGCAGCTGGTTAGCGTGGGCCCGATCGGCAACGGCGACGAAGTGATCTTCTTGATCGCGGCGGGGCGCGACCGAGAGGAACTGCAACTGGCGTTGGACAGCGCTCGCGCGTTCGCGCTCGAGAAGCATGCGCCGGGGCCGGTGGCCAGCGGGGCTGGCGCGCTCCGCCTGTTGCCGCCGTACCCGAATCCGTTCAACCCGGTGGAAGGCGAAGCGGTGAAGCTGCCGTTCCTCGTTGACCGGACCATCGAGCCCGCCGAAGCCGTTCTCGAGATCTATACAATCGCGGGCCGACATGTTTATACCGAGCAGCGGACGCTGGTGCCCGAACGGCCGGTCGAACCGTTCAGCTGGACCGGGCTGCTCGGGAACGGCGATGCCGCCGCCACCGGTGTCTACGGCTACGTGATCAGCATCGGCGGCAAAAGAGAGACCGGTAAGTTCGTGCTGCTGAAGTGAGTCCTGTGCCCCCCGTTTGACACGCATCTTGGCGAGGCCTAGCTTCTCTCCCCTAATTTGACGTTGAGCCTGAGCAGTCTATCGCGAGCCCGCCAACGATGGCCGATAGAAAATCTTCCAAGTCAGTCAAGTCTCCGCGGCCGATGAACACGGTCGAGTTGGTCGCGATGAAACGGCGCGGTGAGCGGATCGCCGTCCTCACGGCCTACGACTTCCTCATGGCCGGACTGGTGGACGACTCCGGAATCGATTGTGTCCTGGTCGGTGACTCGCTCGGCCAGGTCGTGGCCGGAGAAGATTCTACTCTGCCGGTAACGCTCGACCAGATGATCTACCACGCGAAGGCCGTTCGCCGGGGGTTGAAGCGCGCGTTGCTGGTCGTGGATATGCCATACCTGACTTACCAGGTTTCAGAGGAGGAAGCTCTGCGGAACTGCGGCCGCGTGCTGCAGGAAACGGGCGCGCAGGCGGTGAAGGTAGAAGGCGGATACGAGCGTATGGCGCAAACGATCCGACGGATGGTGGACGCCGGCATCCCGGTTATGGGTCATTTGGGTCTGACGCCGCAGTCCGTGCACGGCCTCGGGGGTTACAGGCTGGTGGGGCGGGCTGACGCGGAGCACGACCGGCTGCTCGGCGACGCGGAGCGTCTGTCTCGAGCGGGGTGTTTCAGCATCGTGCTCGAGATGCTGCCGCAGGGGCTAGCCGGTGAGATCACACGCAGCATTCCGATACCGACCATAGGTATCGGCGCGGGCCCGGAATGCGACGGGCAGGTTCTCGTGCTGCCCGATATGCTGGGTTTGAATGAAGGGTTCAGCCCGGGCTTCTTGAAGCGCTACGCCGACCTGGCAGCCGATGTTCGAGCGGCAGTCGCGGAATACGTCAAAGAAGTCAAAGACGGTGCTTACCCGGGACCCGAGCACTCCTACGACTAGGCGCAACGTAATTCCGTAACAGCTGAAGATGAAGCTTGTAAAGACGATCGCTGAAGTGCGTGACGAAGTGGCACGGGCGCGTGATGATGGACGCCGCATCGGCTTCGTTCCCACCATGGGCTACCTGCACGAAGGACACCTCAGCCTGCTGGATCGGTGCCGCGAACTGTCGGACTATGTCGTCGTGTCGATCTACGTCAACCCGCTGCAGTTCGGGCCCAGCGAGGACTTCGACCAGTATCCTCGAGACCTGCAAGGCGACCTGGTGGCCGCCGCGGAGCGCGGCGTCGACCTCGTCTTCGCCCCGCAAGATCGCGAGCTCTACCCTGCCGAACTGGCTGTGTCCGTAACGCCGGGAAGGCTGGCCGACAGGCTGTGCGGTCTGAGCCGGCCGACGCACTTCGAGGGCGTTCTGACGGTCGTCTGCAAGTTGTTCGGCATAGTGCAGCCGGACGTAAGCGTGTTCGGTCAGAAGGACTTTCAGCAGGCCGTCCTGATAAAGAAGATGGCTTCAGACCTCAACCTGCCGGTGTGTGTCGAAGTCGCGCCCACGGTCAGGGAGGTCGATGGCATCGCTCTGAGCTCGCGCAACAAGTACCTGTCGGCGGATGAGCGTGAACGGGCTTCGAGCATCTCTAAGGCCCTCGCCGAGGCGGTGACGTCATACCGCAGCGGCGAGCGCGACGCGTCGATCCTCAGGTCGAGAGTCGCAGAGCTTATAGAGGCGGCCGGAGGCATCGACGTGGAATATGTGGAGATTGTGTCCGCCGACGAGCTCGAGCCGGTCGAGCATGCGGGAGATGACACCGTCATCGCCGTTGCGGCTCGGATCGGCGCCACGCGCTTGATCGACAACGTGAGTCTGGCCCGACCGGACCCCGATATGGAGAGGCTCCTTCAAAACGGGGCTGGCGGATTATAGTATTAGGGATATCCAACTAGGCTGGTACCGGACGTCCAGCCCAGTATTCGTTGACGAGAAGCACCGAGTCCTGAAGCGTAGCCTCCGGGTTACGGCGCCCTGAAGCCTCCCCGTCCCCCCTTCTGCGCCGCGGAGATTCGCCGAACGCGCTCATGGCATGGCGTGCGAACGCGGTTTCTATGACGGTCAGTGACTTACACCCCATAGTCGTCTCCGCTGCCGAAGGCCGACTGCCCGAGTGGGCACAGGTGAGCGACCGCCGCAGGCAGCACTTGGCATCGGTGGCCGAGTTGCTGACCCGCTGGGCGGATGAGCTGGGGCTGGATGAGACGGACCGCGTCCGTTGGTCTGCGGCGGGCTGGTTGCACGACGCGTTGCGCAATGCACGTGGCCGTGACCTGGCTGAGTATGCCGCCGATTATCCCAAGAGGATCCGGCACGGGCCGGCGGTCGCCGAGCGTCTGCGCAGGGAAGGGGTGGATGACCCGGAGATCCTCGAGGCCGTCGCGTATCACAGCATCGGGCGTGGCGGATTGAGTCGGCTAGGCCGCTTCCTGTTTCTCGCCGACTACCTGGAGCCGGGAAGACCGTATGCACCGCTGGAAAACGCCGTTCTGCGGGCACGACTGCCGGGGGATGAGGTTGCGGTGCTCAAGGTCGTTTGCGCCCGGCGGATCGCGGAGCTAGTGGATCACGGCAAGACGCTTCGCGCGGAGGCGATCGGCTTCTGGAACGAGCTGGTGGCGTCACGATGAGGAACTGGCTGCAGGCTGTCGCTCTCGCCGTGGTGTTCACTGCGGTCGGCGTCTTCGCCGCCTCGCTCTGGCTCGAGGTCCGGCGCGAGACCCCTGCGGCTCCCGAGTCGACGCCTGGTATCATGAACGGTCGACGTATTCGGGTTGAGGTTCTCAATGGCGCCGGCGTCGATCGCATGGCTAGTCGGGCCACAGAACGCCTGCGCGATCTTGGCTTCGACGTCGTTTACTACGGGAACGCCGACGAGTTCGACCGAGACACCTCGGTGGCCATCGGCAGGATCGACAGCGTGGAGCCGGCTCGCCGCGTAGCGGACGCGCTGGGCCTGCACCGGGTGCTTCGACAGCCGGACCAAAACCTCTATCTAGACGTCACGGTGATCCTCGGCTCAGACTGGGTAGAGGAGAGCGACGCGATGCCGGAAGAGCAGGCCGATCAGGTCGACACGTGGGGGGCTCGGATCAGGCGGGCGCTAGGCCGGCTTTGGCCGGGCTAGCCGTGTTGAAACGGTTTTGTCGGCCAGATATCTTTCGGATTCGAGGCGGATTCTTGGTTATCGGGATGGACTATGGCGGGAACGCAGAGAGAGAACGGAACGAGGGTTCCGTCCGGGGAGGTCAATTTGCCCCGGGCCTACGACCTGCTCGCTCCCGGACGGGTAAGGATCCCGTTGCGTGGACTGAGCAAGGAGGAGGTACTCTCGGAGCTCGTCGAAGTTCTCGCCCAATCGCTCGGGATGGATGCCCAGCGCGAGGAGATCTTGCAGGCAGTATTCGAGCGCGAAGAAGTGCTCAGTACGGGGATCGGCGATGGGGTCGCGTTGCCGCATGCCAAGTACAACGGTTTGAGCGAGCTGGTGATGGCGGCGGGATCGACACTCGAGCCGGTGGATTACGGAGCGCTCGACGGGGAGCCGGTGCGGCTCGTCTTCCTGCTACTGGGTCCCGACAGCGCGGCGGGGGTTCACGTGCGCGCGCTGAGCCGCTTGAGTCGCCTGATGCGAGACGTGTCGCTGCGCCAACGGCTAGCGGCGGCGGCAGATGCTGACGAGTTCCTCGGCTTGCTGGAAGAGGCTGAAGGCGCGGTCTGAGGGCCGAGCCGAAAGAATACATGAAAATATCGCTGACTACGCCAAGATCGATAACTTTCCCTCCTCGCTGCACGCTCCGCGGCAGAGATATCGAAGCTGACTGCTGAAGAACGGCTGACCGAATGACGGATTCC
>JBDHAS010000049.1:0-30103 GCA_039588015.1 Gemmatimonadota bacterium | reverse complement strand
ATCGTCCCCGGCTTCTACTTCAGCCTCGGAACCACGAAGCCGGGAACGACCTCCGGCTGGAACCACACGCCCAACTTCATGGCCGACGACGCGTCCGTTCCGGTGGGGATGCGGGCGATGTCAAACCTGGTGCTGGACTACCTGGCCAGCACGCGGTAGGCCCTGAGCGGGGCCCCGCCCGCCTCCGGCCTACTTGCCCACCCTCGGGGCACCAGCGGCGGGCCTCCTCTCAACATCGTCCAAATCCAAGCACCTTCCCCGAGCAGAAGCACGTGATGGCGCATTGCGTACAACTGTTGTCCAGTCCGATATGGACAGACACTTGACACGTAGCCTGGAAGGCCCTACTGTGTTCGACAACAAGTGGACAGGACGACCCGCATTCGGCCCTGACAGAAACCAAGCCAAACGAGGAGAGAAGCGAAAATGAACCGCAAACCCGTACTTCTGACCGCAGGCCTCATGGCGATCGTCCTTGCGATCTCAGCCTGCGATGAGGACGATGAGACGACGGGCCCAACCCCACCAATCGCCAATTCGGTGATGCTAAGGGCCATCCATGCCTCGCCGGACGCGCCGGCTGTGGATGTGTACGCGAACGACGGCACGACGCCTCTGGTCGAGGACCTGACCTACGGAGACGTCACGGGTTACCTGGATGTTCCCGAAGGCACCTACAATATCCAGCTCCGAGCCGCGGGCTCCGCGCCGTCAAGCATGCCCGTATTCGAGACGGGCGACTTGACGTTGAGCGAGGGAGATGTTGTAACGGCGCTGGCCACCGGTTTCCTCGGCTCGAACGACGACGCCGACAAATTCCGCATTCTTCCGCTGTTCGAAGAGTTCACGTCGGCAAGTTCCGGTACGGCTCGCGTCCGTGTCGTGCACGCGTCGCCTGACGCCCCGACCGTGGCGATCGACGTCGCCAACGATGGCACGCCGGAAGTCGCCGCGTTAGCGCGCTTCGAGGATACTGGTGTCGCGGGCGTGGAGTTGCCTTCTGGTACCGCGTTGCAGATCGGTATTTGGGCCGGTACGCCTCTAGCGCGTGTGACGGCCTTCACCACGCCTGAGTTGCCGGACGGTGGTGAGTTGTTCGTGATCGCCGTGGGATCGTTGCAGTTGCTGCCCCGCGAGGAGGCTGGCTTCGCTCTGTTGGCGGTCTCGGCCAATCCGGGTGGCGCCATCGGCTTCATCCGTCAGAATCCGACGGCCTACGCCCTGCATGGCGGTCCGGACGCTCCGGCTGTGGACATCTTCGCCGGCGACACCGAGCTCGTAAATGATCTGTCGTTTGCCGAGTTGTCTGGTGGCCTCCAGGTTCCGCCGGGCGTTTACACGCTGGACTTCTTCCCGACGTCGCCGGGATCCGATCGTCCGGCGGGTGATCCGGCCGCCAGCTTCGACACGCCGAACCTGAACGCCGGTCAGCGCTATCTGGCCATCGCGTCTGGCTTCCTATCCCCGGACGGGGCCGGCGAGCAGGCCTTCAACCTGGTTGCGTTCCGCGATGCTTTCGATCTGAATGACGCAGCCAACTCCCGCGTTCAGGCGATCCATGCTTCCCCGGACGCGCCGGCCGTCGACATAGGAACGGTCAATGGTGGCGGCACGATCGAGACCGTGGTGTTCGAGAACTTGGTCTATCCTGCCGGGAAGCCGGACGTCGGCGAGTCTATTCCTGCTACCGACCTGACCTTGGGTGTGGCGGCTACGGGCGATGTGAACCCTGTGGCCACGTTCGCCGTGACTACGCTCGCCGGTCTGCGGGCCTACGCGGTCGCGATTGGCGCTCTGAACCCGGACATGGGTGAAGAGGCGTTTCGTCTCGCGGTGGTGAACACCGGCGCCTGGCCTTGGACCGTGGCAGAGGTGAACCCGAACTGAGGCCCCGCAGCCTTGCAGCAAACCTTCCAGTGGCTTGGGCGAGCGCGCAGTGGCGCCTTAGGCGTCGCGCTCGCCCGGCCGCAACCTCTCGAGCGTTAGCGACGTTCCCTCAACGCCTCAGTGTCTGACAGTAAGAAGTCCAGGCTCCGCCACCGCTCCGGTCTCATCAGCGAAGGCAAGTTCGGAGTTGGGCACGTGCAGGTCCCACCACTCCCTGGCCCTGGCCTGCGTCCATTCGCCCAGCGAGCAGGCCGCGAGCATCGCGTCGAGCTCGGCCGCCGTTTGGGGCCGATCGGCGGGGTCCTTTTGCAGGCAGGCGAGGATGACGCGCTCGATGGACTCGGGAATGTCGAGTTCGGCCCTCTGGGACGGTGGCACGGGCTTTTCCTGAACATGAGCTACGACTACGGAGAGGGACGTGTCGCCAACGAAGACGTGCTGGCCCGTGAGCAGCCAATAACCGACACAACCCAATCCATAGATATCGACGCGCCCATCGACGTCAACTTTGCCTACCGCCATCTCGGGGGCCATATATGCAGGCGTACCGGTGGCGATGCCTTCGGCCGTCAGCTCCGTTCCGCCCGTCTCAGCTGTCTCCCCTGTCTTCACGAGCCCGAAATCGAGCACTTTTACGAAGTCGTAGTCGGGACCCAACCTACACGCGTAGATGTTGGCCGGCTTGATGTCTCGATGGATCATGCCGGCCTGGTGCGCCTCGTGCAGCGAATGGCAGACCTGTCGAAGTAGAAATACGACTCTCTCAGCCGGAATGGGGCCGTACTTCTTGACGAGCGTATCGAGGTTCAGGCCCCTGAGCAGCTCCATCACGTAGTAGAAGGCTCCGGCTTCCGTGACCCCAAAGTCGTAGAGATTGATGGTATGGTACGATTCCAGCGCCGCCGTCGCCTTGGCCTCGCGCTCGAACCGGCGTAGCATCGTCGTGGCGCTTCCCGGATCGGTACCTAATGCATCGACCTTGATGAGCTTGATGGCGGCTGGCCGAGCAAGCATGCGGTGCCTTGCCATCCAGACCTCGCCCATGCCGCCTTCACCCAGCGGCTTTACCAACTGGTAACTACCGATCTCTCTAAGCTTGCCGTAGCTCTTGCCAAACTTGTAGATCGTCCGCGACGTGACGAAGGCGATGCCAGCACATAGATACGTAGTGAAAGCGAAGTACACGAGGAAGAACGACCACGGCGCCTCCGGGCTAGTCTGACCGGCGGCCTTTGACAGGAGGACCGTAAACATCCCCATCGAGGCAGCACCCAGCGACCCAATCAGAACCTTACCCGGCGTATTCGGCGCGAGGATTGGGAAGAAGACGATCCAAACGCACTCCCAGGGGATTCCGTAAAAGTCGTTGAAGATGGCCGGGCTCCACTCCGAGAAGATCCCCCAAGTGGAAGACATGGAGATGCCGAATGCTCCCACGACCTCGAACACGAGCCCGATGTCCAGCAGAGTCTGGGGCTTGAGCTTCGAGAAGCGCGTCAGAGCGAATACGGCAAGCCCCAAGGCGATCGACGCGAAGCTTACCGCGGTCTGGAGCGGTTGATCCCACAGCGCATGTTCCGGTACGTAGTCGGCCGTCACGCGGAACAGGTGAGGGCCCATGAAGGCGAGGAAGAAGGTTCCGGAGTACAGAAGCGCCGCCCAGCCGAGCCGCTTCGAGGCCGCCTGGAGCAGATCCGGCGGCAGTGCCTTGGAAGAACCCGCTGTGGCGACCGCGCTCGGCGTGGGAGTCGCGCTCGCCTTATGCAAGGATTTCTCGCTCATCGAGAGGCACTATCGGTGAAAGACGCTTTCGCTTTCGGACACCCGGGGCTACACGAGCACCTTCGCCTACCGCTTATTCACGGCCAGAAGGATCGCATCAACGGGCGATCATGACGTGCGCCCAAGGCTTGCCGGCCGACATCAACCACGGACGATCTCTCGAGGGCACCGTCGAAATACCCGTTGATGCTTCCGTCGCGTAGGGAACGTATATCACATGCAGCCCCGAAGCTCCATCGGCATTACCCGTCGCCGGATTGAAGCTACCCTCTTCGCCGGTCAGCGAATAGAGGGCTGCAGGACCGTCCGGCATCTCCAGCTTGCCGGATTCGATCTCCGCGCTCCGCGCCTGGTCTATCGCTGCTCGCCCGGTGACGCCCTGTGCCCTGAGTTCCCTGCTCCGGGCCATGAACGGCTCGAGGCTTTCATGGTAACATGCCACGTGCCATCGCTCCTGGACCGGATCGTCGCCCAAGCAGATCAGTCCATTGCTTCCCTGCCTGACCGTGCTCAATTGCCCGTTCACGAAGAGGCGCACCTCTGCGCCCGCACGCAGCGGTTCCGGCAAAGGGCTCACGGCCTCGGCAATCTGGCTCTCTTCGGTTCCCGCTTGGGAGTTCGCGGCGCTCGGCAGGACGGCCAAGCCGAGCGCGGAGAATACGAGGATTCTAAACATGGCACACTCCGTGGGGCCATATGTTGACAGGTTCCCGCCGACGCGCGGCGACCTCCTCACGGAAACTCGAGGTCTACCGACGGGAGCCGGCACGAGTGGCGTCAAGTTAGCGCGTTCGAGCGTCAGGTCGAGCCCCTCTAAACCCGTCTCCGTCGCGACCGTGAGCCAAGCCGTGTTGTCTCAGAGGTCCTTAGACAAGGCCACCAGGAGGAACATGCGCTTAAACAGAGAAGGCTCAGCGTCCTCGACCGAGACGAAGTCCTCACCCTCACGCGGGCATACGTAGGTGGTGTACTGCTGCGGGGAGAAGAACGAGAGGACATCTCGAGCCTCATGTCCATATCTCTCGAGACCCCAATTCACGTGTACCTCGACGTACACATCCGGCGTTGACTCCAGGGTCTTGCTCGCCCCGCCGAGAACGTTGACCTCGTAGCCTTCAACATCGATGAACAGGACGTCGGGCGCCCCATATTCTCGGGACAGACTATCGATGGTGATAGCCGGGACCTCCACGCGCCCCCACAACGGCCTGGTGTGCGCCGATATCGAATACACGCGCGCCCGACTTGAGGCCCCTGCTCCTCAACAGTTCGACCTCCGGCAATACTCCCCAGTCCTTGTCGTACCAACTGTGCGCCAACGGATCGGCGATCAGTATCCGCAAATCGAAACCGGGGTAGTCGTGTTCAACGACACGGCGTTGATACGATCAGAGCCGCCAATGGAGCCTGGCACATCTCAGCTTTCCCACAAGACGCAGAGGACACAGATTCACGATCCCTCCTGAATAGAGCCGACTACAATAGTCAGATACCGCCTGGAATGTGACACCGTCGGTCCCCGTCAGGCCCCGGCTGACGGTACCACGATAGATTTGAAAACCCCGACAAAGAACTCGGACCGTATAATTGACCTCATGTGCCGCCCGCCACACTGATGTCGTTCGGGGACGGACATCGGTAGGACTTCAGGCCGGATCAATCAGCTCCAGCTTCTCCTCGGCGCGCCGTTGCCGCTTTGCCGCTCCGAGTCGCCGATAGATGGCTGCGGCGACCTCGGTATCGGCGCTTGCCAACGCCGTCTGTCCGGTCTTGGCGTGAAGCTCTCCGCGCTCCTCGAGGATCTCGGCCTCCAGTAACGGATTCGCGTATTCGCGCGCCAGGTCGAGCGCTCGAGCGAAGCAGCGGCCGGCCTCGGCCCAATCGGATCGTGCGAGCGCCACGTTCCCCAGCAGCCTGAGCGCATCGCTGCGGCCAAGCTCATCTCCGATCTCGGCGAACGCGTCGAGGGCGTGACGAGCTTCAGCTCCCGCATAGTCCTCGTCGCCACGACGGTGGGAGATCTCGGCTCGGCCTACACGGGCCATGGCCGCAAGCCGTTGGTCGCCCAACTGACGGGCGCGGCGCAGCGCGCTTCGATAGTGCCGGTCCGCTTCGCCCAAGAGCCCGAGGTCTCGGTGCGCGATGCCGAGATTGTGATCGGTCTGAGCAAGGCCGATCAGGAAGCCGACTTTCTGATAGGCGGGTATGGAGAGTCGGAAGAGGGACAGCGCTCGCTGGTCGTCGCCGCGCAGGCTGGCGATGGCTCCCAAATTGTTGGTCGCTCGCCCGCTCATCTCTTCGTTGCCCCGCTCGCGCGCCAGCTCGAGTAAGTACGAGAAGCGCTCTTGCGCGCTCTCGAGGTCGCCCAACTCGAATTGGACCGCGCCGGCCAGGTTCAACGCCGCAAGCAGGTTCACGTGGTCGTGTCGCGCGCGGAACTCCGCCTCGGCAGCCAGAGCCAGGTTCAGAGCACGCTCCATGTGTCCGAGATGCACCAAAGCTTCAGCGGCCAGGAACGCGACCTTCGGATCGGCGACCAAAGCGGCGTCCTCGAGCCCGCCGATTCGATCACGCACCTCGTCCCAGCGCCGCGCTTCGGCAAGCCTCTCGAGCTCGCTCCTCAGTTCACCGAAACCCACGTCTCGCCCTCACGAGACTACGCGTAGCCGACTGCTATCGTCCGATAGCCAACGCATAGCGGGTGAAGCCCAAAATACTGACCTCAATCTCGTCTAGCTCCTCCATCTGAACCGACCCGATCAGCTCCCACGGCCCGTTCGCCGTTTCCTGTCTCCAAGCATCGAATTCACCCTCGCGGCCGATGAAGTCCTCATCCGCCTCGCCGTATTCGATCTCCAAGACCGCCGGCTCCGACGGATTGAAGCGAAGGCCCGACGGCTCCAGATCTACCAGGTAGAGACCCTGGCCAATGCTCACATGGATCTCAATTGAGTCCCCCTGCTGAAACATCGTCCCGTCGGGCCGCTGGTGGAGCGTCTGCTCATTGACCTTGAACTCGAGGAACCTGCTGCCCGTACCCGGGCCACCCTGGCCCTGGAATCGAATCTCGAGCTCACGCTCCTGACCCTTCACCGCCCAGAACGACGTGTCCATGGTCTCCAAAGCCGGAGCCGCCGTCCTCACAGGCACGAACTCGAGCTCTGACTCGGGCACGATCACGGACGCGCTCTCGTTCGAGTTCTCACAACCGGCGAGCAGTACGCCCACTAATACCGCCGCGACGACCCCGACACGCGGCCAAATCTCATTGATCATCCTCAACGCATCTCCTCCTACCTGTTCTGACTCAAGAAGCCGAGTCGCTTGGCCTGGCAACCGGTTTCCGCTACCGTAACCGAATCGGGGCGTAGCTAGCGCAAGCCGTGTTCCTGGTTCAAGGTGTTGCTACACTGGAACTTACATAATCCACGCCTGTATCGTTATCGCTCAACTGTACCGTTTCGGAACAGCCGGTACTCGCATGCTGTCTTCACGATCGAGCGTCGATCTCAGCGATCCGCTGCAGAGCCCGGTGCAGTCGGGACCTAGAAATCGCCAGGTGTCGCGCCGCCGCGCTCTTGTTGCCGCCGGTCCGTTCCAGCATGGCACGAACCGCAGCCAGCTCGATCGCTTCCATCGGAGCAGGGAACGGGATGACGCCGCCACCAGCAGCGGTCACTTTCGCCGATGTTTCCATGAAGAGGTCTTCGCTTCGCAGCCTGCCCTCCGCACCCAGCAACAGCGCCCGTTCGATGGCGTTGCGAAGCTCTCTCACGTTTCCGGGCCATGGATGCGTCAGCAGCCGGTCTCTGAGATCCCGGGACAGCTCCGGCCGCGGCATGTCGTATTCCTGGCTCAAGGCGTCTATGAAATGATCCGCCAACAGGAGAATGTCATCGCCGCGCTCACGCAGCGGCGGGAGATGTATGGGGATGACCGAGAGCCGATAGTACAGATCTTCCCGGAACGATCCTTCAGCTACCTCGGCCGCAAGGTCGCGGTTCGTCGCGGCGATGATGCGGATGTCCACTTCCTGGCTGCGCGTGCCGCCGACCCGCCGGACCCGCTTATCCTCCAGCACTTTAAGTAGCTTTCCCTGCAGCTCGAACGGCAGCTCCCCGATCTCGTCGAGGAATAGAGTGCCCCCGTCTGCCACCTCGAGAAGCCCCGGCTTCGCACGCCGCGCGTCGGTGAAAGCACCTCGCTCGTGACCGAACAGCTCTGACTCCAGCAAGTTCGCCGGAATCGCCGAGCAGTTGAGCTCCACAAACGGGTTTTCCCTGCGCGGACCGTTGTAATGAATGGCCTGAGCCAGTAGCTCCTTGCCCGTGCCCGTCTCACCGGTTAGCAGCACCGTCGCCGAGCCCCGCGGTATGATCCTGGCGGCCACCGCCAGCGCATCCTGTACGACCCGGCTCTCGCCAACGAGCCTCGAGAAGTCGAAGTCTCGCTGCTCCGCAGCAGCCAACTCCGCTCGTGCCTCACGGCTCCGCACGGCCTCGCCGCGCTGGTGCACGTAGTCCTTCAGAGCCTCGGCTTCCTCGGGCAGCACGAAATAGAAGTCAGCGCCGGCGTGAATCAGCCCCATCGCCAGCCGGTGATCGGCAGACCCCCCCACAACGATGGGCGGCATCGGAGTCACAGCCGCGGCATCTCGCACCCGATCGGCCGCCTGTTCCTCCTGACCCGGAGCGGAGACAACAACCAGGGCGCTTCTGCCCGCTTCGTTCAAGTCGCGCCTGACCTCCAACTCCAGGCCCGCCGCAGATGCAGCCTCCCGATAGAATTCCAGGAAAGACTCGGACTCGGTGAAGATCAGTAGTTTCCTATGCACAGATCCCCTCTCTGGGCAGACGAATTGTCCCGAAACGATACAAGAATTGTTATCCACTGACAACCGTATTGTTTCGATACACCCCCAGGCCTTCCGATTCTCTCTCCGCTCCGTTCTATACTTCCAGCCGGCACTCGCCCGGCCCCCCGCTAGGTTATTTCCCTCTACAGCCTGTCGCGTTTCGATACAAATGATCGATGGTGTTACTTATTGATACGACTGCCAGGAGGAGTTGCTCGGTTGCAGCGAGGTCGTTATGTCGTTGCAAATGAACGAGTTAACGCTTACGGATCGACAACGGCACCGGCGTTGCCATTGATAAACCCTGACAGCTCGGGAGCGACACCCGACATCGATACAAGAGAAAGGAAGAAGCGGAGATGAACGGAAAGAGCTTGAATGCCTCGCAGTTACGCGGAGTAACCCTCGTGCTGATCCTCGCGAGCCTAGTCGCGGCGTGCGACGACAACCCGGCTGGGCCCAATGCCGGGGGCACACCGGTAACGCTGTCGATCGCGATCGGGGCAGGCCCCGGTGCGGCACCCGGACTGTTCGCAGCCGGGCTCGAGCTGGACGACGGGGTCAACACGCTGGTGATCGAAAGCGCCGAGATGGTACTTAAGGAGATTGAATTCGAGCATGTCTCAACGTCCGGCTGTGACTCAGGAGTCTCCGACGACGACTGTGAGGAATTCGAGACGGGGCCGTACCTAAGCGTCACTCGGGAGATTGGGGCCACGGTACCGCCGGGCACTTTCGACGAGATCGAGTTCGAGATCCATAGCCCGGATGACGACACGCCCGAGGATCTCGATTTCCGTTCTAGGAACCCGGCCTTTGCCCAAATCAGCATCCGAGTCACGGGGACGTACAACGATGCAGCCTTCGAATACACCACGGAAATGGACTCTGAGCAGGAGATCGACCTCGCGAGTCCGCTGGTCGTCACGCCCGAGTCGGGTCCGGTGAACGTGACTCTGACCGTCGATATCTCGACCTGGTTCGTGGCGCCCGGCGGCACGCTGGTGGACCCCTCCACCGCGAACAAAGACCAGCCGAACCAGGAATTGGTCGAGAACAACATCGAAGCGTCGATAGAGGGGTTCCGCGATGACGACGGGGACGGGGTGCCGCATGACGATGATGATGACGAAGAGGACGATGATGACGATAGTTGAGCAGAGTCGCTGATGTGTGACCCAAGGGCGGCCTCGCGGCCGCCCTTTTGTTTGTCTGGCGTCTTCCTCCCGGCGGCCTCAGTCTAAACCAGGCGGACTTGCGGGGTGGGGAGCGAACGCTCCATGCTTAGGCATTGAACCGAACACTCCCGTCCACTCACAAGACTACTCGGGGGCTCTCATGGAACGCAGGACATTCTTGCGAACCGGCTTGGCGATTGGTGCCACGGGGATCGGTGGATCTCTGGGTCTTTTGCCGGAAATAGCGCAGGCCTTCCCGGCCCGCTCGGATGGACCGCTTCGCCTCAGTTCCAACGAGAACCCGCTGGGCGTGGCTCCGGCGGGACGGCAGGCCATCCTGGATGCCATCGAAGAAGCGAACCGCTACCCCCGGGAGCGGAGAGGACAACTGGTGGAGGCCCTTGCCAAGCTTAATGGTGTCGAAGCGGAGAACATCGTCCTCGGCAACGGTTCCACCGAGGTGCTGCAGATGGCCGTTCAGGCGCTGGCGACTCCCGACGCCCGGCTGATTCTGGCAGAACCGACGTTCGAAGACGTTCCCTGGTACGCTCAACCGTTCACTTTCCAGCTGGTGAAGGTGCGTTTGGATCAGGCCTTCGCGCACGATCTGGGTCGTATGAAAGAGCGCGCGGAGTCGGGAAGCCAGAGAGCGTTGGTGTACCTGTGCAACCCTAACAACCCCACGGGCACTCTCACCCAGAGCTCCGAGATCGACGTTTGGATCGCCTCAGCCCGGGACGACACCTATTTCCTAGTCGACGAGGCGTACTATGAGTACTGCGAGGACCCGGGCTACTGGTCATGCACGAAGTGGCTCGACAAGCCCAACGTGATCGTGTCACGCAGCTTCTCGAAGATCTACGGTATGGCCGGCATGAGGCTCGGCTACGCGATAGCCCACAAGGACACGGTCGATCGATTGCGCGAGTACATCGGTAGGAACAACGCGAACCAGCTAGCCCTCGCAGCCGCTCTCGCGTCGCTCGCCGACAAGGACCTGATCCAGCGGAGTCGCAAGGCAAACTCGCATGGCATGCGCATCTTGCACGAATGCCTGGACGAGTTGGGGCTGGAGTATCTGCCCAGCCACACGAACTTCGTGATGCATCGGATCCCCGGCGAGCTCGGCGTCTACCAGAGACGGATGGCGGACTCTGACATACGGGTCGGGCGCAAGTTCCCACCCATGCTCGAGTACAACAGGCTCTCGATCGGTTTGCCGGAAGAGATGGAGCGTTTCGCGGAGACGCTGCGCGGCTTTCGGAAGAAAGGCTGGGTGTAGGAAATACTATCCGCTCGGCGTACTCAATAGAGAGCGAATTAGCGCCAAGACTCCCTCCGTATCGGCGAGGTCGTCAAGCGCTGTCGCCGCACCCGACATATCGTGATCGACGTTGTACTCGTGGCGCAAGGCAACCACCTTGACGCCGGCACGTATGCCGGCCGTGACGCCTGACTGTGTGTCCTCGAAGATCACCGCGTCTTTCGGAGCGAGCGACAGCCGCTCCAGCGCTAAAAGGTAGGGTTCCGGTGACGGCTTCTCCTCTCGTACATCTTCCGCGGATACGATCGTATGAAAGAAGTGGTCCAGACGAGTTCGCGCCATGATCTCATCCATCATCCAACGAACGCTCGAGCTCACGACGGCCAACCGGTAGCCTCGCTCGCGAAGTGTGCCGAGAAGGTCCTCCGTCCCTGGAGTCAGCTGCAGGCGCGCTCTGACCATATCGAGGTAGGCAGAGCGGAACTCATCCGAGTAGGCTCCGGGCTGTGCGTCGATGCCGGTGCGCGCGATGAACGCTTCGATGACGTCGTCGTAGGCTCGACCCATTTCCGCCCGGTACTGCCGCGGCTCGAGCGTTCCTCCGTAGCCGGCGACGGTCTGAGCGTGGGCGGTGGCCTTGAGCCCCTCGGTGTTCACGAGCACGCCGTCCAGGTCGAACAGCACGCCGCAGGCAGGCCCTGTCGTTCGGGGCGTTGGCGATTCGCTTATCGCTCCACCCTCCACTCGTGAAGGTTTTGGTAGAGACCGTATGTATCGACCTGCAGGCCGGTCACACGGCGATCCACTATCAGAACATCATCGAAGTACCACAAGAACGCGAACGGCTGGTCCTCAACGATCACCCGAGCCGCAGCTTTCCAGTGCAAGACAGCCTCTTCCTCAGTCGCGGCGACTTCAGCCATGGGGATGATGCTGTCGAGAGCGGCGCTCGCGTAGCCCGTCATGTTGATCGGGTGGTCGCTCGGCCAAAAGTGGCCGATGAGGTAGTCGTGCTCCAAGGGAATCTGCCAGCCGAGCATCACGGCTTCGAAGTCGCGGCGCTCGAATACCGCATCGAGCAGAGCGTTGAACTCCACGTGTCTGATCCGCATGTCGATGCCGACCTCGGCGTATTGCGCTTGAATGATCTTGGCTGCCGCCGCCCGGCGCTGGTTTCCCGCAGCCGCAAGCAAGGTGAAGCGAAACGGTATTCCGCCCCGATCCAGCAGCCCGTCTTCGTCGCGGTCCCTCCAGCCGTGCGCCGCCAGAATCGCCCGAGCGCTATCCGGTAAGTGAGGATCCGGCCTCAGCACGGGATCCGCGACGGCTCCGAATATCGGCGGATACGGCCCCGCCGCGGGTCGGGCGTGGTCATCGATGCCGAGACCGGCAAGGATGGCCCCACGGTCCATCGCCAGAGACAGAGCCTGCCGAATTGCCGGTTGGCTGAAGGGCTCGAACATCGCTCCGTTCCAAGCGATGTAGTCGTAGTAGCGATCTTCGCTCGACTCCAGGCGGTAACGCGAATTGGCTTGGACCGGGTTGGCCCGGGCCGCTGCCAGCGGACCCGAGACGCCCAAGACATCGATTCGTCCACTCTCCAACTCGGCCAAGCGCGTCGTCAGTTCCGGTATGACGCGAAAGACCACGGACTTGGTACGAGGCGCATCGGTGAGGGTGCGCGGGTTGGCTTCGAGCACGAGGCGCTCGCCCCTCCGCCACTCGGCCACGCGGTAAGGCCCGCTGACCACGAGCTCAGCCGGCTCAGCCAGCGCAGCATGGCCAGCCAGCGCGGCGCCGCGGCTCACAGACTCCTCGAACACATGCGCCGGGATGATTCCGATCATCGCATCGAACAGCATGCCCGGGTAGCGTCGCCGGAAGTGGAATTCCACACGTCGGTCCGCGACCTGCACGACCGAATCGAGGTGCTGCCACACTTCGGCATAGGGCGAAGCGACGGCGGGATCACGCAGTACTTCGTAGCTGAAGACGACGTCGTGAGGGCTGATCGGGCGACCATCTGACCATACCGCGTCCCGCCGAAGCACGAACACGATCGTCGTCGAGTCTGAGTCATACTCCCAGCGCTCAGCCAATGACATATCATCAACGACGTAATCCAGCGAGCCGTCGCCCCAACGGGCAGACACCAAACTGAGGTAGAGAAGAGCGTTGACCTCGCCGTCCAGCGCGGTGTTGCGGAGCACCGGCAGAAGCGTTCCCACATCGGACGGTACCCCGACGACAATGCGGTCATCGGCAGATGTCTTGCTGCAAGTAGCAGAAACAAGAAGAAGCGCCGATGCGAGGGCTACAGAGGCAGAACGAGTCAACGCACGTCCCCGCGGTACTTCAACGTCGCGACCACCGGAAAGTGATCCGACGGGTAGCGGCCACCTCGCGACGTACGGACGATCGCCGCACTCTCCACTTCCCAACCGCCGGAAACGAGGATGCCATCGATCTTGCTTCCGCTGGTGGCACCGGTGAAGCCGTTGAAGGTCCCGACCTCCAAGGAATCAGGGTGGAGAACCCTAAAACTGTCGACCAACCTCAATTCGGGCGCAGGCTCTACCCGACCCTTCAAGTACAGAATTGCCGCGTTGTCCTCGCCGGCGTTGAAATCCCCTGTCACGACGACCGGGGTCGCGCCGGCCCGTCGCACGATTCGACTCACAAGCAGCATCGCGCTGCGCTCCCGCGATTCCTGCGACTCGTGATCGAAGTGCACGTTGTAGACGAAGAGGAAGCGGTGGGAACCGCGTTCGGCCAGCCGCACCCACGTGCAAATCCTCGGCAACCGCGCTCCCCACCCAGTCGACCCAATTTCGTCCGGACTCTCGGAGAACCAGAACGTCCCCTGCTCGGTAGCCTCGAATCGATCCGCACGATACAGGATGGCGGTGAATTCGCCGGCAGTACCGCCATCGTCCCGACCTACGCCGACCTCCGCATATTCAGGAAAGGCGGTCGCTATTTCGTCGAGCTGAAACCTCAGCGCCTCCTGCACTCCGAGAACGTCCGGCGCCCCCTCGCGGATGACGTCGAATACGAGGTCGCGCCGATGCGGCCAACTGTTTTCACCATCGTCCGCAGTCCCGTAGCGAAGGTTGAAGGTCATGACGGGAACGGAGGTTTCGCTTTGGGAGGGCTCTGAGGACGTGCAGACTGTCAGAGCGAGCGCGAAGAGCGTAATACCGCAAGCAGCGAATGAAGAATGTAGAATGTCGAATATAGATCGACCAAGTATTGATTCAGTACTTCGTTCGCGAGACGAGTGACTCATCGTTTGCACTCCACCAACAGCGTTGCGATCTCGTACGGACGCAGCGACAGGCGCATTCTCCGACCGTTCACCTTGACCGACTCGGTCGGGTCCTCCAGCAGATTCGCTCGCCACGCCCGCTGCACAGGACAGGCGACGGTTGCTTCCACCTCAGCTGCGGTCCCGTGCCACTCAACCAGCCGCAACACCCAATTGTCGGAATCCTCGGCACGTTTCAACCAGGTCAGTTCGACGTTGGCAGGATCGGCCGAGGCAAACGAGGCTTCTTTGCCCAGCTGTCCTTTGTGCTCGGGCTCATAGGCCGCCAACATAGGCACGTTGTATTCCGCCGCACGGCGCACGGTTTCGGCTGCCCGCCAGTCGCCGGCGTGAGGGTACACGGCGAAACGGAATGAATGTGCCCCGCGGTCCGCCAGCGAATCCGGCCACAGAGGCGAGCGCAGAAGAGTGAGGCGCAAGACGTTCGCCTTGTAGTCCCAACCGTACTTGCTGTCGTTCAGGATGCTCACGCCGTAGTCCTCCTGCGAGACATCGGCCCAGCGCTGTCCCGGCACCTCGAACTTGGCTCGCTCTGCCTTGGTTCGAGGCCGGCCCGTGCGGCGGACGGTACCGTAGGGAATCTCGAAGGTGGCTGAATCTGCTTCGACGTTCAGAGAGAACGCGACCTTGAGCGCCTTCCTCTCCTCCCGCCAGTCGAACTCGTTCTGGACGTCCAGGTAGCGAGCGTCTCGGGCCAGCACGAGCCGCTGGTGAAAGGTGGAGTTCCCCCAGCGCCGCTCGAGGCGAAGCTCGGCCTTCCAAGGATCTGCGACGGCGCTGAGCCCATAAATGCCACCCACCTCCCACATATCGCCGGTGATCACTATGTTCCAGGCGTCCCATTGATCGGGTCGGTCATCGAGTACTTGCAGGACGTTACCACGTCCCCCGGGCGCGAGCGCTTCTCGCTCGTTCACCTTGTCGAAGATCCGCGTGATATCACCGGTGCGCGGATCGATCTCCACCCGCAGGAAAGCATTCTCGAGCCAATCCGAGCCGGCCGTGGGTGCAGGAAGGCGCCGAACGTCCTTCGGCATGGTGTCACGCGGCATGCGGACCACCTTGGCCCCGAAGGCGGGTATGTCTTCCACCGCGATTGGGAGGCCGCGCCGACTGAGACGCGCTACCTGACCGGTTTCGCGCTGTGACGGCGTGGACGTATCGGGTGACCCCGCTGGTAACACGGTCACCACACCGCTGCGTGACCATCCGAGCGGGTTGAAAACGACTACAGTCTCATCTCTACCACGCGTATCCATCAGGGCCCGGAGCTCGGCGAAGCCACCTGCTTTCACCGAATCGATGACCGCCCAAGCGCTGTCGTAGAACACCTCCGCATCTTCGTAGACTTCGCGGATGCCCGAGCCAGGCAGGATGTCGTGGAATTGATTGAACAGGATCAGGCGCCACGCGTCTTCGAGCCTTTCGCGCGGGTACGGCTGCGACCCGACGGTTGCCAGAGCTTCCGCCGCCTGCAGCATCGCTTCGCTACGCCGGTTCCGCCATTTCGATCGCGCCTGCGTCGTGTACGTGCCGCGATGGTATTCCAAGTAGAGTTCGTCGTTCCACACCGGCAAGTCGTTGGATTCGTCGCTACCCTTTACGGCTTCGAGCGCGCTCAGCGGCTCAGCGTAGACCATGACAGGGAAAGTTGGCACGCGTCGAAGGTCCTCGGCACGCTGTAGCATGGCGATGGTCGGTCCACCGCCGTGATCGCCGACGCCGTAGAGTACGATTTGATGGTTGAGGCCGGTTCGCTCGCGGTCCTCCAAACGCTCGGTCACCAGCTTGCCCGGATCGAGATCGTGGACGTAACCGTACGGGTTGTACGTCAAGACACGTGTGCCGTCGAGCCCTTGCCAGTAGAACGCGTTGTGCGGGAATTCGGTGGAGTCGTTCCAGCGAATCTTCTGGGTGACGAAGTAATCGAGGCCCGCGCCTTTGAGGATCTGCGGGATCGTCCACGGGTACCCGAAGCAATCCGGCGTCCAAGCGACCTTCGAGCGGAAGCCGAACCGCTGCTCGAAGTAGCGCTGGCCATACAGCCCCTGACGCACCAGCGACTCGCCGGATGGAACGTTCAGGTCCGACTCCACCCACCACCCTCCGACGGGCATCCACTTGCCGCTTTCGATGGCCGCGACCAACGAATCGGCCAACGCCGGTTCCAACCTGTCCATCGCGTCGTAGTACGCCCCCGAGCTACCCGAGAAGATGTAGCCGGGAAAGAGCTCGGCGAGTTTGAGCGAGGTACGCCAGGTATCGCGAATCACATCGATCGTCTCGCTCCACGGCCAGAGCCAGGCAGCATCGATATGCGAGTTACCGATAAGGTGCAGCGTGTCGCGACGAACCTCGGCAGCGAGTGGAGCGTAAGCCTCTTGATAACGCCGGACGAGCGCGCGATAAGCGTCGGCGCCGGGGTCACCGATGTGGCGAAGCCATGCGATCGCATCGGGGCTTTCGATCGGCGGGCGCCGACTTGCTAGCGCCTCGGCATAAGCGTAGCCGTCCGCGTACTCCGGATAGCCGATCTCGCGCACCCGTGCCATCGGCCTCCTCCAAACGGGACGCCCGGCCTCAGGAACGATCGCGATTCGTAGCGAGTCGCCGGCTCGACAGGGGGCGCAGAGCGTGACCTTGCCATCGCTCCAAGCCGTGGCGCGACCGTTCACGCGATAGTCGGCGCCCGGGCCAAGACCGAGCGCCAACATTTCTACGGTCTGCCCATCGAAAGCGCTAGGTACTGTCATCTGCGCGTTCATCCGGCCGGCGGATCCGCCCCCCGAATCGATTTCTAGTGACCCGAGCTCGATTCGGCCGCCAACCAGTCTGAGCAACTGCGCGGCGTCCACGAATACGGCGGCCTCGCGCGAGCCGCCCTGCCAGTCGGCGCCCGCGACGATGGGAGCCTCGCCGATCGCGGCGCGTCTGAGATCAGCGAACGGCAATGGGAGCTCCACCTCGACCGGCTCGGCTTGTGCCAAAACGTCAAAGCGACTGCTACCGAGGTCTCGACCTGCCTGGCTTAGCTGCATGGACACGCCGCGAAATGTATCCGGCCCCCAGGCGACCACAGACGCACGCGCCGACGCGGACAGCCGGTCACCTTCCCAACTCAACGTCGGGCCCAACCGGACTGGGCCCAGCGTGACAGTAGGATGCGGGTAATTGTGGGCGATCATGCCGGGCGGACGAGCGATAGAGAGCAGCAAACCCTCGACGCCGCCGATCTCGGCCGGGGCCAGTCGTCCCAGGATGCCGAACCCACCCGCCCGGTTCAGCACCTTGAACAGAAGGCTGTTCCATCCTTCGGCCAGGCGTACTGGGATCGTGTCATTCCCTCTTCCCAACCCGCGGGCGACGACGTTCAGCCATACCCTTTGGCCGTTGACGTGGACGGTCAGGTCGTCATCGCTGTCGCCCACAAGAAGCACGGTACGGTCTTCCGGAGAGAAGACGTATGAGTGAGCATACGCCGTGCTCCAAGCAGTGCTCGAGCCGGCGAAGGCATCGTTCAGGTCCAGCCTGCCGAAGCCATCCGTTGCGATCTCCCGCCACCCCGGATCACCGAGGGTGGGCATGGCCGAAGCCTCGCCGCCCAGGTAGTCTCGAATGACGCGGCTCGAATCGGCCGGTGCGGGAATCGGTCCGTTGATCAACCACCGCTCGATGACCAGATCCTGTGCCTGAGTTGGCAGTGGGGTGGCCAACAACAGTAGAAGGCAGGTAACCGCGAATTGACTGCGCATCTGTCCTTACCGATCGATGTGTTCTAGGAACAAATCAAACGACAGCGCTTGGTGAAGAGCGACGCTCCGGAGCCCACGGGGCAGCAATCTACCTTGCGCCGGTCGCGCGACAATCCCTGGAGGTCGCGCCTTCCGGCATGAAGCCCCGTGAGCAGTGCGGGTCTATCTCAGTGATAATAGGACAAGGCGACGACGATTTCACCGCCGGGATACAAGACGACCTGCGGTTGCAGCCGCGTCTCCCAGAGAATGCGCGAGACGGGTACCTCCTTCCACTTCTCGCCGAACACGGCCTTGTCGATCTGCTTCCCGACCAGATAACCGGCTCCACCCCCCAGAAACACTCCGACCGCGACGTAAAGACTCCGAGACAACTCATCCCCGGTGCTACTACCGCTCGGGGCCACTTCGTACGCCAGCAGTCCCCCGGCGAGCATCCCGCCGATCATTCCGAACACTTCCCCGTAGGGTGCTCGGCTACCTTGGAAGACTTCAAGTCGGTCTACAGAAGCGACCGGGACGAGTGTCGTCGCGGCATCCTCGGCATCGAACCTGAGAAGCAGCGTATCGGGCCGCAGAGCCTCGATAGTCCCGTCCAACCGCTCGGCGAACAGCGTCGGCGCGACGATCCGAACCCTACTGCCGGGCGGAATTACGCGCTCCGCCGCGTAGATCGTGTCATTCGCCTGCGTCTCCTGGGCCGGGAGATCGGTTTTCGAGTTGAGCAACAGGATTGCGAGGAGCGATACTGCCAGCCGGGCGCACATCTCACGACACCTCCATACTTCGCAAATGCGGGCGTGTGCGACCCGCCCCACAAAGTGCCGTTGCCGTCATGCTGGAGTCAACTGCGTGATACCAGCTCACGCGAACTATAGTTCGAACCGCTCCACCAAACGCTTCTCACCCTCTCCCAGAACTTGCGCCTCGAGCTCGACATGAGGTTCAAGCCCGCTACCGATCAACTTCTTGCGGAACAGTTCGTCCAATTGGAAGACGCCGGCGGAGTTACACATCTCGATGACGATGCGGATCGGTTTCTTGCTTCCCGGCTCTATGCGAACTGCGTCGATGGCTGCCGCTGACACCGAGTGGATGCTGATCGAACCGGACTCGAACGGAATGCGCGAGCGCCCCTTCGCAATGTCCAGGGCATCCGCGATGCGTACGGCACCCGCCTCAAGCGTCAGAGGCTCTCCACCCGACCGGTGAGCGATTATGGCGTGCAGGATCTCGGAACGGACTATCGTGGCTTCCGGCGGCGGATACAGCTCCTCAAGATACTCTCTGAGTTTCGACTGGGCGACGAACAACGAGAACGCCTCGTGGTCGGCGCGGTGGATAGACATCCCCACATCGTGGAAGAGCGCTGCCATTGCGACGACAACCTCCGCATCGTGCCTCTCGAGCCCGTAGTCCCGAACGATCGACGGCTGGACGCCCCGCTCCATCAGCAGCCTCAGCATCCTCACCGCAAGGTTCATCACGATTTTCACGTGAACGGGTCCGTGATCGGTCATACCCAGTCGATCGATGGCCGTGACATTCGCAGCGATCCAGAGGGCGTACAGCTCATCGTCGGCGTTGGCGCGCTCGATCAATCGCCTCAGCTTCGCGTTCCCTCTATCGGGTACGACGAGCGTGACTCGGTTCGCAAAGCGCTCCTTGACGCTTCTGTCGAGAGAGGTGACATCTCCCTCGGTCTCGTGCTTGTTTCCCATCAAAACCTTCCCATCTCACGTTCAGGCTTCGGTGCGCACCGTCAGCTTACCGAGTCTTCCCGATTGCTTCAACCCAGGCGCCTTGGCTGCCCACCATTGCGGAGCCGCGCCCGCTGATAAACAATGGTGGGCATGGCATCGCAATCCAGCCCGGCCGCTCGGCTGTACCAAGAGCGGAGAGAACGGTTCGCGCACGAGCGGGACCGCTGTACGGCGCGCTCTCGCTGGATAGCGCACGCAAGGTTGATCGCGTTCCTGGCCGCGGGAGGCGTGCTGCTATGGCAACTAGACCCGGCAGCCCGATTCAACTTTCTCTGGGTGGCGTCGGTGATCGCGCTCGCGCTTCTCTTCTTCGCGCTGGTTGTGTACCACAACGAGCTCAAGCGGCGTTGCGACTGGTACCACCATCTGTCCAAGCTGAACGAGGAAGGCCGTCACCGCATCGCGCGCGACTGGGCCGCGCTGCCGGATTGGGAGTATGGGGCGCCGGACCCCGAGCATCCGATCGTTGCCGACCTGGACCTGTTCGGCCGTGCCTCGCTCTCCAGTCTGCTCAGCACCGTCGGCACACCTCAGGGTAGCGCCACGCTCCGCACCTTCCTGATGGAGCCCGCCGCGTCGACGATCGTGCAGGACCGCCAGGCCGGGGTGGCGGAACTCGCGAGCCTGATCGACGCGCGAGAGACTATCACGGTGCGAGGTCGCCTGATGCCGCAATCGACGTCCGGCGATATCGAGCGGTTCCTGCGCTGGGCCGAAGGCGACGCCTGGCTCACGTACCGGGGGGGGCTACTTTGGGCTTCGCGCCTACTGCCGCTCGCGGCCGCCGCGTTCATCGTCCTCAACGCTGCGGGCATCGTACCCTACTTGACCTGGGCGATCGCGTTGACCGTGAACCTGTTCGTCTCATTCACTCTAGGGCGGAACCTTCACGAAGCCTTCAATCGCGCCTTCGCTCGAGAGAGCGCCTTTCAGCAGTATGCCGAGTTGTTCCAGCTGCTCGCGACGACTTCTTTCTCAGCGCCCCTGCTGAAGCAGGCTCAATCAGAGCTTACGGCCGGGGGATTAGCGGCTCATGCTCAGATGCGACGCCTACACCGACTGGCCGGGTTGTCGGAAGTTCGCTACTCGATGCTCTACGTGCCGATCCAAGCGCTGACGTTGTGGGACTTCCACGTGCTGCATCGGCTAGAGCGATGGCAGCAGACGGCTGGACGTCGGGTGAGAGCTTGGCTCGCCGCGCTCGGCGTGGTCGACGCGCTGGCCGCCGTCTCCACGCTGCGATTCGAGAACCCCGACTGGGCGTTTCCCGAGGTCACCGACGGTGACCCGCCGATGCTCGAGGCGCAAGGCTTGGGACACCCTCTGCTGTCGGATGATGTCCGCGTGGTCAACGACGTTCGCGTCGGGCCACCGGGCACCTTCCTGCTGATCACGGGCTCTAACATGTCGGGTAAGAGCACGCTGCTTAGGGCGATCGGCGTCAACGTCGTGCTGGCCCGCGCCGGTGCGCCCGTCTGCGCGTCGGCCATGCGCCTGCCGCCGGTCGCGCTAGGGTCGAGCATGCGAGTTCACGACTCACTACAGCAGGGACTCTCGCACTTTAGAGCGGAGTTGGAGCGGCTCAAGGGCGTTGTGGAGGCGGCGCGGCGAGTGAAGTCGGACGCCGGCGGGGCTATGCTGTATCTCCTCGACGATATCTTCCAGGGTACGAACACCGTCGAGCGTCAGATAGCGGCACGCAAAGTAATCTCGCACTTGCTGGGCACATATGCTATCGGAGCCGTGACGTCGCACGACTTGCAGCTCGCGGAGACCGACGAGTTGTCGACCGCGTCCGATCCCGTACACTTTCGAGAGACGATAGAAGAAGGTGCGGAAGGCCCGATCATCTCCTTCGACTACAAGTTGCGTCCCGGCATAGCCACATCGAGAAACGCGCTCAAGCTTCTGGAGATCGTTGGACTCGCCGACAGCGAGCCTGGTGGCCGGGAGCGTCCTGATAGGAGGCAAGAATGATCGACCCGTTGCTCATACCAATCTTTGGAATCGTTTTCGCCGTCGGCGTCCCCGGCGTCGCGCTGGCGACTCACTTCGTGCTACGACCGCTGGTCCGTGACGTGGTCGGCGCGATCCAAGCGAACAAGCCGACCCCAGGCAGCGACGTGGACGAGCGACTGGCGCGGCTGGAAGACGCCTACTACCGCTTGGACGAGCACGTAACCAGGCTGATCGAAGCGGAACGGTTCCGGCGCGAACTGGAGTCCGGAGACCAAAGTTGAGAGCCTCGGTGTCGACGAGCGATTCGCGCCACCTCGGCGGAAACCGGAGGGGCGTTCCGCTCTACGAATCCTCCAGACCGAGGAGGCGACGCGCGGTCTCGCGGCCATCCCTCACGCAGTCCGGCAGCCCGATGCCGCGAAAGCCGCTGCCGGTGACGTGAAGCCCCGGATGCTTCGCTAGCTCTGCATCGATCTTGCCGGTGCGGGCCGCATGCCCCACGTCGTACTGCGGATTCGATTGCTTCCAGCGATAGACGCGGTTGAAGATGGGCTCGGCGGTTAGACCGGCTATGTCGCGCAGTTCCTCGCGGCAAACCCGAACCAGTGCCTTATCGTCCATCTCCAGCTGCTCGGCGGTCCTATCCCCACCGACGAAACAGCGAACGAGGAACCCATCTACGGGAGAGCGGTGCTGGAACTTGTTGCTGATCCAAGTCGCACCGTTGATACGGCGGCCTTCGCAGTTTGGGACAAGGAAGCCGTAGCCACGCAGCCGATCGCCTAGATCGCTGCGCCGGTAGGCGAAGAAGACCGTACCAGAGCTCACGTAGCGCACCGACCCCATCATCGCCTTGACCGAAGCGAACTCATCGCCTAGCACGCGCGCAGTTGCCCACGCGGGAATCGACAGAATTACATCGGTATACCCGTCGTGTTCGGCGTCCGCGGTCAAGACCGCATAGCCGGCCCCGGTCCTGCGCACGGATCGTATGTCCGTGCCTAGAACGATCCGAGAGTCGTCGAGCTGGTAGATCAGCTCCTCCACGAGTTGTCCGAGGCCCTCGCGCAGCGAACAGAAGACCGGCAGCGTACGTCCGTCGGAGCGGGAACTCTGAGGAGCCTTGAGCATGGCGAGCAGAAGGCTCCGCTTCTTCGCGACCAATTGAGGGAAGCGTGGAAAGGTGCTGTAGATGCTGAGCCGGTAGGGATCGCCCGAGTAGATGCCGGCTATCAGCGGGTCGATGATCCTCTCCACCGCCTCGCGGCCCAGGCGCCGGCCGAAGAAGTCGGCCATCGACTCGTCTTCGGGAGCCCGACCACGCGGCAGTAGCAGATCAGCGCCCATGCGCAGCTTGGCACCCCACGAGACCACGCCGCTGGTCACATACGCCTCGAGCTTGCTCAGGGTGCTTGAACCCGTGCCGTACGGGAGCGACCTGAGCTTTCCGCGCGAGAAGAGGGCGACGCCGCGATGCTCGTCGCGGGTCGGAATGATCTCATCCTCGAGGCCCAACTCGCGACAGAGCTGCAGCGCAGCCGGTTTCAGCGTCAGAATGGCGTCGGGGCCCGCATCGAGGACGTAGTCACCCTCGCGCTCGGTCAAGATCACCCCGCCCAGCCGGCCACGTGACTCGTAGATATCGAGCGACAGGTCCAATTCCCGCTCGCGCGCCTGCTTATTCAGTTCGTAGGCCGCAGCAAGCCCCGCGATGCCACCTCCGACTACGGCGATTCGGCGCGTGCGATCCTCCGCCATCAACGTCCTATGCAGGTTGGTCCAGCCGCAGTCATGAGTACGTAGGGTACGTTGGAGCCTGGAGTTCCTGTTCCGGTAAACGGGCTACTTCGGTCCACTCGCCAGCCTCGGCCTTCCGCACGACTTCCGCCAGCGCCGCGATGAACTTCTCGCTCGTACCGAGCGCGGCGGCACGGTAGAACGCGAGACCGCGTTCCTCGGCGTCCTTCGCGCCTTCGATGTCGAAATCGTAGAGTGTCTCGAGGTGCTCCGATACGAAGCCGACCGTACACGCCACGGCCGCTTTGTTGCCTTCCGCAGCCACCTCATCCAGGACCTCGCCGAGCGTCGGGCCTAGCCACCTGTCCCTGGTTTCGCCCTGACTGGTGAAGGCGAACCGCCAGTCCAGGTCGTCAAAACGCTCTGCCACCAGACGACTGGTTTCCAACAACTGGTCACGATAAGGGTCGTTCGCTTTGAGGATCTTCTCTGGCAGGCTGTGGGCGGTGAATATCACCGGCGCGCTGCCGCGAAGATCTTCGGGCAACCGAGCCATCGCTTCCCGCAGCTTTTCTTCGAGGGCATCGATGAACAACGGCTCGTTGTGATAAGACTTGATGCAAAGGAAATCGACCGGCGTTGCGAGGCGCTCGAGCCCTTCCCGAACGTAGCCCAGATACTGGGCTATGCTCATAGTGGAGTAGTGGGGAGCGAGCGTGATGGCAACGGCGCGCCTCACCCCGGACTGGGCCACCCGTTCGACCGCCTCCGGGATGTAGGGATGCCAATGCTTCATCCCTAGGAAGCCGCGATAGCTGCCGCCGGAAGCGTTGAGCCGCTCCTCGAGCGCCCCCATCTGGTCGACGGTGGTCTGATATAGGGGCGACGGCCCACCGATCAAACCGTAACGATGTTTCAGGTCGTCGACGGCTTCGTCCGCAGGCTCATGTCCGTGGCGAATGTGTGTGAGGTACGGCCGCACACCGTCCATGGTGTCCGGCGTTCCGTAGGCCATCACCAGCAGGCCCGTGAGATCTCTTTCGCTCATTTCCCTTCAAGCTTCTAGTAGTCGGACACAGTGGCGATGCGATGTGAGCACTGTGTCCGACCACTGGCCCTGCCGCAACACGTTGCGTGCCTCAGCTACTGAGAAACCCGTGAACCGTCTGGATGACGGTGTCCACGCTCTGCATGGGCGTCGGCGGCAACACACCGTGGCCCAGATTGAATATGTATCCATGCCCGGCGTTCGCCTGTTCGAGCAGTGCTAGCAGGCGGCTCACCAGCAGTTCCCGGGGAGCCATGAGCAGAACCGGATCGAGGTTGCCCTGAACGGCAAAATCGGGTCCGATTATCTCGCGGGCCCGCCCGATCGGCATTCTCCAGTCGACCCCGATCACCTCGCTGTCGGCCTCTTTCATCAACTCGAGCAGCGTGGCTGTATTGGTCCCGAAGTGTATGCGCGGCACGCCGTATCCGGCGAGCTCCTCGAGCACCCAAGCGGAGTGCGGTAGTACGAACGCGCGATAGTCCTCCGGTGACAGGCAGCCGACCCAGCTATCGAACAGTTGGATCGCCTGAGCCCCCGCCTCGATTTGCGCCGCCAGATAGTCCCGAGTCATCTCGCGGACTAACCGCATCAGGCGGTCCCACGCGTCCGGGTGCTGGTAGATGAACGACTTCATCAGCAGGTAGTTCCGCGACGACCCGCCCTCGATCATATAGCTGGCCAGCGTGAACGGCGCCGACGCGAAGCCTATTAGAGGTACCTTACCGTCTAGCTCGCGGCGAACGATCCGGATCGCTTCCAGCACGTAGCCCAGATCCACCGCGGGGTCGAACGACTTGAGCGAGTTAACGTCCTCGGGGACCCGGACCGGCTTCTGAATGACCGGTCCTTCGCCCGCTGCGAAGTGGAAACCGATACCCAGCCCCTCCAACGGGAGCAGGATGTCGGCGAATATGATCGCGGCATCCAGGTCGAACCGGTTGATGGGCTGGAGAGTGACCTGCGCCGCAAGCTCCGGTGTACGGCACAGCTCCAAGATGGACCGATCTTTCCGGAGCGCTCGATACTCCGGCATGTAGCGCCCAGCTTGACGCATCAGCCAAACGGGGACTCGCTCGACGGGCTCACGCCGGCAAGCCCGCAGGAAGGCGTAATCTCGGTTCATAGTGCGCCGGAACGTATACGGGAGTCACGTTTGAGGCAATTCCCGGCCGGGGCTTGAAACACGAACCGCTGCCGCGGTACCATTGCAAATCGCCGCGGCTGTCGAAGTGGCCGGTGGCACGACCCGTCAGGCGCTAAAACAGGGCGATAAGTCGCGATCCAGCCGAGCTTCTCGATCGGCCAGAATCACCTCTAGGAGGGCGAATGCCAAGAAAGATGACTGTGGCTCTGAGCCTGACGATGCTGCTTGCTTCTGCTGCGCACGCCCAGGATAGAGACGTGCGAGCGGATATCGAACTAATCCAGCGCGCCGACGTGGCACGCACCGTGGCCTCGGAGACGGCGGATGCCAGGATCGACGAGTTCATCGACTTCGCCTGCTCCCACTGCGCCAATTTCCACTTGCAGCGTGCCGACTCGCTTAAAGACCTAGTGGCAGCAGAGAACCTGAACTTCTCGGTGCGCGTCTTCCCGATCCCGCGCCTGATGCGCGGGTTTCAAGCAGCGGAAGCTGCTTTCTGCGCAGCGGCGTACACGGGCCCGGCCGGTTTCCAAGGGATGATGCAGCAGCTGTTCGAAAACCAGGCGGCTTGGGTTCGCGAGCTCGACCCGACCCCGATATTCGAGACGTACGCGCGTAGTATCAACGTGCCGCTGGATGAGTACCGTGACTGTGTGGCACGGGATGCGATGGCTCCCCTAATAATTAACGACATCAGGATGGCGAAGGACGGCGGCGTCCGCGGAACGCCGACGTTTGTCTTCAACAAGGCCGGCGAGTTCGTGGGGGACGAGCAGTTCTACAGCCCCGAATCGATAGCGCAATTCGAGGAGGCGCTCGCGCGGGTCCGGAGTAGGTAGGGCTGACCCCCTGCTTGCAGGTCATCAGACATGGGGCCGAACCACCTAATTCTTCTTTCTGCCCGTCTTGATCGCCTCCTCCGGCGCGACACCTCGGTCGACCTCTTCCCAGTCGAGCTCGCTCCCTTGCGCGCTGTGCGGGATGGCGTAGACGACGATCACCACGAGCGCAGCGATCGCTACGACCCAGCGGGCCAGGCGCTCCCTGGCTCCTGCCCTAAACCCGATGGCGGCGCAGGCAGCTAGCCACACCAACCACATGATAAGCACCTTGTTGTCCGTCAGGTCGTAGCCGTAGGGAAAGCCAGTCCAGTAAGCACCGAAGGCGTACTTCTGCGCGATCGGCCCTAGCACCATTCCGCCGAGACTCATCCCGCCTAAGGTGATCCAGGCGAGCCTGCGCATTCGACCGGGAGCGAACAGCGCCGCCAGCCCCGTCCGCAGCCCAAACACCATCGAGAGGAACATCAGCGCGATGTGCGGGACGAGCACGTAGAGCGGCACCGGATCCTTGAAGCGAAGGACTACACTGCCTCTGGCCGCCTGCGGCACGCGAATTGGTCCGTCCGGGCCTGCGAGCGTGAGGTAGTACTCGACCTTGCCCGCCGCCGGCTGAGCGGGAAGCTGGCCGACCAATTCGCCGTTCACTGCTCGGAGTGGAACGGTAGTGAAATCGTCTTGAGTGCGATATCGCTTGAAATGCAGCGCGCCGGCAATCGATGTCGACGGCGCGGGAATCGCGATTCTCGCATCGGCAGAGGTTACCGCGTTCCGGGTTAGCCCATATCTGTACATCACTCCTGCGACTTCGAACTGGCCGCGCACCGGATTGGATGGCCCCGTCCGCCGCTGGTAGTAGGCAGTGGCAAGCATCAAGGCCACAGCAACGACCCATAGGATCACTTCCCGTGCTCTACTTACATTCGTCATGCCTTCCATCGCTCGCTCGCAACCTCTGGTATCTTCCTGAACAGGAAAGCGTCGATCAGGGGCATCGAGTCACACCACGCATCCGTCCGCGTCTCAGATTGGCCCGCTTGACTGAGCTTCCGCGGCACCCATCTTCCACGTTTGATAGACCCATGAACAGAAACACTCGCAGATACGCTGGCCAAGCCCGGCCACGGCAGCTGGGTCGGCTGGTCCTGATTGCATGCGTCGCTCTTCTGGTCGGTTGTCGTAGTGGCAACGACAGTGCCAGCGCCGCCGGCTACCGCGGTCGGGTCCTTCCTATACCGCGAGCCAAGGCCGATTTCACGCTCACCGACACGAACGGGAACCCGTTTCGGTTCCGCGAAGCCACCGAAGGCTTCGTGACCCTGGTCTTCTTCGGTTACACCTATTGTCCCGACGTCTGTCCCATTCACATGGCCAACATCGGCACTGTGCTCAAGGGCCTGCCGTTCGGAATTCGAAACGAGTTCAAGGTCGTATTCATCACGACCGACCCGGAGCGTGATACGCTGGAACGCCTACGAATGTGGCTAGACAACTTCGATCCGTCATTCATAGGGTTGAGAGGTACACAGGAAGAAGTCAACGAGATCGCGGTGTCGCTCGGCCTTCCTCCAGCAATGATAGTGAAGACCGAAGGAGAGGAAGGCTACCAGGTCGGCCACTCGGCGCATGTGATAGCTTTCACAAAAGACAACCTCGCCCACGTCATATACCCATTCGGCACCCGGCAGGCCGACTGGGCTCACGACCTGCCGATGCTCGTCAACGAACACTGGGACGCAGAATGAGCATCAGTCTTCGCGACAACGACAGCCGCCTCTTCGGTCTCGCCCTACTGGCCGTCGTCGGCCTCGGTGGGTGTTCCGGGGACCGCGGCGCGACCGAGAGCAGCCTGGAGATCTCCGGAGCGTATGTGGCCGAACCGGTTCTAGGTGAGCGCGCGGCGATGTACTTCACGGTGGAGAATCGCGGTGACGCTAACGACGAGCTCATGGGCGTCTCGACGCCGGTCGCCGGCGTAGCGGAGATTCACCACACGGTGTCGGACGGTGGTATGATGCGTATGGAACGCGTGGAGGCGATCGAGATTCCCGCCGGCGAACAGGTTCGCCTCGCGCCGGGCGGCTACCATATTATGCTCCTCGAGCTCCAAGACCACATCATGCCGGGCGACGCCATCGACGCGACGCTCCGATTTCGCCGAGCCGGCGAAGTATCGGTTCGCGCCCGGGCCCTGTCGCTCGCCGAGATCGAGGAGGTCATAGGAACCGCCGGCGACCACGCGCGCCACGGGACCCCCTGACCGATGCAGTGGTGGTGTTCCTCCGCCCAGGGCGCGGCCTGGTCCTGGACTTGGCAGGCGTACCCCGGCGTCTGGTTATTCGTCTTCCTGATCGCCCTGATCTACGCCCTGCGCCTTCGACGTCTTGAAGCTCCACAGCCCGTCGAAGGGCACCAGCCGCGGAGACGCCAAATCATCCTCTTCTCTGCCGGCCTACTCGCTCTCTGGCTCGCGCTGGACTGGCCGCTGGGACCCCTAGGCTCGGGCTATTTGGCCAGCGTGCACATGGTGCGCTACCTACTGATCGCGCTGGTCGCGCCGCCGCTCCTGCTGCTCGGGATTCCGGAAGAAGGCTTCGACGACCTGAGACGGCGCCCTAGGTTACTGACGGCGCTGCAGAATGTCACGCAGCCTCTCGTAGCGTTCTTCGCATTCAACGTGGTGATCAGCATCGCGCATTGGCCATCGCTAGTCGACTGGCTGATGGCCACACAGATTGGCTCGTTCGTTCTCGATGTCACCTGGCTTGCGGCCGGACTCGTTTTCTGGTGGCCGTTGGTGAGCCCCGTGCCAGCCTGGCCGAGGTTCACTCACGTGTGGAAGCTCGCCTACCTCGGCTTCAACGGCATCATGATCCGGCCGGCATTCTTCATCCTCTTGTTCAGCAAATTCCCCGCATATGCGACGTACGAGCTGGCCCCTCCGATCGGCAACACATCGGCGGTGAGCGATCAGCAGCTGGCGGCGGGGCTCATGAAGCTAGGCAGCGCGTGGGCGATGGTCGTGGCCATGGCGTTCGTCTTTGCAAGCTGGGTGCGATCTTCACAGGAGAACACGTAAGAGACTCGGAGGTAATGAATGAAGAAGGCTCTGTTCTTTCCATGTTTCGTGCTCGGGCTATTGCCAACCGTGGCACACGCCCAACACGCGCATTCTCCTTACGCTGCGCATCAGGCACGAGAGATCAAGGCACTGTCGGCCGAGGAAGTAGAAGGCTACCTGAATGGGGACGGGCTGGGCATGGCCCTTCCGGCTGAGTTGAACGGATACCCAGGGCCACGTCATGCGTTGGAACTTGCCGAGGAGCTAGAGCTTGGCGAAAAGCAGGTTACGGCTGTGCGTCGAATCCACGATTCGATGAAGGCCCGGGCCGTAGAACTGGGTACCCAGATAGTCCAACTGGAGCGTCGGCTTGATCAGGAGTTCGCCAAGGGTTCGATCACATTCGCCGTACTCGAGTCGCTGACCGATGAGATCGCACAGCTTCAGGGTAGACTACGGGCAGCGCACCTTCGGGCCCATCTCGAGATGGCCGATGTGCTCAC
>JBDHAS010000048.1:0-21850 GCA_039588015.1 Gemmatimonadota bacterium | reverse complement strand
TCAGTCCTACCGGTTGTCGCCGCTGCCCTTGATGACACCTCGCTCCGCCCTGCTCTGCAGCTTCTGTATGTTGCGCTCGGCCACGTCGGCCAGGTTCACGTCGAGCACCGTGGCCACCTCGGCGGCGTACCAGAGCACGTCGCCCAGCTCGTCGGCCAGGGCATCCCGGTCCTGATCGCCGATCGAGCCCGCCTTGTCCCGCAACAACTTGCCGACCTTCTCGGCGAACTCACCGGCTTCGCCGGCCAGCTTGAGGGTCGGGTAGACAAGTCGGTCCATCGGCTGGGCATCGCCGTAGCGGGTGTCCAAGCTCGTTCGATGGGCCAGCTTCTGGTACTCGCTAAGGTGCATCAATCCTCCCGTGCTATTGAAAAGGTCGACATCCGCCGAAGCCCGAGGACCAGAGCAATGACGGCTTCGAGCGTGTGGTCCTAAGCCAGAGCTTCGCCGAACCAGTCGGCCGTCAGATCGATGACTCGTGTCAGAAGCTCGGTGGTGCCCTGAAACGGGTGTACGGCGCCGAACGTATGACCTGCACCCTCGATCCGCTCGAAACGAGTGGTGCCATCGGGCCCGGCTTCGGCGAGGCGTTCGCCGTCGCCTACGCTCACCGACTCGTCTTCGGCCCCGTGAATCACGAGGTATGGCACCCGGAGCTTGGAAGCCGCCTTCAGGACATCGAGCCGCTCCGCGTTCCGCTCGAAGTCTTCCAGTAGCTCGAGGCCGAGGGGCATTATCTGGCCCGTGCGCGTGTTGAGAATCTCCATACGTCCATTGCGCCGCCACTCCTGCTTTTGCTCGTCGCTCCAGCGAGCGACATACGCGACGGCGTTCCAGGTCACCAGACAGGCCACACGCGGATCTTCGGCAGCCGTGATGAGGGCACTGATACCGCCCCGACTGTGACCGAGCAGGCCGAACCGACGCCGCGACCCGATGGCCGGAAGCTCATCGACTTCGATGGCGTCGAGCACGATTCTCAGGTCGTCAAGTTCTTTGCTGAAGGTATTGCGCTCAAACTTGTCCAGTTCCGTGAAGTTCTCCAGATCCGAACCGACGCCGTTCCCGGAGAAGTTGAAGGTGACTACAGGACGACCAGTGCGCGCGGCAAGCTCCTTAGCGGTGTACGGGAAGAACCCCCAGTCCTTGAAGCCTTTGAACCCGTGGCAGATGACTATCGCAGCGTCGTCATTCTCCGCGCCACGGCTCCAGACGTCTCCGCGAATGGGATCGTCATCCGCGCTCGCGAGTTCGAAGCGCTCGTATGCTATCGTCATGATTCCTCAGTGGGGTGCCATTTCACGTCGGGGATGCCCTGCTGCGCGTTGGCCGCCCGGGCGAGCGTGAAGAGAAAATCGGAGAGTCGGTTGAGATACTTGATGACGACCGGCTCGATCTCCGCGATCTGGGACAACGCCACTACCCTCCGTTCAGCGCGACGGCAGACGCTCCTGGCCAGGTGAAGCGCCGCAGCGGCCATGTTGCCGCCGGGGAGCACAAAGGCTTCCAGCGGC
The DNA here is from genome assembly GCA_039588015.1 of Gemmatimonadota bacterium. Lineage (GTDB taxonomy): Bacteria > Gemmatimonadota > Gemmatimonadetes > Palauibacterales > KS3-K002 > JASFMO01. Next base: position 20,336 of record JBDHAS010000048.1, on the reverse strand, counting down.
TCGAGCTCTTGATCGAGTCTGTCGATCCCGTCCTCTAAGTCATCCACCCGCCGCTGCGCCAACTCCGGGATGTGCTCGGGCTTTGCCGCGCCGGTCTTAGGCGTGGCGAGCATGGCGCCGATGGTGAAGCAGTCGGACTGAACATCGACGAGCGCCGCTCGCCAGTCCTGCATGCCGTCGGGAAGAGACGCTACCGCCAGTCCCAGCAAGCTGTTCAACTCGTCGACGGTACCGTACGCCTCGACGCGGAGGTCATCCTTGCCCACGCGTTTGCCCCCGAAAAGCGAGGTCTCTCCCGAATCACCTTTACGTGTATAGATCTTCACTCTCTCATCGCTCGCTAATGTTTCGGCCGACAGCCCTGTCGCCTAGGACCGGAGCGTGCCTTTCCTGCGGACGCGGACTTTGACTTCGCGGCGCCCGAAGGCCTGGGCTTCCTCGCAGGTCGGCATCCAGATGTCGACAATATAGCCCTTGACCTTGCCGCCGGTGTCCATGACCTCGTGTTTCTCACGGACTTCCCCGTCGACGTTGATGTCGATGACGCTTCCAAGCGGCAGAACCCTGGGGTCGCCCGCCACGACGCCCTCCCGAACCCACACACCGGAGGCGGTGAAGCCGTAGTCGCAGTACGCGGTTGCCTCGAAGGGATGCCAGAGCAGCGACGGCTCGATGGGCTGATAGAAGACACAGCCCGCCTGCGCCAGGCTCGCGACTGAAACCAGCGCTATTCTCATCGTCCGCCACCACTTCATCGCACCCAGCACAGACTTGCAGTCAGAAGAACCCCGGTTTCAGGACATCGTTCGGGTCGAATCGTCGCTTGAGCCCGACGGCGAGCCGGGCGGCCCGCCCTGCATCGCCCCAAGGATCGAAGACGCTGCGGAACTCTACAGACGCCGCTTCGACTCTGAGGCTGCCACCCGCCTCGGAAGCGACACGACCCAACTCTTCCACTCGCAACGCCCAGCGCCGCAGATCGGGCGTCGCCCAATACGACGGTTCGTCTACCAGGATCCAGGCGCGACCGAGCAGCGGTGAGGCAATCAGTACCGGCCGTTCGCCCTTCACGAAGAGACCGGCGTGACGAATCAGCTCGCCGGTCGCTCGCAGCGGCGCTCGAGCGCGAACGGACAAACGGGGCCGCAGGTTCTGCTCGATAGCCGTTAGCGCGGGCCAGAGGCCGTCTTCCTGCTCGAATTCGATGTCGAACTCAGCGGCTAACTCCTCCGCGGCCTGCACAGCGTCCTCGACCGCCGCATCGTGACCCAGCCAGCGCACAGCCATCCGCCAATCGTCCGCCGCAATCGCGACCGCGGATGCCGCCGCGGGTGAGAGGATCTCTGCCGCTGCGGGCGCCAGGTGTCCGCGCTCTGCCAGAGCCGTCGCGAGGTCCACCAGCTTGCGGGCATCATCCGCTGCGAATACGCGCGTCTCATCCGCCTGCGGAAGCGCATAGAGGCGAAGATGCGATTCGGCGATGATGCCCAACGTACCGAAGCTGCCTGTGAACAGCTTGACCATGTCGTAGCCGGCCACGTTCTTGACCACACGGCCGCCGGCTTTCACGACCCGACCGTCGGCGAGCACGACCGTCAGGCCGAGGACCAGGTCGCGGGGAGTCCCGAACGTCGCCGCCAGAGGGCCACTGCATGCCGAGGCGATTGTGGCACCGACCGTGCCGCCGCCGAGCGGGTCGAGCGGCCACCACTGCCCCGCCCCGGCTAATGACTCGTTCAGGAAGGCGAGCGATGTGCCGGCCCCGACCGTGGCCAACAAGTCATCCGGGTGGTGGTCTACGCGCCCCCGCAATCGCCGTGCGGACACGACAACGTCGACGCGCCGGAGCGGCTTACCTGACGCCAGCCATTTGCCTCGCCCGGCAGGGACAACGCCCCACCCGGAGCTGTGCGCCAGCTTCATCAGCTCCGACAGCTCTTCGATGCTCGCCGGCGCGGCGACTACTTCCGCGGCTTGCCCTTCGACGACGAAGTCCGCGGGGTTGCGCAGCAGGGACTCTGGACCCAAAGCAGACTCGATCGCGGTTGCGGGGTCTCGGTTCGGTGTCCGCACCGCGGGTTCGGGCTCGGTTCGCGGCGCCTCTTCGTCGGGCAGCATCTTCCCGGGATTGCAGAGGCCGGCGGGATCGAAGACCCGCTTCACCCAGCGCATAGTCTGCAGGTCGTCTTCCGAGTGGACGAGCGACATGTACTTGCGCTTGTCGCTCCCGACTCCGTGCTCGCCCGTGATGGTGCCGCCCGCCGCCACGCAGGCCTCCATGATCTCGCGGCTGGCTTCGTGTACGCGATCCGTCATACCCTCGTCCCGGCGATCGAACGGCATGTTGGGATGGAGATTCCCGTCGCCGGCGTGAAAGACGTTGGTGACGAGGAGATCGTATTTTCTGGAAATCCTGTACACACGACCGAGCACGTCGGGTATGCGGCTGCGCGGGACCGTCGCGTCCTGAACCAGAAGGTCCGATCCGAGCCGGCCCATGGCACCGAACGCCGACTTACGCGCCTTCCAAAACCTGATGCGATCCTCGTCGCTTTGGGCGCGCGCCACCTGCCGAGCTCGGTGCTCCTGCAGAAGCAACTCGACCGCGGCGGCCTGCTCCGCCAGCCCGGCCTCGGGCCCGTCCAGCTCGACGATCAGCGAAGCGGCCACGTCGGTGGGAAAGCCCGCCGCGAAGACCGAGGCTTCCACGGCCTTCAGCGTGTTCTGGTCGATCATCTCGAGGGCGGCCGGCAGGATGCCTGCCGCGATGATGGCCGAGACGGCGCGGCTGGCGCTGGTGATGTCCTCGAAATGGGCGAGCAGCGTTTCCACCGCCGCAGGCACGGGGACGAGTCGGACCTCGATCTCGGTACAGATCCCGAGCGTACCTTCCGAGCCAACGAACAGGCCGACCAGGTCGTAGCCGGGACCGTCGGGTCCGGGCAGCTCGTACAGCGCGCCGTCGGGCGCCACGACGGTCAGGCCAAGGATGTGGTTGGTGGTCACGCCGTACTTGAGGCAGTGGGGCCCGCCGGCGTTCTCCGCCACGTTGCCGCCCAGGGTGCACGCGGTCTGGCTGGACGGGTCGGGCGCGTACATGAGCCCGTGGGCCGCCGCCGCCTCGTTCAGCTGAGTGTTGATCACGCCCGGCTGGACCCGCGCGCGCCGGTTCTCCGCATCGACCCAGAGGATGCGGTTCATCCGCGACATCTGGAGGACGACCGAGCCGTCGGCCAACGCGCCACCCGAGAGACCCGTGCCGGCGCCCCTGGGTACGAACGGCATCTTCGCCGCGAACAAGGCCGAGACGACCTTCTGCAGTTGGTCCGTGTCGTGGACGAACACGACGGCAGCGGGCGTTGCCCGGTGCGCGGTCAGCCCGTCGGACTCGAAGGCGATCAGTTGGCCGGGCTCGGTCAGCACGTTGCCGCGGCCGACGATCGAGCGAAGCTGTTTCAGCAGGTGCGGGGAAAGCGACGGGCTCGCCATGGCTCCGTGAGGATACCGTGGCGAGCCCGGTAGCCGCAAGCAGCGATGGCGTTCGAAGGGCTAAGGCAGCTATCGCTCCTCGGGCAGGAAGTCGCTGATCAGCCAGAGCTCGGCGTTTCCGCCGTACCCGCCGGCGAAGACGATCTTCTCTCCGTCGGGCGACCACCCGATATGGAGGACCCGAGTGTCACCTCTGAGCCCCGTCTTGACTTCCAAGGGTGCTCCGCCGTCCACCTTGACTACCCAGATGCTACCCCGGCTCGTGTAGGCGATTCTCCCTCCGTCGGGCGACCACGCTATATCGGTGTGTCTGCCTGCGCCGTCCACCTCAGTGACTACCCTGGCCGTACCGCCGGTCTCCGGAATAATCTTGAGTTGGCCTCCATTCGAGAAATAGGCGAGCCACTTGCCGTCGGGTGAGTAGGCAATGCTCGCCCATTCGACGCTGTCCGTTTCCGACGTGAGCGGCACCGACTGTCCGCCCTGCGCCGGGACCGTGTAGATACTGATCGGGTAGTCGCCCTTTCCTTGCAGCTCATAGCTCAGAAAGGCGACAGTGCGCCCATCCGAAGACCAACAGGGGAACCGATCCGCTTTCGAGCTGAATGTCAGCCGGGTGGGTTCTCCACCCTCGATGGGCGCCGTCCAGATGTCCTGTTCGTACCCGTTCGAGCCTGGTCTAATCCCCGCGAACACCACGGTCTTTCCGTCGGGAGAGACGTGAACGCCACCGCCCGGTGGGATGCCCGGGTTGACCCTCGAATCCCCGTCGAGCGCGATAGGCCTGACCGCGCCGCCCTCGGCCGGCACGGCCGCCAGTCCGGCGCTATCACGAAACACGATCGTGCGACCATCCGGCGACCAGCGGGGAAAGATAGCGGGGCCGTCGTCCGTGACTTGCACCGCCTTCCCACCGGTCGCGGGCACCGTGTACAACGCACGATGCTCTGGCGCCACGAGGTGGACACCGAGCTCGTCATTCTGAGTCCAGCCGGCCAGCAGGCTCACCGTGGTGCGCGGAAGCTCGATCCTCGCCAAGGGCTGGACCGGCCCTCCCTGTGTCGAGAACGGGTGCACCCACACCTCGCGGCTCTCATTGCCGCCGCCCGGCTCGTAGATCACAGCGATCATCTTGCCGTCCGGCGACCACACCGGGCTTCTGACCTGCGTCGAATCCACCAGTAGCACAGGCGTGCCGCCTGTCCCCTGTACCGCCCAGAGTTGCTTGTAGGAATCACGCTGGTCCGGATCGTCGGTGTCGACGTCTTTCACCTTGATGTAGGCGAGGTATCTGCCATCCGGCGAGAAGGCCGGCTCCCTGCTGCAGTTGCCGGTCAGGGGACTCGCCTCTCCCCCGTCCACTGGCACGGCGTAGACGGACAGCCCATCCAGGTATCCGCAGACCGGACTCTCGTCACGATCCGGTTCGGCGTAGACGTAGGCCAGCACCTTGCCGTCCGCCGATAGGCTGAGCCGGAAGTTGTAAGCATGACCGGCACGCGCATGGTTGCCCCGGATTCTCTTCAGTTCGCTGCCGTCCACAGCGACGACGTAGATCGCCTCGACATCGTTCGTCGTGGCGCTGAAGGCGACCCACTCGCTATCGCCCGACCAGCCGAGCATGTTGCCGCTGTCCCAAGCGCCCATTGGCTCGGTCAGCCGAACCGGCTCGCCGGCCATGTCTGGCGCGACGTTGCCCTGCACTGGCACGACCCACACGCTCCCCTCCGACACGAACGCGAGCTTGTTCCCATCCGGCGAGAGGACGCCGTTGTCAGGGTTGCTGGCGATTCGAATCTTCCTCAAGCGCGGTTTCTGCTCCAGCTCCGCTAACGCCCGTGTCAGGCTGGCCAGCCGCTGGCGCGCCACGGCCACCTCTTGTGCCGCTTCCGGGTAGTTGCTGATCACGCCCTGGTAGGCTTGCTGCGCTTCCCGCAGACCGAGCTTCTCGTAGCACAGCCCGATGTGCAGAAGCGCCTTCGCTCCGATCGCCCGGTTGTCGGAGAAGTCTTCGAGAATCTGCCGGTACACATCGATCGCGCTCTCGAGGTTCCCCTGGACTTCCTCGTGGTAGAGGCCAGCCTGGTAGAGTTCCTCGGCGGTCTGCTGCGCTTGCGCAGTGGATCCAACAGCAACGGCGGCGACTACTATAGCTAGGGCAATGCGATGCGCCTTCATGATCTCACTCTCCTTCAGCGACCATCGCCCGCCGACAGGAAGTCGCTGATCAACCAGAGTTCGGGCTCACCGCCGCTCGAGGCAGTGAACACGATCTTCTTCCCGTCCGGCGACCAGTCGATGTGCAGGTTCTGCGCGTCTTCGGTGAGAACTCCCGTCTTCACTTCGACGGGTACTCCACCGTCGACCGGGACGGTCCAGATGCTGCCCCGGCCTGTGTAGGCGATTCGCCTGCCGTCGGGCGACCAGGCCAACTCGCTGTGGGGGTGGACCGTCTCGAGGTCCACGACGAGCCTGGCTTCGCCGCCTTCCGCAGGCTTGATCTTGATCGCGTTCTTCGTGAAGTAGGCGAGCCACTCGCCGTCCGGCGAGTAGGCGATCGTCGCCCAGGCGATGCTGTCGGCATCAGTCGTGATCGCCCTCGGTTCCCCGCCTTCGGCAGAAACGGTGTAGACGTTCATGCTGAAATCGCCCTTCGCCGCCTGATGATCGGCGCGGTAGCGAATGAACGCGACTTGCTCTCCGTCCGGCGACCAGCAGGGGTAGCGATCCTGGCTATCCATTTCCGGCACGCTGAGAGTCTCGGTGAGCTGGGTCGGCGCGCCGCCTTCCACAGGAACGGTGAATATGTTCACCCGCAGCGGCTGCCTTGTGCCGCCCGTGAAGACGATCTTCTGGCCGTCCGGTGAAACGTGAACACCGCCGCCTGGTATGCCCACGATGACCTTACGGTCCGACACGATGGGGATCTCGGACACCTCGCCCCCTTCCGCCGGCACCGCTGCCAGAAAGTTCTCGCAACACGTTCTGTACACGACGGCCTTTCCGTCGGGAGTCCACCTGGGATGAACGGGATAGCCGTCGGGCGAGATTTGCACGGCTTTGCCGCCGTCTGCAGGGACCGTGTACACGGCCTGGTGATAGGGCGTGTTCATGAAGACGCCAAGCTCGTTACTTGGGGTCCACCCTGCTACCGGGTGCTGGGACTCACGAGGTAGCGGTATCCTCAGCGGAGCCGCTGTAGCCCTTCCTTGCTCGGAGATGGGAAGAACCCAAACCTCCTGGCTCTCACCATCCTCACTGATGAAAGCGATCATCCTGGCATCGGGCGACCAGACGGGCCCTCTCGCTGCGATCGAATCGGCCAGCAGGACGGGAGTACCGCCCCCAGCGGGGATCACCCACAGCTCTCTGTACCATCCGCCACGCTCATCCTCGGCGCGCGCGAACTTCAGGTAGGCGACGAATCTACCATCGGGAGAGAAAGCCGGCTCTATACTCCAGATCGGTGTCAACTTGGTTGGCTGACCGCCTTCTACGGCGGTCGTGTAGATGGAGAGAAACACCTGGCGGTAGGGGGCGACGTCCGCCTCTACGTCCGCCTCCGGGTCGTCATACGCAAACGCGAGCGTTCTTCCATCGGGCGATAAGCTGACTCGATAGCTATACGCGTTGGCACCGCGGAAGTGATCGCCAAGAAGCCTTCTGGGCTCACCACCGGCGGCTGGGACGACATAAATCGCCCGCGCTTGGTCTTGCCCCGTATTGAACGCGATCCACTCGCCATCGGCGGACCACGACATGCCCAGGTTTCCCAAGGTCCGGGCCTCCATCGGCCCGGTCAACTGGATGGGCTCGCCCGCGATATCGGGCCCGACGTTTCCTTGGAGCGGAACGACCCAAACGCTGCCTTCGGAGGTGAAGGCGAGCTTGCTACCGTCGGGTGAGAGCACACCGTTTCGCGGCTTACTGGCGATGTGGATCTTGCGAAATCGCGGCTCTTGCTCAAGCTCCGCCAACGCTCGTGTGAGGCTGGCCAGCCGCTGACGCGCCACGGCCACTTCCTGTGCCGCCTCGGGGTAGTTGCTGATTACTCCCTGGTAGGCTTGCTGCGCTTCACGCAGACCGAGCTTCTCGTAGCACAGCCCGATGTGCAGGAGCGCCTTCGCTCCGATCGTCCGGTTGCCGGAGAAGCTTTCCAAGATCTGCCTGTACACATCGATCGCGCTCTCCAGGTTTCCCTGGACTTCCTCCTGATAGAGACCGGCCTGGTAGAGTTCTTCGGCGGTCTGCTGCGCGTACCCTGTTGACGCGAAGGCTATGACTAGCGCCAAGGCCGCTGCAGAAATTCGATGCGACTTCATGGCTCGCAACTCCTATCTTTCTTCACCTGTCGGCAGGAAATCCCTGATGAGCCAGAACTCGGCATCGCCACCGATCGATGCCATGAACGCGATCTTCTCGCCGTCCGGCGACCAGCCGAATTCACTCAGCCTGGCGTCCTCCGGCAGGCCCGTGCGGAGCTCTCCCGGCGCTCCTCCGTCAATCGAGGTGATCCAGATTTTGCCCTCAGCATTGTGGGCGATCTTTGAGCCATTCGGGGAATAGGCCAGCTGACTGTGCCTGCCTGACCTCACCTCCGCAACGAGGAGCTCGGGTCGGCCGCCTTCGACTGGGATCGTTTTGATCGCGTCGCCGGAGAAGAAGGCGATCCGCTCGCCGTCCGGCGAGAAGGCGATGGCACCCCCGTCTACGCTGTCCGCTTCAGTGGTGAGCTGCCTAATCTCGCCGCCTTCCGCGGGAATGACGTAGATGGCCTTGAAACCCCAGTCCCCCAGCCAATCCGTAAACGCGATCCATTCACCGTCGGGAGACCAGCACGGATAGCCCTCGAAGGATCCATCGTTTGTCAGTCGGGTCGGGCTTCCGCCGTCGACGGGGATCGTCCAAATATCGACCCCTTCCTCAGAGCGGTACGGTTCCTGGGCCGCGCTGATGACGATTCTCTTGCCGTCCGGGGAGACATTGTTACCACCACCCGGTATGCGTGAGTGGATTCGTCGCTCCGACTGTACTGGAATCTCTACTGCGTCTCCGCCGGCGGCGGGGACATACTCCAGCGTGACGGTCCTCGTCTCCTCGTCGAACGCTCTGAAGTAGATTCGTTGTCCACCTGGAGACCATCTCGGATAATACCCACCACCCTCCGGGGACACCTGTACCGCCTTCCCCCCCAAAGCCAGCACGGCGTAGACGGCACTATGTTCCTCCGATCGAATGAAAACGCCAAGCTCGCCGTCCGGCGTCCAGCCCGCCAGCATGTTGAAACTTGACCGCGGAAGCGAAATCTTCGTGGGCTCTCCCGCGCTGGAGGCGTCAGGCGACAGCGGATACACCCACACCTCATCGCTGTCGTTGGATTTTCCCGGCTCGTGGTGTGCGGCGATGAACTTGCCGTCGGGCGACCATACCGGGCCCCTTAGCCGGCCCTCCACGGTGGCGAGCATGACCGGCGTGCCTCCCGCCGAAGGAACAACCCAGAGGTCACCGTCATAAGGGTTGCGCTCTGTATTCTCCCGCCAATCATCTCGCTTACGATAGCCCACATACGCGATGAACTGGCCGTCAGGGGAGAAGGCCGGTAGCCGGGCCCAGCCGGACGAAACCTGTTCGGGCTCGCCTCCTCCTGTCGGGATCGTATAGATGCGGCGGTTGTGGCTCTCGGGCACTTCCTCACGCGTGCCTAGCTCAAGCGCCGAGATCGCTACCTTCTCTCCATCTGGAGAAAGGCTCAAGCGAAAGCTCCAGGAGTGACCTCCCCGCTCGGGCACGCGAACCATGCCGGGCTCCCCGCCCCGGGCGGGTACGAGATAGATGGCATCCTCCTGCTCCCACGTACGATTCACCGCGATCCACTCCCCGTTCGCCGACCAGGCATGCAGACTGCCGTCATCCCAGACACCCGGCACCTCGGCGAGGCGAACGGGCTCGCCCGCGATGTCAGGGTCGACCTTACCGTGGAGCGGAACGACCCACACCGCGCCCTCCGAGATGAAGGCCAACTTGCTCCCGTCGGGTGACAGGACGCCGTTCCGCGGCTTGCTGGCGATCTCGATCTTCCTGAAGCTCGGCTGGCGGTTGAGCTCGGCCAGCGTCCGTTCAAGGCTGGCGAGCCTGTCTCGGGCCACCGCGACCTCATCGCGGTGCTCGGGATAGTCGTCGATCACACGCCGGTAGGCCTGCTGCGCCTGCATCTGTCCCAACTTCTCGTAGCAGAGGCCGATGTGCAGTTGCGCCTTGGCGCCGACGGCTCGGCTGTCCGGATAATCCGTCAGGATCTGACGGTAGACTGCGATCGCGCGCTCCAGATCGCCCTGCACCTCTTCCTGATACAAACCCGCCTGGTAGAGCTCTTCGGCGTTCTGCTGAGCGTACGCTGGTGCGATCGAGACCAGCGCCAACATCAGCGCAACCGCCGCCACGCATTGCCTGTTCATGACCTTCACTCCTGCCAGTTCTACGCAGCTAGTGAACAGAGCACCGCTGCCACCTTCAACGAAACTCAGACGAGAATCTTTCCCCACATCCGATACACTCAGCCGCGATTGCGGCGAAGACGATCAGGGCCACGACCAGACAGAGGAGGTAACCACCGAACAGCAACGACAGCGAAGCGAAGGACCCTGCGTAGGTTGCGACGATGCCATCTGCTATGAAGGCCGAGATCCCACATCTTTCAACTCCCGCGATCCGGCACACATGTAATGGGCGTGCCCTACTACTGGACTACAGAGAGTCCCTCCATTCGAATTACCGACACAAGGGGTCACTCCTGCTCGCTGAGAACCGCCACGAGGTTATCCATCACCCACACTTCACTTTCCTGGGTGTACGTGGTCAGCGCGATCTGCCGGCCGTCGGGGCTCAACTCGAACCAGCTACCATACTTGCCTTCTCCGACGGTCCAGAGATACTCGGGGTCGCCGCCGGCGGCGGCGACGCGCCATACGTGGGTCCGCGACTCGTCGCCCCCTATGGGCAAGGCGTACATGACGTACTCGCCGTCGGGTGTCCAGCCCACGCTCGTCCAGCCCAGGTAGCCCACGGAATCACTACTCGCGAAGATCTGTCGAGTGGCTCCCGTCTCGAGGTCCAGTAGCGCGATTGCGCCGCTTTCAGAGGCGTTGAGCGTATCCTCGACCGAGACCACCGCGTGGCGCCCGTCTGGAGCGAGCTCCAGGAGACTCATGATTAGAAGCGAATCTTGGTAGAGCAGGCGTTCCTCACCCGATGCGAGCTCGCGGCGTACCACTCGACCTGGCTGCGGCCGCTCGCCGGTCACCGAGTAGATGAGCGCCTCACCATCGGGGGACCACTCCGCCGCCAGCTGCTGCAATGCGACTCCTTCTGGAAGGCCTACCAACGCGGTGACCGCTTCATTCGCCACGTCGACTGCGAATATCCCATAGCGATACGCCGTATCTTCCTGATTATTGTCACTGCCTATGACGAGAATCGAGCGACCGTCGGGAGACCACTCTTCCAAGAAGCGAACACCCAGGTGGCCGGCTACCTCCCGCTGCTCACCTGTTGCCAGATCCCGAACGGTGAGAGTGCCCATTTTGCCCTGACTGAGCGGCTCTGCTTCGGTGGCGAAAGCGAGGTACCGGCCGTCGGGCGACCAATGGGGATTACGATTCGAACCGAGCAGCGGCGTCGCGGCTTCTAGATCCGCCGTACTAGTGGCCACGTCGAACGGGGCGATGCTCGTGGTGAACCACCGCGTGAACACCATGTAGAAGAGGGATCCATTACTACTGAATCCCCTAGCAAGTACCTCACCCATGTCGCGTCGAATCTTGCGAGGTCGTTCCGCAATCCCGCCGTCGCTAATCGAAGCGGCCCACAGATCCCACGTACCGTCTCGATCGCTCAGGAAGAGCACTCGGTCGGTACCCGGAACCCAGCCAACCAAGCGGTCTCTTGCCGGATGTTGGATCAGGGGAACCGGTTCGGCACCGTCCAGCGGTAGCAGCCAGATGTCGGGGTTACCGTCGTCCTCTTCGACCGGCCCGTCGTAGACAAGGTATCGATTGTCTGGTGACAACCAGGATCGAAACCCGTACCGCCTGCTTGGGAGCTCGTGCACCACACTCATGCTCCCATCACTTGCTGATACGAGGACCACATGGAATGTCCCTTGCGGGTTCGCTTCAGACCAACAGTCCCAGCGAGCAGCAATGTGTTCGCCGTCGGACGTCCATTCGTACGGTTGAACCCAACAGCCCTTTTCCCTCAGGATCTCGCGAAGGTTCTCGCCGTCTATCCCCACGACGCGCAGGCTTCCACCCTGATCCTGCTCGGAGTAGCCGTGCGCGACCCAGTTGCCGTCGGGTGATACCCGGCCGCCGTACGCCACGGCCCACGGCGCGTGTCTCGCGTCTCGAGTGAGGTAGCGATTCTTGCCCGTTGCGATCTCCCGGAGCGCCAGATCGAAGCTCCCCTGCATGTCAGCCCAGACGAGGTGCTTTCCGTCGGGTGTCGGATCGTGTGCACCCGCGTCCATTCCGGCCCACACGCGGCGCGTCGTGATACCGACTTCCTCCACGGCCCGAATCGCACGCTGGAGCGCCGTCAAGCGAGCACGCGCCTCCGCCGCGACTTCGCTCTGATCGGCATAGTCGTTCAGCAGGCGCTGATAGGCGTTCGTCGCCTCGGTCCGACCGAGCTTCTCATAGCAGTTCCCCAGATGCAGCAACGCCTTCGCGGCCACCGCCCGGGCGTCGCCGTGCTGTTCCACGATGTCTCGATAGAGCAGGATCGCCCGCTCCAGATCACCCTTCACCTCCTCTTCGTACAGCCCGGCCTGGTAAAGCTCCTCGGCAGTCTGCTGAGCATAGGCCACCGCGGCCCAGGTCAATGCGAGAACCATGGCCGTGGTGAGGATGCGACGCACTTTCATGATCCGTTAGCTCCTGACAAGTGGCTCCGATGCGACTCTTAATCGAATCTACCGGGACACTTCCGAGGATGATTGAAGCCTGCGTGGAGTGCCTGTTAAGAAATGGTTAAGCTCCTTCGGATACGAACTTGTAGCCCACACCACGTACGTTGACGATGTACGTCGGGTCCGCCGGGTCGTCCTCGAGCTTCTTCCTGAGATGGGCTACGTGGGTGTCCACGGTGCGCGGGAAGACATCCCAGTCGTCGCCCCAGACCTCGTTCAGAATCACGTCGCGGCGGACCACCTCGTCCCTGTGGTGGATGAGCATGCGCAGCAGGGCGAACTCCTTCGCCGTGAGCTCAACCTGGCGTTCGCCTTTGGTCACCGCGTACCCTTTGAAGTCGACCGCCACATCTCCGAATTGGTAGCGTTCCAGCGGTGGGTCGGCGGGCTTGGAGCGCCTGAGCAGAGCCTTCACGCGGGCGAGCAGCTCGCGAGGGCTGAACGGCTTGGTGACGTAGTCGTCAGCACCCAGCTCGAGGCCGAGCACCTTGTCCACTTCCTGGCTTTTGGCGGTGAGCATGAGGATCGGCGTGGTGTCCCCTTCCGCGCGTAGCTGCTTGCAAATCTCGAAGCCGTCCATCGAGGGGAGCATGATGTCGAGCACGATGAGATCGTAGCCGCCCTTCCTGGCGCGCTCGAAACCCCGTGCACCATCAGTCTCGCCCGTCACAGCGTAGCCCTCGAGGCTAAGGTCATCCTCCAGGGCCATGAGGATGCTCTCTTCGTCCTCAACGATCAGGATCTTTGGCATCGTCTTGCTCCGTCGTGACCGGAAGCCTGATGGACAAGGTGCTGCCGCGGCCTAGCTCGCTCTCGACGTGTACGGTCCCGCCGTGCGCTTCCACGATCTCCTTGACCAGCGTCAGCCCGAGACCGCTGCCTTTAACCGACCGCGTCAGCGCGTCGCCGCCGCGATAGAAACGGTCGAAGACCTTGTCGACCTCATCCGCGGCGATGCCGACGCCAAAATCCTGCACGGCGATCGTCACGAATCCATCAGCGGCAGACGCATCGAGCTTGATCTGTTTCGACTCATCGGAGTACTGGACAGCGTTGTCGATCAGATTCGAGATCGCTTGCACGATCGCGTCTCTATCGGCACGGACGCGCGGAAGGCGCTCCGCGACGTGTGCCTCGACGACGTAGCCCTCATGTCCAACACGGTGCTGGGTCGTCGTCACGATGTCGCGCACGCAATCTCCCACATCGACCGACTCGAAGCGGAATTCCTTTCTGCCTTCCTCGATGCGGGCAATGTCGAGAATGTTCGTCACCAGCGAGGACAGCCTCGAACTCTGCTCGACGAGTACATCGTAGTAGCGCCGCCGCCGTTCTTCGGACGGCACTCGGTCCGCCTGCAGCATCTCGGCCAGTTGCCGGATAGAGGTGAGCGGGCTCTTGAACTCGTGCGAGACGGTGGAGACGAAATCGGACTTCAGCCGCGCCAACTCCAACTCGTGGGCCACGGCACGGACCGTAAGGATCAAGCCGAAGGCGAGGATGCTGGCGATGAGCAGGAACATGTAGAAGTAGATGCTCTGGCTGGAAGCGAGAAGGCGCTTGTAGGGGTTCTGCGGCCGCTGATAGAACTCCATGAGCCACGGCGGAAAGTTGCCGGCGAAGACCGCGTTGACGGTTATCGATCCGACGGGCGCCTCTTCCGCTGCGATCAACGCTCGTCCGTCTCTCGCTCTCACGACCCAATCCGTCGTCCTGAGATCGATCAGCGTATCCAGTGCCGGCCGCACGACCTGCTCCCTGAGGCACTCCTCATCCAACAGCAGTCCCCAAGAACCCGCAGAGCTGAGCGACTGATTCAGGAAAGCAACGAGATAGCTGAGACCACTGCTCTCTAGCACGAATCGGTTTCCCCGATCGGGCACCCCCGCAAGGCGTCGAGACAGTCGCGAACCCAGATCCTCGCCCGCGTTCTGTTGGAACGTCAGTAAGCGCTCGGTCCTTGCCCTGCGCTCGCCTTCGAACTCTCTGAGCGACGCGACGGCGAGTTGGTACTCTTCGAGCGAGTCGGGGGAGGCGACGCCTGCCAACAGCGCATCGACCGAACCCGTGGCTTGCCCCTTGAAGAACTCGTACTGAGCTCGCTCCAGCATCCACTCTCCGTTCACGAGCCGCTCGTGCAGGCCGACGAAGGCGTCGAGCGCGGCCAGAGAGTCCGCCGCCGCCACCAGCAACGACGCATGCTCGAGCCGAGCGATGGGACCGATTGGCACCCCGACCCGGGTACGCACCTGGTTATAGTCCTGCAAAAGCGTCTCGCACGTGGTGATGGCCGCTTCGATACGATCCGACTTTCGCTCGACCCGGGCGATGGCGACGAGCAGCTCGCCTTGGAAGACGGGATTAGCGGTCTTGGCGAACGCCGCGCGGTAGCTGGTCAGCGCCCCGCCGTAGTTGCGCTGCTGAAACTCGCGCCGCTGTCCGACTTGCACATCGTTTGCGATCGCGGCGGGCCACGATGCGCCGGCGACCTGGCTGCTTCCGTCGGGGAGGAACAACAAATCGGCGGCCGGCAGCAGAACCGTCTCGGGGCCCTTGAAATAGAACACCTCTTCGACCAACGGCTGCTGCGCGTGTGCGCTATCCAAAGCCGTCGCCAACCCCGGGTCTATCACGTCCTCGTAGTTCGAGATAACGGCTGAGAAACTCTGCTCGACCCGCGTGACCTGCGCATCGACGGTGTCGGAGACCAGTTCTGAGATGGCGCGGTGCTCGTTGAGTCTCCGTTGCTCGAGCAACGCTGCCTCGTTGCGAATGCCGCGAAAGGCGAGGTAGGCCAGCACCAGGCTGGGTATGCCGACGCCCAGCAGAAAAAGGAAGGTAATCTTCCTGCGCCTAAGCAGCGGGATTTCCATAAGCGGCAGACTGTAGGGGGCGCACCTTTCTATGGTGTCCCCATCGGTGGCTGCACGCAAGTTTGGGCACGCGGCACCGTTCGCGCGCCGCCGCTCATCTCGACCGAGGTAGCCGCTGACTCAGTACCCCACCGCCGCTCCGTCACGGCGCGGATCCGCCGCTCCGACCAGCCACCCATCGTCACGCACCAACACGACGTGCACGCCGCCGAAGAACATGTCGTACGGCCTTTGCACGGCCAGGTCGTAGCCGCGAGCGCGCAACCCGGCGAGCGCCTCCGAGGTGAAGCCCTGCTCGAGCTGGACACGACGCGACCGGTATGCGGGATAGATCCGCGGCATCGCCACCGCCCGCGCCGGATCGAACCCGAAGTCGAGCGTATAGATGATGGTGTGGACGATCGCCGGCGGAATTCTGCCGGAGGCCGGCGACCCAACGACCAGCTTGATGTCGTCGCCTTGCAGGACCAGGCTGGGCGCCGTGCTCGAGCGCGGCGACCGGTATGGCCCGCGCCGATTCGCCTCGGGCCCGCCGAAGTTCATGGCGGCGGTGTTGTAGAAGGCACCTTCGGAGAACGTGCCGGAGCCGAAGTAGAGCCCCATCGTGTAGGTCATCGAGACGGCGTTCCGATCCTTGTCCACCACCGACAGGTGCGTCGTCTGAGCGTACTCCTCCACGCCCCGCCAACCGCTGTGCGAAGTCTCCGCTTCTGGCTTCGGGAAGGGCGTGGCTAGGAACGGATCGATGGCCGCGCAGCTGGGCGCGGGCGGCAGCTTGTCCTCGTCCCAGGGATCGCCCGGGGCCAGCGTGTCGGTGACAGCCGCGCCGACTAATGCCGCTCGTTCGGCCGCGTACGCCGCGCTGGTGATGCCCGCGCCGGGCACCGCGGCATCATCGGGCGCACCGACCCAGGCATCGCGATCAGCTCTAGCGATGCGGATCGCATCGACCACTTTCCCGAGCGCATCCGGATTCTGGTACGGCAGGCCAAGCGCGGTCACGTCGTAGCGATCGAGCAGCGCCAGGGTCTGGACGACCTCGGTGCCCGCCATCGGCGGCGGAGCGCCGAGCACCGTGTAGCCGTGGTAGGTCCCGCAGACGGGTCGCCGCCAATTAGGCCCATAATTCGCAAGATCCTCGAGCGTGATCGGATTGCCGCCCGCCGACAGCTTGGCCACGAGCGCTTCGGCGGTCGGCCCTCTGTAAAACCCATCGCGCCCGCCTTTAGCGATTCGCTCCAGCGTCTCCGCAAGCTGGGCCTGGACCAGACGGTCGCCAGCCTGCAAGGGGACGCTGTCGGGGTAGAAAATCGCGGCGACCTCCGGATCGGCGGTCAGCTTCGCCTTCGCCTCGACGATCACGCCGGCCAGAAGCGTGTGGATCAGGAATCCATCCCGGGCGAGGCGGACCGCCGGCTCCAGCACCGCCTCGACCGGCAACGTGCCGTAGTGCTCGTGCGCCGCCAGCAAGCCCCCGACCGCTCCCGGCACGCCGACCAGCCGCTCGGGCGTGATCGCCGCGCGGGCTTCCTCGTCCTCGGATTGCATCGCTTCGTCGAGCGCGTAGTCGGGGTCGCCCTTGGCGACGGGATAGAATTCAACGTGATCCGCCCGGTTATCCGTCTCCATCCAGATCGTCATCGAGCCGCCGCCACCGATCCCCGCCATCATCGGCTCGAGAACGCCCAACGCAAACGCGGTAGCCACGGCCGCGTCGACGGCGTTGCCGCCCTGCTGCAGCATCTCCAGACCAGCCTCCGCAGCGAGCGGGTGAGCCGCGGCGACGACGCCGTTCTGGGCCGCGACCCGCTGCTGGGCTCGCGGGACGGGATAATCGGTCACAGCAGGGCCGCGGTCGCACGCGGTGAATGCGACCAGAGACACAACAGCCACTGCGCGCGCGAAAGCTCCGATAACCGTAAGACCACGATGCGAGGGGTGCGGTGCGGACATAGTCGGCTCCTTGATCAGGCTCGCGATTTGTCAGTGCAGTGGTGAGGTTGGGACGGTGTGAGGATACCGGAAGAGGCCCCGAAGCCGCAAGCGGCGACGGGAGGAAGACTCTGCCGTCGCCCCTGTGTCTTTAAAGTTCGCGCGGGCTTATGCCAGCAGCTCCTTGATCTCCTCGCTCGACAGAACCTTGCCGGCGGACTTCACCTGGCCGTCCACAGCGAGTGCAGGTGTGAGCATGACGCCGAATCCCATGATCTCCTTCAGGTCGGTGACCTTCTCGATTTCGTAGCCGCCGAGCTCTGCCGCGACGGCCGCGGCGTTCGCGGCCAGCCTGTCGCAGGCGGGGCAACCGGTGCCCAGGATCTGAATCTTCTTCATCAGCGTTTCTCCTATCCGAAGAACGTTCCGTAGATCAACCCGGCGATCGTCGACATTACGACGACCAGCGCTACGTAGACGAGCGTCTTCTGCGTGCCGATCACGCTGCGGATAACCAACATGTTGGGGAGCGAAAGCGCAGGGCCGGCGAGCAACAGCGCCAGCGCCGGTCCCGCACCCATGCCGTTTCCGACCAGCCCCTGAAGGATGGGCACCTCGGTAAGCGTCGCGAAGTACATGAACGCGCCAGCGATCGAGGCGAAAAAGTTGGCGAACAACGAGTTACCACCCACAGCCCCGCTCACCCAGTGCGAAGGGATCAAACCTTCGTGATCGGGGCGGCCCAGCAGGGCCCCGGCTATCAACACCCCGACAAGCAGGAGCGGCAAGATCTGTTTCGCGAAACGCCACGACTCGGCGAACCAATCGCCCGGCTCGCCCGATCGCGTGCTGGTGATGACGGACAAACCGATCACCGCCGCTGCGAACGGAATCAGCGGCTGCCCTACGAAGAGTATCGATAGCACGGCTACAACAACGACAATCGCTGCGACCTTCCACAGTTCCAGGTCGAACCAGCGAACGAGAACGACGGCCAGCAAGAGCGATAGGGCGGCGGTTACCAACCACTTCGCCGAGTGGATCGCGTACCAGATCCCCGCCTGCTCCGCCGGCTGACCCCAATTCGCGAACACCAGGATGGCGACCAGCAACGCGAAGAAGAGCGCGTTCTGCCAGAGCGGTCGTTTGACCTCTGGCTCCGGCATCTGAGCTTGGATCCGCGCTTTCTCCTCCTCCTGCCTGCGGAAGATGACGTGCATGCAAAGGCCGATGACGATGCTGAACGCCACGGCGCCGACCGCCCGGGCAAGGCCGAGTTGCAGGCCCAGGACGCGAGCGGTGAAGATGATTGCGAGTACGTTGATCGCCGGTCCGGCATAGAGGAAAGCCGACGCCGGTCCCAACCCGGCGCCCATCCCATAGATGCCGGCGAACAGCGGCAGTACCGTGCACGAGCAGACGGCCAACAGCGTACCCGAAACCGACGCTACGCCATAGGCGACGACCTTCTTGGCTCCGGTACCCAGGTACTTCAGCACCGAGGCGTGGCTGACGAAGACGGCGATGGCGCCGGCGATGAAGAACGCGGGAATCAGGCACAGGATGACGTGCTCCTGCGCGTACCAGCGAACCAGGTAGAGCGCTTCCCAGAACGCGTTCTCGACGCGGGCCGAACCTTGCAGCCACTCCAACGGCAGGTAGAAGCAGAGAAGGAAGACGGCGACAATCGCGGCCACAGCCTTCCACTCGGTCCGCCATCGGGTCGCAGGTTCTGCAGCGGCCGTCGTCTCGGCCGCCTCGGGTTTGCCTTTTTCGCCCGCGCTCGGTGCTGCTGCGGGCGAGCTGACGTTCATGACACCAGCTCCGCTTGCTCCCTGGCCGTCGCCTCAAGGACGCCTTCCACGCAGGAGAAGAAGTTCAACACGCAGGGAGTGCGCAGGGAGTAGAAGACGCGGCTACCTCGCTTTTCGTCCCGAACGATCCCAGCGTTCTTCAGGACCGCCAGGTGCTTCGAGATGGTGGAGACATCGGCGTCGACCATCTCATTCAGCTCGCAGACGCATTGTTCCCCACTGGAAAGCTGATCCACGAAGAACAGTCGCGTAGGGTGGGCGAGCGCCTTGATGACTCGGGCGCGGGCATCGAATACGGCTTTGGTCTTGGGATCCATAGCTTTTCTGCGCGTTCTGGCTCGGCGGCGCTGGTCGCGTCTGGTGGGCTGGGGCACCCACCAGACCTTTGGCTATTTTGCCAAATGACCATCATTTTGTCAACTCGAACGCCGCACTGAAGGCCATGTTTCGCGCGGGCGTATCGCCCCAGATCAAGCCGCTCAGCCAGTCACTGTACACAACGATTCGTGTGGACACCCCTCTGAGGCTCCAGTAGGTTAGGGCGCTTGCTGCGGGGTGGAGCAGTCAGGTAGCTCGCCGGGCTCATAACCCGGAGGTCGTGGGTTCAAATCCCACCCCCGCTACTAGGAGCAGGACAAGCGTTAAGGAGTACTTGTGAGCCGGACCTTCAGGACCAGTTGGTGCATGGCGAACGCGTTCTTCAACTTTAGAGAACGCGCGTTGCGCAGGTAGCGGCTGGCTCCGCGGCTACAAATTGGAGAAGGCCCGCCTGCGCAAGAAGAAGCAGGCGGGTTTTTTCTTCTGCTTGGCTGTTTGACAAATTCGGGCTAGAGTAGTGAAGTAATCCGGGGTAGCTCAGTGGCCAGAGCGGGTGGCTGTTAACCACTAGGTCGTGGGTTCGAATCCCACCCCCGGAGCTTTTTTGGGCGAGCGTCGGGGACTAAGGGGGGAGTGGGGGCCTCGGCGCGTCGTCGGAGCGACGGTCGGGCGCGGTCCAGCCGTCGCGATCCGGCTGGGTAGCTCAGTTGGTAGAGCACCGGACTGAAAATCCGGGTGTCGGCAGTTCGAGTCTGCCCCCAGCCATGTTCACTCTCTATCGCCCTCGGCATCGATGGCGATCGGGATGACGATGGCGATGGAGAGGGAAATAGGCCCGTAGCTCAATTGGCAGAGCACCGGTCTCCAAAACCGGGGGTTGCAGGTTCGAGTCCTGCCGGGCCTGTCGCTCGCGTAGCTCAGTGGTAGAGCGCTTCCTTGGTAAGG
>JBDHAS010000047.1:0-21275 GCA_039588015.1 Gemmatimonadota bacterium | reverse complement strand
CGTTTAGCACCCATCGTGCGATCCCGATCGGCGGCTTGGTGCTGCTCGGAGCTTTGCTGAACGAATGGCGACAGTGATCACGCAGGGCGTCAGGCAGCACATCGTCGGCTCGACACCTTGAGACGTGCGGGCCGCTTTGGAGGTGGTTTGCTTTCCCTTGAAGCACAAGCATCTTATGGGTGATTCCCATCGTGCCCCCCGACCGCTTCCGAAATAGGGTTATCGACCGGCCGCTCACCCACGATCTCGATGCGTACGACGGACCGGTGCACGCCTTTGCGGCGGCGGTCGTCGTCATGCTCAAGGTAGATGTGTGGTAGCGAGACCTTGCATTTGGAGACAGGCGTCTGACTTCACCCTCGGGTGAGATTTCTGGGTCAGAGGAGATACGACATGCAAGAGGCCGCCGTTCCCGTCGGAGTCGCGCTGGCATCCGTTCTAGTTGTTATCCTGGTGTTGCTTTCCGCCTGTCTTATCGCCCTGGCGCCCTTGAGGCGTATCCGGTTGCCCTTCACTGTGGCGGTAATGCTCTTTGGCTCTCTTGTCGGCATTGCAGTGGAAACCCTGGAGCGACACGGCTTTGGATTTGGTACCGAACCGGTCCCTCAGGAAGTGGTGGAGGCCCCTCAGTCCGGGATTGCCGACGACTCGCAGGATGAAGCATCACCCGGCGGCCACTTTGCTCAATCCAGTACCAATGATCACACCAGCGAGCACCCGTCGTTGCTTCGACGCCTGATAGACGAGTTTGTAAGTGTCTTTCGCGCGGCGAGCGACGGGCTTACCCCGACTCTGATTCTGTTCGTCTTTATCCCCATCCTGGTGTTCGAGTCGGCGTATAACATGGAAGCGCGGCAGGTGATCAGGAACTTCCTGCCAATCACGATCCTGGCCCTGCCGGGTGTGCTGCTGTCAACCGTGATGTGCGGCGCCGTCATGATGATGGCCGGGGGGCAGGGTCTCGGTATCACCTGGGAAGTCGCGCTGCTCTTCGGCGTTATCGTTTCGGCCACCGACCCAGTTGCCGTTGTGGGGCTGTTCAAGGAGTTGGGCGCGCCAAAGCGCTTGGGGATACTGGTGGAAGGGGAAAGCCTCTTCAATGACGGCACCGCAATTGTCCTATTCAACATTCTCCTTGCTTTTGTCATCGGGACGGCGGCAACTGGAGCAGGCGCTTCCGCCGCATTTCTTTCGGGGGGGCTGGAGTTTCTCAAGGTCGTTGGTGGGGGGGCGGTGGTGGGGCTGCTGCTGGCCTGGGCCGGCTGGCGCGTCATTGGCTCGATCATTGAGAATCTGCCGATCAAGATATCCCTCACCATCGTTATGGCATACGCTTCTTTCGTGATCGCGGAGCATCTGTTTCATGTCTCGGGTGTGATCGCGGTGGTGCTGGCCGGCCTGGTATCCGGGTCATACGGGCAGCTCAAGCTCTCCCAGTCGATGTCCGGGTTCATGAAGGAGTTCTGGGAGTTCCTGGCGTTCGTCATGAATTCTCTGATCTTCTTCCTGGTCGGGCTCGTGATTGCGCTGAAACTGGACTTCAGAAGTTTTGCGGCTGTTCTGCCGCTGCTGGGAGCGGTCATCATTGGGCTGATCATTGCGCGCGCCATTAGCATTTTCGGAACGATGCCGATGCTGCGACGGCTGGTGGAGGTGGTGGACTTCCGCTACCAGGCAGTCATGTTCTGGGGTGGCCTGCGGGGCGCCGTTGGGCTTGCGCTGGCGCTCACCGTTGTCGCGACACCGGGGATCCCCGGCGAAATACAGCAGGTAGTACTGACGCTCACGGCTGGGGTCGTACTCTTCACTTTGCTGGTGAACGCCCTGACAATGGAACCGCTGCTTGTCATGCTGGGATTGAACCGACCGAGCATCGTGGACCGTTTCGCCATACAGCATGCCGAACTGGTGGTCTGCGATGCCGTTTCGGAGGTTCTGGACCGCATGGAACGGGAAGAACTGTTTGCGCCGGATGCCATAAGCGAATTCCGTGGCCTTTATCGTGAGCGGGAACAGGCCGCCTGCGATCGCCTCGCCGATCTGCGGGAGGAGGCATCAAGAACTCTTGGATACAAGGAGGCAGTAGCCGGGTTGCTGGCGCTCGCCGTTGAAAAACGGGAAGTCTTCGCCCGGCATTCAGACGGTTCCATTTCCGAAGACGCGGCGAGAACTCTCCTGGGGTCGTCCGACCGACTTCTAGACATCGTGAAGTCCGGTGAAAGGCTACCCGAAATGAGGCCGCTCGATGACAGCGCCCAGAACATGCGTGCGCGCCTCCTGGCTTTTCTCGAGTCTCGTCCGATCATGAAGTGGCTGACAAAGCGTCTCAGATCCAGGCAACTGGCAGAGCAGGTCGAACTCGAGCACGGCCTTTACATTGCCGCCTTGGGAGTGGACCGCAACCTGCAGGGAATGGAGGACGCCCGCACCATCGACCTGGCGACGCTGGGCAGGATTCAAGCGCGATTCTTTTCATGGGAGCTCAAGGCGCGCCAGCAAATCGAACGCCTCGCGGAAGCGTTCCCGGCAGCCGTCCGTGGGGTTCAGAAGACTCTGATGGAACACGAAGTCCTGCGTGCCGAGGGCCGGGCTCTGCACCACCTTTGGGAGGTCGGTCTCCTCACGGAAACCGCCTGGACGATGTCCCATGAAGAAATGATCAGGCGGGAGCGCATCCTCCAAGGCAAGTTGCGGACAGGGGCTTGAGCGAGGAGCGGTTCAGCCCGTCGAGGCGACCCGCCATCCTACCCTCGACGCCGACCGCCGGACCGCAGCCTGCTTGTTCTTCAAGACGGGTGGCTCTGGCTTAGAGCAAGGGACTTCCGAGTCCGCTATTTCACTGGACTGGATAGGCTCATGGGGCGACAGAAAGACTGACGGTAGTGGTCGCGCAGGGCATCTCGCAGTACCTCCTCGAAGGCTAGTAGCTCCAGCGACAACTGCTCCGCGAGGTTGCTGGCGAAACGCGACCGGTGAAAGCAGCGAACGAAAATGCGCGGCGCCGCAGAGCGGTTGCGGAGCAGCATCGCGGCTCTGAGGTTCAATCGCTCGTCTCCTGCGCAGAGCACGTAAACCGGCGTCGCCTCGCTCTCCGTCAGCGTTCTATCCACCTCATTCCACGCGGCGGGGTCGCTCACCTCTTGGTCGACGGCGTTCACGCGCTCGAGATCGTGGGAGATGTCGGCCTCGAACTGGCGGAACAGGGATGAGGCGGCGCGGTCGACGATGACGACCTGTTCCAGCTCGTCCGCCGCTTCGTCCAGCAGCACTTCCAGGATCGTCTGGCCAAAGCGTCCGAAGCCGGCCAGCACAACGACGTCGCGATAGCCAGTCTCCTGAAAGTGGCGCGCCAGATGGTTCCGGTAGAGATGTGAAGCGCCGATCTGGTGAGTGTTGAAGCCGACGGGCGCACGATCTTCGTGCGCGATCCGCTCCACCGGTCGCAAGAGCGTAAGGTCCGCCACGTGGACCGCGATCGGTATGGAAGGCTGCTCGGCGTGTGCCGCCCAGGCAGCCTCGAGGTTGACGAGGTCGCTATCGGTGACCACTACCGCGCCGTGGGCGCGCTCGAGCTGAAGCGACTCGATCGTCGCGGCTCGCTGAGCGTCTCCTTGCAAGAACTCGACTCCGTGTCGGCGCTCTGCCTCCTCGGCAGTGGCGAGCCCGGCGCTGCGGTCGATCAGCAGAATCGGACGCTCCGGTTCGACCGATCTCAACGCTTCCAAGTAGGCCATGCCGACCTGGCCGGCGCCGACTATCACCATGTGATCATCGAGGCGTCGGCGCTTCAGCCACTGGGGGCGGACGAGCCGGAGCAGGCCTTCGATGACCGCGCTGGTCGTGATCGCAGGCGCCAAGAAATAGGCGATCCACAAAGCAGTCCGTCCGGCCAGCGCCCCGGCCATTGGCGTGCCCAGGTCCAACCCGCCGAAGACGAACAGGCCGGCGGTGTAATAGATCCATACGGTGATCGGGTCGTTGCCGAGGCCAGGTCGCTCGCTGGTGACGACGCCCGCCGCGAAGGCTGCCAGCGCAAGGATGAAGACGAGCAGTATCGCCACGATGCGGGCGGCGGCTGCGGTGCGCCCTTGCCGCAGAAGGACATTTCGAAGCGTCACACTCGACCAGCTCCAGCCAGTACGACTCTCATACGAGATCCCAGCGTCTCCTAGCGAGTCAATCTACTTCCTTGCTACGATTTTCCGACTACCGCATCCCGATCGATCGGAATACTTGCCCAATTGCGTCGCCCAGCGAGGCCGTGGCCCCGGCCCCGCCAATGTCGACGCCAAGCTCGACCACGGTCCGTGCCACGTCGGGCGAGACGCCAGAGATCGTGCTGACACAACCCATCAGCGCGGCGGCCTTCGTTACCCGGGTCAGCGAGGCAGAGACCTGTTCATCGACGTGGGCGACGCCGCTGATATCAATGATCAGGCGCTTCGCCCGCGTTTCCGCAATCATCGCCAGAGTCGCTTCCATGATGTACTGGGCGCGCGTGTGATCGACTATCCCGACGATCGGGGCCAACAAGACGCCTTCCCAGATCTTGATGATGGGCGAAGACATCCTCAGGGCGCCCTCGAGGTCACGCTCGAGGCGCTTTTGTTCGCTGACGTCCACAAATATTCCGAGCAGTCCGGCACGCTTGCCGTCCGCAGTGTCGAAGGTCGCGACCCAGTAAAGGACCGTGTGCGGAGCTCCGTCTGCATACGTCAAATCCAGCTCGACGTGCTTGACGCCTCCGGTGCGCAGGAGTTCGGTGTCCTCTCGCTGGAAGTCCTCGCGGGCCTCCATCGGGATGTAATCCAGCTCGAGTACCGTCTTGCCGATGCAGTCTTCTCTGCGAATCCCAAATGCCTCTTCGTAGGCGCGGTTGAAGGTGATGAAGCGTGTATCGGGGCCTTTGACGAAGATTGGGTTAGGGATGCTGTCCACCAACGCTTGACTGAATGAGAGCTGGCGCGACAACTCTCTCTCAGCCGTCTTTCGCTTGGTAATGTCTGCTCCTACACTCAGGATCTCGAGCAGCGACCCGCCATCGTCGTGGATGGGCTTGTTCCTCCACAGAACCCATACCCGCGACCCGTCCTTGCAGGTGTTCTCGTTTTCGTTGTCGAGGTACTTGTCTGGGTTCGTGGCGATGTCCTGCATCATGAACTTCAGATCGCGGCCCGAGTCCTCGGTTTCCGGAACGAGCGATCCGATAACGGACCTCCCAATCAACTCGTCTCGTTTAAACCCGAAGAGATCTTCGCCGAAACGGTTTATGTAGATAATGTCTCCGTTCGGTCGCCAGCGCAGTATGACGCTGTTTACGTTCTCCAACTGAAACTCGGAGAGCGATAGCGTGTCCCGCAGCCGACGATTCTCCGCGAGCAATTCTTCTCTGGATCGCGCGTCCTTTTTAGGCATAGGCTCTAGGGGCGGCCAGCTTCGCGTGCGCCTGCGGCGCGGCGGGCGATCACGGAAACCTTCGCCCTGGCTGCGGCATCGATGCTGGCAACGAAAGGACCGGCGTGCCTCGTCGCGTCGATCGGACGGCCGTCCAGATCGGTGACTTCGCCGCCGGCGCCGCGAACGAGTAGGACGCCGGCCGCTAGGTCGTAGGGTTCGGCCGGCCGTTGCGCCCACAAGTTCACATAGACGAAGCTGCCCTTTGCCGCCTCCAGCAGTGCCCAGGACGGTGATCCGCCCGGTGAGCGGACCATCTGCACCTCGTTGCCGCGCCAGGCATTGTATAGCGCGCTGACCACGCCGGCCCCTAGCCGACTCGGGTGAACATTTACCAGTATCTTATCCTCGTCGGCCGGGCGTATCGGAAGTGAGACAGCCGCGTCGGGCTCGCCGAACAGAGAAAGCTGTAGCAGCCGAGATCCCCCTTGCCGGGAGGCGTATCCGAGTTCGCCGGTCGTCGGATTCAGGATCAATCCCACGAGAGGTTCTGCATCGCGGAAGACGTTCAATGTAATGGTGAAGGTTTCCGTGCCGGTCACGAATGCCCACGTTCCGTCCACGGGGTCGATGGCGACGGCGAGTCCTTCGGTCGGAAAGACGCCGCCGGTCTCCTCGCCGACGACGGCTGCGTTCGGCGCGAACTCGGCCAGAGCCTCGGCCAGTCGTGCCTCGACTTCCTGCTCCACAACGATCGTCGGTGAACCATCTTCCTTGAGCTCGACATGCTCGCGCAGCGCCAAACGCGCATCCCTCAGGTGCCGACCAGCGGCCAGCAGTTGAACGATGCCGAGTCCGATCCAGGCGTCGGTCGTGCTGTCCCGACGGCCGGGGGCTTCCTGTCCGGAGCGAAACGCCTCCAGACTTGCCATCTCAAGATGATTCAGCGTCATCACGCTCATCCCGTTCTGGCCAGCAGCCGCTCGGCCAGCGATTTGTCCATTCGATCGCTCTCCATCAGCTTCGTAATCGCTTCGCGGATCAGTCGTGCCTGCCCGGAAGGCAACCGGTTGACCGTGTCCGCCTCCAACGGCCACCACCGGACTTCGTCGAATTCCTCTCCCACTTCGAGCGCGTCCTTTATGGCATCGCTCTCGATAAAGTACAGATACGCGTGGGTCTCGACCCATGCATGGTCGGTCTGCCTGGCGTCATAGGTGTAACCCTCGAAAACGACTTCGCCGTTCTGCTTTGGCTGCCAGCCCGTCTCGCGGGATAGTACTCGACCGATGCCTACATCGGGCAACTCGCCCGGGAGGACGAAACCCTTGGGGAGCTCCAGCTCCACCTGGCCTTCGTTTCCGCCGAGCAATATTTCCAGCTCGCCCGTCGTGCGGTTGGTCCCCACCACGGCGGCGGCGACTGACAGGTTGCATCCCCACAGTCCCAGCGTGCCGCGGCCGGCGATGCCGGTTCGCCCGCGCGGGTTAAGCGGTCGCCCCTCGTCGTCGCGATACTTGGCGGGGCGCTCCTCGATCTCGCTCTTGATGCTGGCCCAGTCCTCAGGATCTGCCCAGCCGGCCGGATTCTCAGAGCGGTCTTGCTCCAGCACAGAAGCGTCAACGTAGTAGGGAGGGTCGTAGTCCGGGCAGTCCAATGGCCACGGCGCTTCATCCAGCAGAATGCGCTGGCGGGCTGGGTAGGAGCGCGGACGCTCGGCGCGGATTTTGAGGTGGAAGTCGTCAGCCACCAGATCGTAGGCGAGCCCCTCGACCGAGAAGAGCGCGTGCATGAGCTGCGGCAGATCACACTCTCCGCGGTCACGCCGCTTGTCGAAGCTCAACGTGTGGAGGGCGTAGCGTAGCAGGGCCACCCGGTAGACCAGCCATTCATCGGTCTGCTTGATCGAGAAGAGGGTCTGCCGGATCTTCCGCACGGCGCCGAGTATTTTGCGGAAACGCAGATCCCACTTGGCGAATTTCAAGGCGTCGGGCAAGCCGTCGACGTCGGCCGGCAGGCGTTGGGCCAGCAAGTACTCCTCGAACTTGCGTAGCCTGGGTAGGTCGTCCACGTCGAACGTCTTGGTCATCACGAACTTCACGTCGTTTTCCAGCTTGGCGAAGTCGAGCTCCAGCGGCGCCGACCCGCTGTGCGTCCAATCGATGAACCAGATGTTGTCGATGTCGTCGCAGATGACGTTGGCGAAGTTCAGGTCGCCGTGCGAGAGGCAGACTTCGCTGTCTAGGCCGTCCGGGTTCGCGGCAATAAGCCGCACGAAACGCACCAGCTGCTCGGGATCGATATTCGTGTCGCCCATCTTCTCAGCGGCCAGATATTCTAGGATCAGATCGGCGTTCTGCCCTAACCAGATCAACTGCTGCTCCGCGTGCAGGCCGAAAGCGCGGTAGGGCGTGACCCAGGAAGGCTCGCTGGTGTTCCCATACAACTTGTCCGACAGCAACGAAAGTGCTTTCTCCAGACGCGACGTGAAGCGCGCCAGCGACTCTTCGCCTTCGGCCGCCTCGAACGTGTCCTGCAGCGTTTCCGGCCGACCCTCCATTGCGGCCAACTCCATGCCGACGCCCAGTGCATCGCCCGCACTGACGGGGTAGCCAAACGTCGGCACGTGCTTGCCGAAGAAATCCTTCACTTGGTGATACCCGTCCAGCTCGCGACGCATCTGTCCAAAGGCATCGACCTTGAGGACCAACGGCTCGGTGCGTGCCTCGCCCTTCCATCCCTCGGCCATGAACAGCAGGCTGCCACTGAACCCGCCGGCCAATGGCTTGAGGCGTACCCGGGTCCAGTGCATGCAGATAAGCTCTAGAATTCGCCGCTGCGCCGGGTCGAACGCCTCATAGGCCTCCGCGGGCTCGATGAGGCAGGGCCGGCAGCCGAAGCGAGCGAAGTCGTCAGGCGCTAGGCCGAACTGCGCTGCCGTGCTTTCGAGG
The DNA here is from genome assembly GCA_039588015.1 of Gemmatimonadota bacterium. GTDB lineage: Bacteria > Gemmatimonadota > Gemmatimonadetes > Palauibacterales > KS3-K002 > JASFMO01. The sequence goes on along the minus strand of JBDHAS010000047.1, from coordinate 12,930 downwards.
TCGAGCAGCACGTCGACGCCGGCGGATGGCAGGTTGTGTCGCAGCGCCGCGAAGTGGGCCTCCTGGGTGGAGCTGCCAACCAGGTGAGGAGACACGGCGACCCGGGTCATCCCGAAGGCGTTGCGCAGCAGCGTGGCGAGCGCCTGAACCCGCCGATCGGTATGGCAGCCGATCACTAGGAAGCTCAGTCCTCCTGAGCGGGCGGCCTCCGACCTAGGATCGAGGCCAGAAGCCGTGCCGGCCCACTCCAGCAGCGGCTGCCAAGGGATCTCCGACGGCGGTGTAACGATGATGCTCGCATCGCTGGCCACTTCGTCGATCGGGGGCACGAGTCCCAGCGCGCCGTCTGCGTCCTTTTCGGCTAACAGCACGACGCTGACTGGGCCACCGCGCGCCTGCAGCTCGACTGCATGCTTGAGGAACGTCGGGAGTGGGCCCTGACCGAAGCTCTTGCCGCGGCCCATCAGTCGCGCGATCTCGCGCTGCCCAACGTTGGACTGCGAGCCCTGAAATTGGTGATCAGGGCTCAGCACGGCGTTGGTCAGTCCGGTACCAAGGATGATCGTGTGCTTCGTCTCCTGTCTGCCGCGATCGGTCACGCTCATCTCAAATCGCTCACCTCATCATAGGATGACGCCATCGAGGACAAGTGCCGCGACTTTCTCGGTCTTGTCCGAGGATATCCGCTTCAGCACGTCTCGAAACTCGCTGTACTCGCGCTTGATCTGCTCGAAGTCCTTCTTGCTCAACAAGAAAACATCGCAATAAGACAGCGTCCGCACCGACGCCGTCCGCCGCTCGCCAAGCAAGAGGGAAAGGTCGCCAAAGTAGTCGCCGCTCTCCAGTGTGCCGTGCGATCTCCGCCCTTCGTCCGAGGCGATATCGACCGTGCCGCGGCTGATGAAATAGATCCCGTTTGCCACCTCGCCCTCACGCGCGATCACGACGTCGGGCGCGAAAACCTGAGGCTCGAGCGCCATGAGTAAGACGTTGCGGAGAGCCGGCGTGCAGTGCTTGAATAGCGGGACCCGATCCAGGAGGTCCCGTGTCAGGTGAAACAGCACCTCGAGCCGAATGGGATCCGGTAGGTCGCTGAGCAGCGATCCCTCGTGCATCCCGCGATAGCGGGCCCAGATGTAGTCGTAGTAGTTGCGAACGTGCTCGTTGACCGCGGCTGGGACGCGACGCGTGCGAAGATACTGGCTTACCGTCTCGACCCGGTTCCAGAAGGCGGCCTTCGAGGAGTCGAGATTGCTGAGCAGCGAAGCGATATTGCCGATTATGAAGGCGTACATCGATGCGCCCAGCAGCATGACCAGCATCGTGAACAAGTATTCGATGTTACGGTGGGGCGTGATGTCGCCGTACCCTACCGTCGTCATGGTCACGATCACCCAGTACAGAGATCGGATATACTGTGTCCAGCGATCGGCGCTCTCGATCCCCTCCGCCAGCGGCCACGATTCGCCGGGAAATCCCTGCATGAAGGGAACCAGGAACCAGGCGCACGCCACCCAGTGCGTGAGGAGCAGGATGACGAATGCGAACTTGACGATCCGTAGCAGCCCCGAGTTCGTCCAACTGTAGCGCTGCCAGCGGCGGAAGATGACGAAGAGGCGCACGATGCGAAGCAGCCGCGGCAAGCGCAGCAGCAGCACGATTGAGACACCGCCGATCTCGAGTCCCGCCCAGCCCAACAGCAGGGCATCGAAGGGAAATGCCGCCAGCAGGTCGAACGGGAAGAGAGTTCGGAGGTAGCGGCGCGCGATCTTCTCGCGGTCGGTGATGTCGCTGCCTTGGTGACGGTAGCTGGTGCGGAAATTGGCAAGGATGTCGGCAAGGAAGAAGAGATCGATCAAGTAGACGATCAGCGAGCCCGCGAGATCGACCTGGTGACGGAAGGCCAGCTGGTAGGGCACCAGAGTACAACTCACCACGATCAACACCAGGATCAACAGATCCCAGGCCGTCCTGGCCCGCGAGTTTTCTCTGACGACGTTCCGCGCCATCGTACTCTGTTCCGCTTGGTGGCTCGCTTGAAGGCGCCTGCGCCGCCACTTTGGCCGAGCTTCCTGGCCAGTGGCCCGGGCGCTCCGTCCCTATGGCTAGCCGGGGGTAATCGGGGCGAAGCTTAGCGCCACCGGAGCGCCCAGTCCAGCCGTGCCGCTGTCTTGCACCTGTGACCGCTGGCGGGGCGGCCAGAGCGCCGGCGCAGGGTTGCCAGCCCCTCAGCGCAGGTATACACTTTTCGTCTCAATCGGCCCGTAATCGTTGGGAGTTCAAGACCTGGCCACCCCTGGGACGGCTCGAAGGGCGGTTCTGTCTGTTTCACCTTACTGGGAATCGGAGACAGGCGACCGACTTGTGCGATCGGTCGATCAGCGTGTGCGCGGTAACAGTGCCTGAGTCGGTGGAGTCGTTATGTCGTACAGAGTGACGATACGCACCAAGATCCTCGCCATCCTCTGCGGTGTCGCCATCGTCTCCGCCGGCATCACCTCATATATAGGGTACAACAGTGCCCGCGATGCGCTCGAACGGGAGGCCTTCAACCGCCTGACGGCGGTGCGCGAGATGAAGGCAGCCCAGATCAAGGACTACTTTCAGCAGATCGGCGACCAGATCATCACGTTCTCCGAGGATCGGATGATCATCGATGCCGTGAGAGCATTCCGGTCCGGTTTCCAAGGCCTCGCCGGAGAGTTGAACGTGACGCAGGCGCAGCGCGACCGCTTCGATGATGAGCTGTCCCTCTATTATGAGAACGAGTTTCTCGCGCGCCTCAACCCCAATCTGGAGCGCACAGCCATCCTATCGCGATACTGGCCCGCCGACCTCGAGACGCGTATCCTCCAGTACTACTACATCGCGGCCAACCCCCATAACACGGGCTCGAAGTTGCAACTGAACGAGGCGACCGACGGTAGCCGCTACAGCGCGGCGCACCGCCTCTACCACCCGATCATTAGAGACTATCTCGAGCGGTTCGGATACTACGATATCTTTCTCGTCGATCCGGAGACCGGTCACATTATCTACAGCGTCTTCAAGGAAGTCGATTTCGGGACCTCTCTAATAAGCGGTCCTTACCGCGATACGAATTTCGCTCGCGCCTTCGAGGCCGCTCGCACTGCTCCGTTCGCGGAGTTCGTTCGGCTGGTCGATTTCGAGCCCTATCACTCCTCCTACAGCGCGCCGGCTTCATTCATCGCCTCGCCCATCTACGATGACTCCCAGCTCCTTGGCGTCCTCGTCTTCCAGATGCCCGTTGATCGCATCAACGACGTCATGACGAGCAAGAAACAGTGGTCGCAGGTGGGGTTAGGCGAAAGCGGCGAAACGTATATCGTGGGTGACGACTACACCCTGCGAAACCAGTCCCGCTTCTTGATTGAAGACCGGGATGATTACCTGCGGGTGATAGAAGCGGCAGGCGTCCCACGCTCGACCGTCGCAGCGATCGCCAACCTCAATAGCACGATCGGGTTGCAGGAAGTCAGAACCGAGGGCACCGAGGCGGCCCAACGCGGCGAGACCGGAACGCGGATCTTCGTGGATTACCGGGGCGTGTCCGTGTTGTCAGCTTATCGGCCGCTCGACATCCCGGATGTGGACTGGGTCGTGATGAGCGAGATCGACGAAGCGGAGGCGTTCCGACCGGCGGCATCGCTTCGTAACCGCGCCCTGTTCTGGTTGGGAATCTTGATCGTTCTGTTCGTGATCGTCGCCGTCGCGTTCTCGCAGAGTCTCACGCGACCACTCAAGGCCCTGTCACGCGGAGCAGCGGAATTAGCGCGCGGCGAGCTGGAAGTTCAGGTCGATACCCATGGCCAAGACGAAATCGGCGACCTGGCGCGCAGCTTCGATGCGATGCGGCAGTCGTTGAAAGAGCTGGTGGACCGGCAGGAATCGGCGATCGAGGCGCTCTCGACTCCGCTGATCCCGCTTCACGAGGAGGTCACCGTGATGCCGCTGGTCGGCGATCTGGACGAGAATCGCGTCGAGCGCATACGGGAAGGACTGGTGAACGGCCTTCACGAGTCAGGTGCGCGGGTGGCGATCCTTGACGTGACGGGTGTGCCGGGGCTTGAGGAGGGCGTCGCCGTCGGCCTAGTGCGGGTAGCGAAGGCGGCACGCCTGCTTGGCGCGCGTGTGATCATCACCGGCATGCAACCGGAGCTCGCGAAGAGCCTCGTTGAGTACGACTTGCACTTGGATGGGATCGCTTCCGAACGGACGCTACGACACGGCATCGATACGGCGATGGACTATATCAAGGGCTCGCGCTAAGGACACTGTTGTAACCTAGTGGAGAGATGCACATGCACGGATACGATCAGATTGGTCATACTCACGATCACGGCCTGAACGCCACGGATCTTCTGGACATATACCGTATCGGTCCCGACGACCTCGCTCGAGTGAAAGCATTTGGTGAGATGATGTTGCCGGGTATGCAGGAGATGGTTGACCAATGGTACGCTTGGCTCCGCACACAGCCGGAGTACGAGCACTTCTTCAGCGACCAGGATACTCTCGAACGGGTTCAGCGACTCCAGGACCACTACTGGCACGATTTCATGGCTGCCGAGGTCAATGATGAGTACGTGGAGCGGCGTCGCCGGGTCGGTGAGGCTCACGCCCGCATCGGCCTACCGCTCAATACGTATTTCGCGGGCATGAACATGTTTCTCGAGCTCTTTTCACAGACCCTGAACGGCAGCAAGAAACCCGAATTCGATCAGTCGCTGATGCTCGAGTCCGTGGCCAAGCTTCTCCACCTCGACACCGCGATTGTGGTCGACACCTATAACGCTCTCGTCGAAGAGCGGCTGACGGCGCAGGCAAAGTCGTTGATGGAGATGTCGACCCCCGTCACCCAGATCTGGAGCGGAATCCTTCTGCTACCCATCGTCGGGATCATCGACTCGCAGCGTGCTCGTGAGATCATGAACGCCACGCTGGCCAAGATCGCGGAGACGCAGGCGCGCATCTTCATCATGGACATCAGCGGCGTCGGAGTTGTCGACACCGCGGTGGCCAACCACTTGGTGAAGATCACGAAAGCGACTCAGTTGATGGGCTGCGAATCGACTATTTCCGGCGTCTCGCCGGCAATCGCGCAGACCATAGTCGAGCTCGGCGTAGATGTCGGGACCGTGAAAACGACGTCCACGATGCGCGATGCTTTGGCTGATGCGTTCCAGCGCGTCGGTATGGAGATCAAAGAGAGCCGACCGACCCAGCGGAAGTAGGACAGAAAGATGAACCTCTCCTTTGCACCGGCCTGCTGATCGATGGAGGCGTCGTCCGTCCCACGGGTGCCGCTACAACTGTCGCGCGACTGTGTGGTGGCCTCGGTACAGGTCGACTTGCGAGACGAGATCCTCCGCCAGTTTCGGGTCGACCTGCTGGAGTATCTGCACGAAACGGGCGCTTCGGGGGTGATCATCGATGTTTCGGGCGTCGAGATCATGGACGCCGACGACTTCGAGGCGCTGCGTCGTACGCTCTCGATGGCCGAGGTCATGGGCGCCCGGCCGGTGATCGTGGGACTGCGGCCCGGGGTCATCTCGTCGCTGATGGATCTTGGCGTGGACCCCGCGGGCATCGAGGCGGCGTTCAACCTTGATGACGGCTTCGACCTCCTGCAGCGGCTATCTGAAGCTGGAGCTGCGCACCCCAGTGAGCTCGGCGATCTAGAGGATGACGATGATCGCGCCGCCCTCGATGGTGATCACGAGGAGCAAGCGGACGATTAGAATCCGAATCGCGAATGACAGAGACTTGACCCGCGCCGTGCTGGAGGCTGGGCGGATGGCGAAAGCGGCCGGCTTCGACGCCGCGCTCGTCGCGATGCTTAGCACGGCGGTGTCGGAGTTGGCTCGCAATATTCTCAAGTACGCAGGGACCGGCGAAGTGCTGGTCGAAAAGAGACAGGACGGCGTGCACCACGGCGTCCGAGTAACCGCGAAAGACAGGGGGCCGGGCATCGCCGATATCGATCAGGCGATGGCCGATCACTTCAGCAGCAGCGGCACGCTGGGCCTGGGGTTGCCCGGGGTGAAGCGGATGATGGACGAGTTCGAGATCGAATCCGCCCCCGGTCGTGGTACGGTCGTCACGATCACGAAGTGGTCAAGAGCCGGCAAGCCGAAACCGCGCCGTCTTGGGACGAGCACCGAGGAGACCCGGCGGCCGAGCCGTGAACAGGCAGAGACGGATCCAGAGCCTGACGAGGGTTCGCCAGTCCGGTTGAGGCCCGAGGTCCGCGGTCGCAGCATGGACTACGCCGTCTATGGGCGACCGTGCCTTGGGGAAAGAGTCAGCGGCGACTTCGGCCTCGTCATCGAGCATGAAGGCCTTCTGTTCTTGGCCATCGCCGACATCGTGGGACACGGGCCCGAAGCCCATGTCGTTGCGGTCGAGGCAAGAAAGTTTTTGGTCGGATCCTGGACTCCGGATTTGACCGAAACGATGAAGCGACTGCACGAAGTGCTAAAGGGCGGGCGGGGCGCCGCGGTCGGGCTGGCAACTCTCGAGATCGACTCGGGCGAGGTACGATATGCCGGCGTGGGCAACACCGTGATCCGGCGGCTCGGCTCACAGGAAGCTCGCCTCTTTTCGGCCGACGGTAATGTCGGAGAGACGCTCCGGACGCCTCGCGAGCAAAGTCTACGGCTCGCGAAAGACGATGTGCTCGCCCTCTACACGGACGGGCTCCGCACGAATTTCGAGGTGGACGACTATCCACAGCTTCGCTATGAGCGGGCGGCGGCCATCGCCAAGACGCTGGTCTCGCGTTTCGGCCGATCGTATGACGACGCCACTTGCCTGGTTGTGAGGTACGAACGTTGATTCGGCTCGGCAGCGTGTCCATCAGCCACGCCCTCAGCGTCAACGAGGCCCGAGACAAGGTTCGACAGGTCGTCGAGGCTCTGACCGGCGACAGCATTACGGCCACACGCCTCGCGACGGCGACCTCGCAGGTATGCCGATCGCTTCAGCGCGAAACAGGCGAGCCGATGGTCTCGTTAGACCTTTGGCAAGACGGAGGCACCAGCCGCTTGGGTCTGACGTTCGAGGCGCTCGACCCGGTGCCGGGCGCGGACCTGCTCGCCGGATTCTTCGATGCGATAGAGGTACCGCCTCGGTCGGACGGCCGTCACCGGCTGCTCGCGGTGAAAGATCTACGTATTCCAGCGGTGCCCGCCGCTGCCGAGGTCGCCCGGCTGCAGGCTATCCTCCAGCGCAAGGGTGTAGACGAGCTGATGGAGGAGCTTCAGGTCAAGAACCGCGAGCTGCAAGAGTCGTTCGAGAACCTGAAACGAACGACCTCTGCCAAGGAGCGGATGGAAAGCGAGCTGAACATCGGCCGCGACATCCAGATGAGTATGCTTCCCCTCGTCTTTCCGGCCTTCCCGCATCGGCATGAGTTCTCGGTGTTCGCCGCCTTGCATCCCGCCCGCGAAGTGGGCGGCGACTTCTACGACTTCTTTCTGATCGACGAGGACAGATTCTGCTTTTGCGTGGGCGATGTCTCGGGGAAGGGCGTGCCGGCGGCGCTGTTCATGGCGGTGACCAAGACGCTGATCAAGTCCCGGGCATCGAACGACTATTCGCCCGCCAGCATAATGACGCACGTAAACGACGAGGTGGGCCGGCACAACGAATCGTGCATGTTCGTGACGATCTTCCTCGGCATCCTCGACGTGACAACAGGCCAGCTTGCCTATACTAACGCCGGCCACAACCCGCCGTATCTGAAGCGTAAGGACGGAACGCTGGTGCGACTCGACAAGCGCCACGGCCCCGTGATCGGCGCCATGGAGGGCATGGTCTACCAGGAGGACAGGATCAGCTTGTCGCCAAGGGACATGTTGCTCGTCTACACGGACGGGGTGACGGAGGCGATGGACCCATCGCAAGCGCTCTACGAAGAGGAGCAACTGGTCAAACTCTACGGTGCTCGCGAGTACGCTTCCGCCGAGGATGTCGTTAGTGTGACCGTGGACGATGTATGGCGCTTTCAGGCCGAGGCCGTGCAGGCCGACGATGTCACCGTGCTTGCAGTCGAGTATTTCGGAGTGCCTGAGGGCGTGGAGCGAAGCGTTCTCGAGTTGCGCATCACGAACCAGTTGAACGAGATCGCGCGGGTGAATGATTCGTTCAACGGATTCGCGAAGGAACACGGGCTGCTGGACGACTTGCGGCGCCCGATGAATCTCGTCTTCGACGAACTGCTCAACAACGTCATCTCTTACGCGTACGAGGATGACGAAGAGCACGCAATAGAGATCTTGGTCGAGCTGTCGTCGGATCGACTCGCGGTGACCGTCACCGACGATGGGATCCCCTTCAATCCATTCCAGGGCGGTCCTCCCGACACGAGCCTCTCGATCGAGGAGCGTCAGATTGGCGGTTTGGGCATCCACCTGGTGCAGAATGTCATGGACGAATTCAACTACAATCGGCGGACGGATAAGAACGTCGTGATTCTGGCGAAACATCTGAAGACGCCCGTGAGTGAAGATGAATAATCCGATTCAATTTGGAGAGTGCCAATGAAGATCTCGGTGGAGGAAATCGGATCCGTCACTGTATTGCGGTTCGAGGGCAACCTCGACACCAACACGGCGCCGGAGGCGCAGGAACGCTTCGACGGGTTGATCGGCGGCGGTGTGAAGAAGATCCTCGTTGACTTCAAGGCACTGGACTACATCAGCAGCGCAGGGCTGCGTGTATTGCTTGCTACGGCCAAGCGACTAGGCACCGAGGGCGGCAGCCTGCGGATCTGTCAGCTGAACGACACGGTACGGGAGGTGTTCGAGATCTCCGGGTTCAGTACGATCTTCAGCGTTTTCGAATCTGAATCGGAAGCTTTGGATGGATTCTAGTCCGGCACGCTGGTCCCTTGACTCGGGTTGAGGCCGGCCACAGAATGTGGCTCAACATCATAAACCCAACGCCCACCCAATGAGAGAATAATGCGCGGATCTCGCGAGCGCCGTCGCTAGACTCGTGCCGCCGGGGAGCTGCTCACGGCGGCGAGTGTGCGGCGGCGTCGCGCTGATAGGAGTTGCTGATGGGCTCATTCTCTGTTGATCTCGTGCTCGGAGCGTTGGCATCCGCCAGCGCAGCGGCCGCGGACGCTTCTCAGGCGGCCGATCCCGGCTTCGACGCCTTGGACACGCTCTGGATACTGCTCGCCGCGATCCTCGTCTTCTTCATGCAGGCCGGGTTTGGCATGGTGGAGGCCGGACTCATCCGGTCGAAGAACGCCGCCAACGTTCTGATGAAGAATCTGATGGATTTTTGTTTCGCCGCGCTCGGATTCTACATGTTCGGCTACGCCATCATGTACGGGACGGAGGGGCTCCTGGTGGGCTCCGACGGCTGGTTCATGTTCGGCGTGGGCGAGTCGGTGGGCACGCTGCCCACCGAGGTCTTCTGGCTGTTCCAGGCGGTTTTCGCGGGCACCGCGGCCACCATTGTGTCCGGCGCGATGGCCGAGCGGATGAAGTTCGTCGCCTATCTGAGCTACTCGTTCCTGTTAACCGCATTCATCTACCCCGTTGTAGGGCACTGGGTGTGGGGCGGCGGCTGGCTGTCCAATTTGAATTTCCACGACTTCGCGGGCTCGACCGTCGTGCATGCCGTGGGAGGCGTAGCGGCGCTGATCGGTGCGTGGATGCTCGGTCCAAGGATAGGACGATTCAAGGAAGACGGTTCTCCGAGGGTGATCAGTGGACATAATCTGCCGCTGGTGATGATTGGCGTCTTCATCCTCTGGTTCGGTTGGTACGGCTTCAATGCCGGTTCCACTCTGGGCATGGCAGAGCCCGGAGTCGTCGGGCGAATCGCAATGAACACGACCTTGGCCCCGGCCGTGGGAGCGATCGCCGCGATGGTCACCGCCTGGGTAAAGTATGGAAAGCCCGACTTGACCATCGCACTGAACGGTGCCCTGGCGGGATTGGTGGGGATCACGGCGGGCTGCGCGGTGGTGAGCCACGGCAGTTCGATCTTTATCGGCGTAGTGGCGGGAGTGCTCGTCGTCTACGGAATCGAGTGGCTGAACCGGCTTCAGATCGATGATGTGGTGGGTGCCTTTCCGGTCCACGGTCTGTGCGGCATCTGGGGCACGTTGGCGGTAGGCTTGTTTGGCCGTGAGCTGCTGGGCGCGCCGACCGAGGGACTCTTCTATGGTGGTGGATTCGGCCAGTTGGGTACCCAGGCGCTCGGCGTGATCGCCTGTCTCGCTTTCACGGCCCTGGCCATGTGGATCGTGTTCAAGTTGATTGATGCCGTAATCGGTCTGCGTGTTTCGAAGGAGACCGAGCTGCGTGGCCTCGATCAGGATGAGCACGGGATGGAATCGTATAGTGGCTTCGTGATCTTCACGACGGAGTGACCGAGGGGTATTGAGAACATGAAGCAAGTCGTTGTGTATCTTCGACCGGAACAACTTCCAGCGGTGAAACAGGCGCTGTACGATGCCGAGATCCGACACCTCACAGCCATCTCCGTCCTCGGTACGGCTCCCAAAACGGAACAGCGGATGTACAGAGGTGTGGAACGCGAAGTGGAGCTGTTCCGCCGCATGCGGGTCGAGGTAAACGTTCAGGATGCTATGCTTGAAACCACAATCGACGCTATCAGTCGCGGTGCAATGGCGAGTGGTGGTTTCGGCAAGATCTTTGTCACAGAGCTCCACGACGTCGTGAAGATTTGGACCGGCGAGCGTGGCACTCGAGCGTTGTAGCGAGGGGCGACTATGGCTGTGAGAGACCAGGTCAGCGCCCGCGACGTACTGAAGCAAGTCAAAGATCAAGAGATCAAATTCATCGATCTCAAGTTCGTCGACCTTTTCGGCACGCTGCAACACTTGACGATTCCCACCGATATCGTCGACGAGGACACCTTCCGGCAGGGGATCGGATTCGACGGCTCGTCGGTTCGCGGGTTCCAGAAGATCAATGAGAGCGACATGATTCTGATGCCGGACCCGAATTCTGTTTTTCGGGATCCCGTCTTCGACGTACCGGCGCTCTCGGTCTTCTGCGACGTCATCGATCCCGACGGCTACCGCCCCTACTCCCGGGATCCGCGCGGCGTCGCTCGCCGGGCTGAAAAGCTGCTACGCTCGCAAGGAATAGCCGACGTGGCATACTTCGGGCCCGAACTCGAGTTCTTCGTCTTCGACGAAGTCCGCTACGACCAGGCAACCCAGCACGGCTATTACTTCCTGAATAGCGCGGCCGCGTTCTGGAGCACGGGCGGCGAAGGCGGCCCAAGCCTGGGGCACCAGGCGGCGCGCAAGCAGGCCTACTTTGCGGCACCACCGGTCGACCAGTACAACAACCTGCGCTCCAAGATCTCGGAAGTGCTGGAGCTCACCGGACTGGAACCGGAACTCCACCACCACGAGGTGGGCGCCGCCGGGCAGTGTGAGATCGGCTTCCGGTTTGGACCCTTGTTGGTGCAGGCCGATGCCGCGATCAAGTACAAATACGTCGTGAAAAACGTCGTCGACCGCTACGGCAAGACCGTCACCTTCATGCCTAAGCCACTGCTGCAGGAGAACGGCTCGGGCATGCATGTGAACCTCAGCCTGAGCAAGAACGGCGAGAATCTCTTCTACGCCGCCGGCGGATATGCCGACCTCAGCGATACGGCGGTTCACTTCATCGGTGGACTTATTAAGCACGCCCCGGCACTGTGCGCCTTTTGTGCGCCGACTACGAACTCCTACCGACGTCTCGTGCCGGGCTACGAGGCGCCGATGAATCTTGCCTACTCGCAGCGCAATCGCAGCGCCTGCATTCGAGTGCCGATGATGGCGACATCCGCGAAAGCCAAGCGGATCGAGTTCCGCACGCCGGACCCGTCGGCCAATCCCTACCTCGCCTTCGCCTCTATCCTTCTGGCGGGAATAGACGGGATCCGCAACGAAATCGTGCCTCCGGATCCCATCGACGAGGACATTTACGAATTGGCCGAGACCGAGCGGGGGGCAAGCATCGCGCGAACGCCATCGTCACTGGAGGAATCGATCGACGCGTTGGAGGCGGACAACGAGTTTCTCGTGCGCGACAACGTCTTCACGCCCGATCTGATCGAGAACTACATCGAGTTCAAGCGCGAGAACGAAATCGACTTCGTCCGTCTGCGGCCGCACCCGGGCGAGTTCACCCTCTATTTCAACGTGTAGCGGCACGATAGAAAGAAAAGGCCGAGAGGACAGAAGCCATGGAGCAAGCTCAGATCATCGGAATCGCACTCGGACTAGGAGTTCTGGCGGTATTCCTGCTGATTATCTTCATCAAGTCGAATATCGTCATCTGCCAGCCGAACGAAGTGGTGATACTGGCCGGGCGGAAGCGCCGCCTGAAGGATGGCACGGTGGTGGGTTACCGCATCATCCGGGGTGGCCGCGGCTTCAAGCGCCCGCTGCTCGAGTCGGTGACGCGACTGCCGCTTACCACGCGAACGATCGATGTCCACCCGACCAAGGTCCTCTGCAGCGGGATGATTCCGGTCAATATTGAAGGACGTGCCAACGTGAAGCTGGCTGGCCGCGAGGAGGAAGGGCTGGAGAACGCGGTGGAGCGATTCCTAGGCAAGGGGGTCGATGCCGTGGATCGTACTGCCCAGCAAGTGTTGGAGGGCGCACTCCGCGGCGTCGTGGCCACCGTGAGTCCGGAGGAGGCCAACGCACAACGCCTCAAGCTGGCGGGTGAAGTCGTCGAGCGGGCCCGCGCCGATCTGAGCGGCCTGGGCATCGTTCTCGATTACTTCCAGATCCAGAACATCTCGGACGAGCAGGGCTACCTGGAGGCCATCGGCCGTCAGCGGAACGCTGAGGTGCTACGCGATGCCCGCATCGCCGAAGCTCGCGCCGAGGCCGAGGCGCGTCAGGTTGCCGCG